>JADLES010000070.1 GCA_020845995.1 Burkholderiales bacterium | reverse complement strand
TCCTCCAGCAGCCAGAGGATGCGCTGCGAGCGCGAGTTGTTGAGATGGTGGACGACGATCACTTTGCTTTCTTGATCAGCGTATCGGGCAGCCAGGTGGCGATCTCGGGAAACACCGTGATCAGTGCGATGCACAGCACCATCATGAAGAAGAACGGCAGCGAGGCCCAGGCGACGTAGTTGCTGTCCTTGCCGCTCATGGTCTGCAGCACGAACAGGTTGAACCCCAGCGGTGGCGTGACCTCGGCGATTTCGACCAGCAGCACGATGAAGATGCCGAACCAGATGAGATCGATGCCCGCCTTCTCGATCATCGGGATGACGATGGAGGTGGTGAGCACGATCATCGACACGCCGTCGAGCGCGGCGCCGAGCAGGATGTAGATGCCGGCGAGGATCGCGATCAGCATGTACTTGCTCGGCGCGAGCGACGCCACCCAGGCGGCGAGCGCCTTCGGGATGCCGGTGAAGGCCATGCAGGAGGACAGGAACGAGGCGCCGGCGAGGATGAACATGATCATGCACGACAGTCGCGTCGCGCCCATCAGGCTCTGCCAGAAGGTGTCGCGGTTGAGGCCGCCCGACCACCAGGCGATGGCGAGCGAGCCGAGCACGCCGTAGGCGGCCGATTCGGTCGCCGTCGCCCAGCCCTCGATCATCACCCAGACGATGAACACAATCAGCAGCACGCAGGGGATCAGGTGCCGGCTCTTGTAGAGCTTTTCGCCGAAGCTCATGCGGAACTCGTCCCGCGGCGTCTTGCCCGGGTTGAGCCAGGCCCAGACGACGATGTAGCCCGAGAACAGCGCCATCAGCAGGAACCCCGGCAGGAAGCCGGCGAGGAACACCTTGAGGATCGAGACCTCGGCCGCGACGGCGTAGACCACCATGATGATCGAGGGCGGCAGCAGGATGCCGAGCGTGCCCGCGCCGCAGAGGGAACCCAGGGCGGTCTTCTGGTCGTAGCCGCGCCGTACGAGTTCGGGCAGCGCCACCTTGGCGATCGTCGCGCAGGTCGCGGCCGACGAGCCCGACACCGTGCCGAAGATGCCGCAGGCGAGCACGTTGACGTGCATCAGGCGCCCGGGCAGCCAGGTCAGCCAGGGCGCGAGGCCCTCGAACATCTCCTCCGACAGCTTGGTACGGTAGAGAATCTCGCCCATCCAGATGAAGAGCGGCAGCGCCGCGAGCGTCCAGGAGGCGCTCGAGCCCCAGAACGACTGGAACAGGTTGACATCGGGCGGCGTGGTGGTGAAGAAGTGCAGCCCGAACCAGGCCACGGCGCCCAGCGAGATCGCGATCCAGACGCCGCCCGCGAGCAGCACGAGCAGCAGCGCGAGCAACGCCAGCGCGATCTCCAGCGTGCTCATGGCCGCCATCCTCAGGGCGCCATGTCCCGGATCATGGCGGGCTACGCCATCTCCGAGTAGTCGCCGCGCGCGCGGCGGTCTTCCTCGGCGAGCTGGTAGGTCGGCTTCCGGTTCGACAGGACCCGGACCAGCTCGTCGAGGATCGCGATGAGGAAGATCATCGCCCCGATCACGAAGCACAGCTGCGGAATCCAGATCGGGATCTGGACCAGGCCCTGGGCGACTTCCTTGAACTGCCAGCTATCGTAGACGAAGCGGGCGGCCGCCCAGTTCATGTAGCCGATGAAGGCGGCGGTCAGGCCGAGCGCGGCGAGCTCGGCCGCGCGGCGCGGGCCGCGCGGCAGTCGGTCGATGAACAGCCCGACCCGCACCAGCTCGCCGTGCCGGAAGGTATGGCCGAGGGCGAGGAACGCCGCCGCCGCGCACAGCCAGGAGGTGAGGTCGTCGGCGACGCGGATCAGCAGCCCGAATTCGCGGCCGACCGCCTGCGCCAGCATCAGCACGCAGATGCTGGCGAGGCTCAGCGCGGCGAGCGCGCCGCTCGCCGCATAGAGGCGGTCGAGGAACCGCCTCAAGGGGCTACTTACCGCGGTATGCCTTGACGATCGCCTCGCCGTCGGCGCCGGCGGCCTTCAGCCACTCGGCGGTGATGGTGTCGCCGATCTTGCTCATCGCCGCCATCAGCGCGGCATCGGGCTTGTGCACCGTCATGCCGTTGTCGGCGAGCAGCTTGTTGGCGTCGGCCTCGCGCTTGCGCGACAGATCCCAGCCGCGCTTCTCGGCGGCGGCCCCGGCCGCCTGCAGCGCCTTGCGCTGGTCCTCCGGCAGGCGCTGGAAGGCGCGGCTGTTCACGGTGACCACGTTCTTCGGATGCATCGCGTTCGTGGTGTAGTAGTTCTTCACGAACTCCCAGGCCTTGACCTGCGTGCCGGTCGCCGACGAGGTGATCATGGCGCTGATGGTGCCGGTGGCGAACGCCTGCGGCACCTCGGGCACCTGGATCACCGTCGGGCTCGCGCCGAGCAGCTCGGCGAGCCGCGCGGTCTGCGGGCTGTAGGTGCGGAACTTGACGCCCTTGAAGTCATCGACGCTCTTCAGCGGATTCTTCGTGTACAGGCCCTGCCCCGGCCAGGCCACCGAGAACAGCAGCAGCTGGCTCCGGCCTTCGAGTTTCTTGGTGAGGATCGGCTTCTGCGCCTGGTAGAGCTTCCAGGCGTTGTCGTAGCCGGCGGCGAGGAAGGGCAGGTTGTCCACCGCGAACACGGGGTCCTCGTTGCCGAACTGGCCGAGCAGGTACTCGGCGATCGGCACCTGGCCGGTCGACACGGCGCGCAGGATGTCCGGGTGCTTGATGAGCGAGCCGTTCGAGTGCACGTTGATATCGAGCTTGCCGCCGGTGGCTTTCTTCACGTCCTCGACGAACTGGCGCACGTTGATGGTGTGGAACTCGCCGTCGGAATACGGCGTCGGCATGTCCCACTTGGTCTGCGCCTGGGCGGCGCCCGCCAGGGCGAGCAGCGCCAGCGAGGCGAACAGGGGTTTGAGTGTCATTTTCTTCTCCGGGTCAAAGACGCGAAAAAAGCGCGGCGACATCATCGGCCAACGCGAGCGAGGCTGTCAATCCGGGCGACTCGATGCCGAACAGGTTGACGAGTCCCGGGATGCCGTGCGCGGCCGGGCCCTGGATCAGGAAGTCCGCGGCCGGCTCGGTCGGGCCGGAGATTTTCGGCCGGATGCCGGCGTAGCCCGGTGCGAGCGCCCCCTCGGGCAGTCCTGGCCAGTAGCGCCGGATCGCGGCGTAGAACCCCTCGGAGCGGCGCGGGTCGACCCGGTAGTCGATGCGGTCCACCCATTCGACGTCCGGCCCGAAGCGCGCCTGGCCGGCGAGGTCGAGGGTCAGGTGCACGCCGAGCCCTCCCGGCTCGGGCACCGGGTACACCAGCCGCGAGAACGGCGGCCGGCCCGCGAGCGAGTAGTAGTTGCCCTTGGCGTACAGCTCGCGCGGAATCCGGCTCGCCGGGAACCCCTCGATCCGCCGCGCGACGCTGGGCGCGCGCAGGCCGGCGCTGTTGACGAGGAGCGCGCAGCGAACGGGGCTTGCGTCCTTTACATGGAGTTCGAAACACCCGTCCCGCAAGAAGACCTTTTCCAGCGAACTTCGCAAGCCCAGCATGGCGCCCGCCGCCTCGGCGTCGCCGAGGTAGGCGAGCATGAGCGCGTGGCTGTCGACGATGCCGGTCGAGGGCGAATGCAGCGCCCCGGCGCAGCGCAGCGCGGGTTCCATTTGCTCCGCTTGCGCCGCCGTGATCCGGACCAGGTCGTCGACGCCGTTATCCGTTCCCTTCTTCAGAATCGAGTCCAGTTCGGCGACCTGCGCGTCGCTCGTCGCCACGATCAGCTTGCCGCAGCGCCGGTAGGGCACGCCGTGGCTGGCGCAATACTCGTACAGCCGCCGGCGGCCGGCGACGCAGGCGCGCGCCTTCAGCGAGCCTTTCGGGTAGTACAGGCCCGCGTGGATGACCTCCGAGTTGCGCGAGCTGGTGTGGGTGCCGATCGCGTCCTCGGTTTCCAGGATCACCACTTCGCGCCCGGCCGTGGCGAGCGCGCGCGCGATCGCCAGGCCGACGATCCCCGCGCCGATCACCGCGCATTCGACGCTATCCATGCGCGTGCTTGCGGAACCAGAGCCGCTCGAAGGCAAACGACGCGCAGGCCGACGCGCACACGGCAAGCGCGAGGGGACGCATCGTCCCGTCGAATGCCGCCGCCAGCCCGGCGCTCACCAGGGCGCCCAGCCCGAAGGGCAGCGCGCCGAGGAGCGAGGACGCCGCCCCGGCCATTTGCGGGAAGGGCGAGAGGGCGGCGGCGGTCGCGTTCGGGATCAGGAACGCGCAGCCGAAAAGATAGAGGATCATCGGCAGCACCACCGCGCTCCAGTGCGAGGCGCCTGCGAGCGCGAGCGCGGCGAGCAGCAGGCCCGCGGCGAGGGCGAGCGAGGCGCCGAGGCGGACCATGCGCGCGATGCCGGTGCGCGCCACGAGCCGGCTGCCGGCGAGCCCGCCCAGGATCTGCCCGAGCATGATGAGCGCGAACAGCACGCTGAACGCCGCCGGCGTGAGCCGCAGCGCCGGCACCATCACCAGCGCCGAGCACGACACGAAGGCGATGATCCCCATTTGCGCGCAGATCATGGTCGCGAGCGGGGCGCGAAAGCGCGGATCGCGCAGGAGCGCCGCGAAGTTGCCCGCCAGCCGGGCGAAGGCGACCGGGGCGCGCGCGGCGGGCGCGGTCTCGGGCAGTCCGCCCGCGACCGCGAGCAGCAGCGCCAGCGCGATGCCCGCGTAGACCCAGAACACCGCCTGCCAGCCATGCAGGGTGAGCGCCGCGCCGCCGAGCAGCGGCGCGGCCACCGGCACGACGCCGAACACGGCCATCATGCGCGCAAGCAGG
The DNA here is from genome assembly GCA_020845995.1 of Burkholderiales bacterium. Lineage (GTDB taxonomy): Bacteria > Pseudomonadota > Gammaproteobacteria > Burkholderiales > SG8-39 > RBG-16-66-20. The sequence continues at coordinate 35,567 of JADLES010000070.1, read as the reverse complement.
TGCGCGGCCCGTTCTCGCGCATAGAGGTCGCGCACGATCGATCGCGCGATCACCGGTCCGCTCGACATGCCGATTCCCTGCGCGAGGCGCAGCAGCGCGATTTCGTCGATCGAGCGGCCGTGCGCGCCCCACAGGCTGGCGGCGAGGAACAGGCCGAGTCCCGCGCAGAGGACGGGCTTGCGCCCGTAGCGGTCGGACACCGGGCCCCAGGCAAGCTGGCCGGCGGCGAGGCCCAGCAGGTAGGTGGTGACGGTGAGCTGGGCGGCGCCGGGTTCGGCGCCGAAAGCGCGCGCCAGGACGGGCACGGATGGCAGGAACATGTCCATGCCGAGCGCGGTCAGCGCGACCAGCACGCCGAGCAGGAAAGTCAGGGGGATTGACGCCGGGGAAACAGCCACTTGTAGCTATAATAGCGCGCCCCCCGAAACCGCTCAGGCACTTGAACCTCTCCGCGATCTTTTCGAAGACTGGCAAGGGCGTGCAGGAAGCGTCCGGCAAGACCAGCAATCTTTCGCGCGCCGACCGGGCGGTGCTGGCCGCGATCGACGGCAAAACCCCGCTCTCGGAAGTGCAGAACAAGTTCGAGAAGCTCGCCGGCGCGAAATTCGAGGCGTTGATCCGGCAGTTCGACAAGGACGGCTACATCCGCGAGGTTTCTTCGGGTTCGCAGTCCGCGGCGCCCGCCCCGCGCCCCGCCGCGGCGCCCGCCAAGCCGCCGTCCAAGCCCGCGGCCGACGATGACAGCGACGGCCTCGACTTCACGCAGGCGCTGAAGATCCCTCCGAGACCGGCGGCGCCGAAACCTCCGCAGATGGATCTCGCCGCCGCGGCGCGCGCCGATGCCGAGCGCAAGGCGAAAGAGCAGGAAGCCATCGACTACCGGGCGCGCCAGGAGGTCGAGGCGAAGGCGAAGGCGGAGGCGAAGGCGCGGGCGGAGGCCGAGGCGAAGGCGCGCGCCGAAGCCGAAGCGAAGGCGAGGACGGAGGCCGAGGCGAGGGCGCGCGCGGACGCCGAGGCGAAAGTGAAGGCGGCGCGCGAGGCGGCCGTGCGCATGGCGACCGAGGCGAAGGCGAGGGCCGAAGCCGACGCGAAGGCGAGGACCGAGGCGGCGGAGCGCGAGAAAGCAAAGCTCGAGGCCGACCTGAACGCGAAACTCGAGGCCGAGCGCAAGGCGCGCGAAGAGGCGGAAAAGCGCGCGACCGAGGCGGCGGAGCAGGCGCGCAAGGAACTCGAGGAAAAGGCGAAGCGCGACGCCGACGAAATGCGCCAGCGCCTCGAAGCCGAAATGAAGGCCAGGCTGGAAGAGGAACGCAAGGCTCGCGAGGCGGAGGATCGCAAGCGACGCGAAGAGGAAGACCGGCGCCGCAAGGAGGAGGACGAGCGGCGGGCGAAGGAAGAGGCCGAGCGCAGGGCGCGCGAGGAGGAAGATCGCAAGCGGCGCGAGGAAGACGAGCGCCGCCGCAAGGAGGAGGAGGCGAGGCGCGCGAAGGAAGAAGCCGAGCGCAAGGCCAAAGAGGAGGCCGAACGCAAGGCCAAAGAGGAGGCCGAGCGCAAGGCGAAGGAGGAAGCCGAGCGCAAGGCGAAGGAGGAGGCCGAGCGCAAGCAGCGCGAGGAAGAGGATCGCCGACGCAAGGTGGAGGACGAGCGGCGCGCGAAGGAAGACGCGGATCGGCGTGCGCGCGAGGAATCGGAGCGCAAGGCGAAAGAAGAGGCCGAGCGCAAGGCGAAAGACGAGGCGGAACGCAAGGCGAAGGAAGAAACCGAGCGCAAGGCGAGAGAAGAAGCCGAGCGCAAGGCGAAGGAAGAGGCGGAGGCGAAGGCGCGCGCCGCGGCGGACCTGGCCGCATCCCTGCCGAAGGTCGAGGCCGTGCCGGCGCCGCCGCCCGCGGCCGCCCCTGCCGGCGCGGACCTTGGCGACCTGCTGGGCGACCTGGAATCCTTCGGCAAGAAGGAGGAAGAGGAGCGCAAGGCGAAGGAGGAAGAGGAGCGCAAGGCGAAGGAAGCCGCCGCGCGCAGGGCGCAGGAAGAAGCCGAGCGCAAGGCGCAGGAAGAAGAGGAGCGCAAGCGGCGGGAGGAGGAAGAACGGCGCCGCAAGGCCGAGGACGAGCGCCGCGCGAGGGAAGAAGAGGAGCGCAGGGAACGCGAAGAGGACGAGCGCCGCAAGGAGGAAGAGGCGGAGCGCAAGCGCAAGGCGAAGGAAGCGCAGACCGCGAGGCAGGCGGCGCAGCAGGCGGCCCGCGCGACGGACGGCGACGGCCTCCAGGTCGGGGACGAAGACCTCGACCAGGACGACATCAAGCGCGACCAGAAGGTGATGGCCAGGCGCGGCGCCGAGGCGGCGCCCTCGGCGGTGGTTGCGGCGGCCGGGCGGCCGAAGCGCTGGGGCAAGACCGTCGCGATCGCGGCGTTCGTGCTGCTGCTCGGCGGCATCGGCGTGCTGCACGTCGTCCCGGTCTCCACCCCGGAGTACGAGAAAGGCGCCGCCGAGGCGCTGGGCGCGCCGGTTAAGATCGGCGCGGCGCGGCTGTCGCTGTTCACCGGCGTCGAGCTGAAATTCGAGAACGTGACGGTCGGCGGCGCGAGGATCCGGCTGGTGCGGGGCTCGCCCGAGATCGGTTCTCTGTTCGGGGCGGCCAAGTCGTTCCGCAAGCTCGAGCTCGAGGGCCTCTCGATGTCGCAGTCGCAGCTCGGGGACGCGCTCTTTGGCAAGGCCGCGGGGACGAACTTCAGGGTCGGCCAGGTAACGGTCAGGCAGCTGGCGCTCGACGGGCCGCTCAAGCTGCCGGTGCTCGACGTGGAGGCCACGATCGGCGCGGACGGCGCCGTGCAGAGCGTGCGGCTTGCTGGCGCGGACAAACTGACGGTGCAGCTTTCGCCCAAGGGCAGCGAGCTTGCGTTTGAGATCAACGCGGGCTCGCTCGCGCTGCCCTTCGTTCCGGCGCTCAGCCTTTCGGATTTCGGCATGAAGGGAACCGCCAGCCGCACCGGGGTCGCCAGTTCCGAATTCGACGGGCGCGCCTACGACGGCGTCATCAGCGGGACCGCGCGGATCCGCTGGGGCGCGAACTGGACCGCGGAGGGCGAAGTGCGCGCGCGCGGCTTGAAAGCCGCGGTGTTCGCGCCGGCGCTGGTCTCCGATGGCAAGGTGGAGGGGCGGGCGGCCTACAGCATGAGCGGCGGCGCGCCGGGGCAGCTCTACGAGGGCGCGCGCATGCAGGGGGAGTTCAAGATCGACAAGGGCGTGCTCGGCAGCTTCGACCTGACGCGCGCGCTGCAGACGGGCGGCGCGCAAAGCACCGGGCGGACGGTGTTCAACGAGATGACCGGCAAGGGCGTCTACGACAAGGGCGCGGTGCAGCTGCGCGACATCAGCATGACCGCGGGCTCGATGAACGCCGGGGCGAGCATCGACATCGATCCGTCCGGCGCGCTTTCGGGCCGAGTCGCCGCGGACGTAAAGACGCCGACGCAGACGCTGCGCACGGTCCTCAACCTTTCGGGCAAGGTGCAGGAGCCTGTCATAAGGAAGTGACCAAGCCCACCGTTCTGCGTCTGCGCGGTGGCCGCGCGCTGTCGGATTTCCGTCTTGCCGGGCTGCTGCGGGAACTGAACGGCGTGCAGCCCGCCCTGCGCGGGATCGCCGCGGAGTTCTGGCATTTCGTCGAGTGCGACGGCGCCCCGGACGGCGAAGGACGCCGGGTGCTCGAGCGACTGCTGCGCTACGGCATGCCGGCGGCCGGCGCGCCCCGGGGCGAGCCGTTCCTCGTCGTACCGCGGCTCGGCACGGTTTCGCCGTGGTCCTCGAAAGCCACCGACATCGCGCGAAATTGCGGCCTGGCGAATGTCCTCAGGATCGAGCGCGGGACCCTGTTTTCCGTCGATTCGGCGCTGAAGATCGATCGCGCGCGCATCGGCGAGCTGCTGCACGACCGCATGACCGAAAGCGTGCTCGCTGCGCTCGAGGAGGCGGACCGGCTGTTCGCGCGCGTCGCGCCACGCCCGCTCGCACGGGTGCCGCTCGCGCGCCTGGAGGAGGCGAATGCGAGCCTGGGGCTGGCGCTGAGCGGCGAGGAAATCGCCTATCTGCGCGACGCCTACCGCCGCGCCGGCCGCGATCCCACCGATGCCGAGCTCACCATGTTCGCGCAGGCGAACTCCGAGCACTGCCGGCACAAGATCTTCAACGCCGACTGGATCGTCGACGCCGAGAAGCAGGATTGCTCGCTATTCGCGATGATCCGCCACACGCACGCCGCCAACCCGCAGGGCACCGTGCTCGCGTATGCGGACAATGCCGCGATTCTGGAAGGTTTTCATTCGCAGAGGTTTTATCCGGGGCCGGACGGAACCTATCGCTCGCACGACGAACTGACCCATTTCGTCGCCAAGTGCGAGACGCACAACCATCCGACCGCGATCTCGCCGTTTCCGGGCGCGGCCACCGGCGCGGGCGGCGAGATCCGCGACGAGGGCGCGACCGGGCGCGGCGCCAAGCCCAAGGCGGGGCTGGTCGGCTACTCGGTGTCGAACCTGCGCATCCCGGACTGGCCGCAGCCCTGGGAGGAGAGCGACTACGGGCGCCCGGGGCGGATCGTCCCGGCGCTGCGCATCATGCTGGACGGTCCCATCGGCGCGGCCTCGTTCAACAACGAGTTCGGCCGGCCGGCGCTCGCCGGCTACTTCCGCTGCTTCGAGCAGGAGGTGGGCGGCGTGCGGCGCGGCTACCACAAGCCGATCATGCTGGCCGGCGGCGTCGGCAGCATTTCCGCGGAAAGCGCGGCCAAGCAGGGTTTCGCGGAGAACACGCTGCTCATCCAGCTTGGCGGCCCGGGCATGCGGATCGGCATGGGCGGCGGCGCCGCCTCGTCGATGCGCGCGGGCGCCAACGACGAGGACCTCGACTTCGACTCCGTGCAGCGCGGCAACGCCGAGATCCAGCGCCGCGCGCAGGAGGTGATCGACCGCTGCTGGCAGCTGGGCGCGGCCAACCCGATCCTCTCGGTGCACGACGTCGGCGCGGGCGGCCTGTCGAATGCGTTTCCCGAGATGGTGCACGCCGCGGGGCGCGGTGCGCGCCTGGAGCTGCGCGCGGCGCCCTCGGAAGACAGCGGCATGTCGCCGCGCGAGATCTGGTGCAACGAGGCCCAGGAGCGCTACGTGCTCGCGATCGCGCCGCACAGCCTGCCCGTGTTCCGGGCGATCTGCGAGCGCGAGCGCTGCCCTTTCGCCGTGCTGGGGACGGCGAGCGCCGACGGAAAGCTCGTCGTCGAGGATTCGCTGTTCGGGGAAAACCCGGTGGACATCGAACTGTCGGTCGTGCTGGGCAAGCCGCCGAGGATGCTGCGGGACGTGCGGCGCCTGCGGCCGGGGCTCGAGCCGCTTTCGCTCGACGGCATCGAGCTGAAGGAGGCGGCCGGCCGCGTGCTGCGCCATCCGGCGGTGGCGGACAAGACCTTCCTCATCGCCATCGGCGACCGGACCGTGGGCGGCCTGTGCTCGCGCGACCCGTTCGTCGGGCCCTGGCAGGTGCCAGTGGCCGACTGCGCGGTGACGCTGCTCGACTACGACGGGTACCGCGGCGAGGCGTTCGCGATCGGCGAGCGCGCGCCGCTCGCGCTGATCGACGGGCCGGCCTCGGGACGGATGGCGGTGGGCGAGGCGCTCACCAACCTCGCCGCCGCCTGCCCGGGTCCGCTCGAGAGGGTGAAGCTCTCGGCCAACTGGATGGCGGCCGCCGGCTCGCCGGGCGAGGACGCGGCGCTCTTCGACACCGTGCGCGCGGTGGCGATGGAGCTGTGCCCGGCGCTCGGCGTGGCGATCCCGGTCGGCAAGGATTCCCTGTCGATGCGCACGGCCTGGCGGGAGGCCGGCGCCGCGAAGGAGGTGGTGGCGCCGTTGTCGCTGGTCGTCTCCGCCTTCGCCGCCGTGCCGGATGCGCGCGCGGCGCTCACGCCGCGCCTGCGGACCGACGCGGGCGAGACCGAGCTGCTGCTGATCGACCTCGGCGCGGGCAAGAACCGGCTGGGCGGCTCGATCCTGGCGCAGGTCTATTCGAGGTTCGGCGACACGGCGCCGGACGTGGATTGCGCGCTTCACCTCCGGAATTTCTTCGCGGCGATTCAGGAGCTGAATTCCGCGAGGCTCCTGCTCGCGTACCACGACCGCTCCGACGGCGGGCTGTTCGCGACGGTCTGCGAGATGGCGTTCGCCGGGCGCTGCGGGGTCAGCGTCAACCTGGACGGCCTCGTTTTCGATCAGTGGAGCGATGACGTCGACGGCTTCAAGCAGTCCAGCGACGAGCAGCTTGCCGGGCGGCTGCGCGAGCGCGCGCTGCGGGCGCTGTTCGCCGAGGAGTTGGGCGCGGTGGTGCAGGTCCGCGCCGCGGACCGCTCCCGCGCCATGGCGGTGCTGCGCGCGCACGGCCTGGGCGAGCACTCGCACGTCCTTGGCCTGGTCAACGGCAAGGACGAAATCGCCTTCCTGAGGAACGCGCGGCCGCTGCTGCGGGAACGCCGCGTGGCGCTGCGGCGCGCCTGGTCGGAAACGAGCTACCGCATGCAGCAGCTGCGCGACAACCCGGACTGCGCGCGGGAGGAATTCGACCGGATCCTCGACGACAAGGATCCAGGCCTGAGCGTTGCCATCGGGTTTTCTCTTTCCCCTTTTGTTGTTGCCGGAAAAGCAAGGCCCAGAGTCGCAATCCTCAGAGAACAAGGCGTCAACAGCCAGGTCGAGATGGCCGCGGCCTTCACGCGCGCCGGCTTCGAGGCGGTCGACGTGCACATGTCGGACGTGATCGCGGGCCGCGTGTCGCTCGCGGGATTCCGCGGCCTCGCCGCCTGCGGCGGCTTCTCCTACGGCGACGTGCTGGGCGGGGGCCAGGGCTGGGCGAAGTCGATCCTGTTCAACGCGCGGGCGCGCCGGGAGTTCGACGCCTTCTTCGGCCGCGGCGACAGCTTCGCGCTCGGTTCCTGCAACGGCTGCCAGATGATGGCGGCGCTGAAGGAGATCATCCCGGGCGCGCAGCACTGGCCGGCGTTCACCGGCAACCGCTCGGCGCAGTTCGAGGCGCGCTTCACGATGGTGGAGGTGGCCGACAGCCCGTCGATCCTGTTCCGCGGCATGGCCGGCAGCCGCATGCCCATCGCCACCGCGCACGGCGAGGGTTTCGCCTCCTTCGCGGACGAACGGGATGCGGGGAGCGCGGTGATCGTGCTGCGCTTCGTCGACAACCACGGCAAGATCGCGGAAACCTACCCCTGTAACCCGAACGGCTCGCCCGGCGGCGTCACCGGCCTGACCACCCCGGACGGCAGGTTCACCATCGTCATGCCGCATCCGGAGCGGGTGTTCCGCTCCGTGCAGATGTCCTGGGCCCCCGACGGCGCCGGCGAGGATTCGCCCTGGATGCAACTCTTTTACAATGCCCGCCGATGGGTGGACTGAAAACAGGAGACAGCAGATGAGCGTTGTGCGGCACGAACCCGGACCGATCCTTTCCCTCGCCGTCGAGCACGGCGGCGCCGTCTACCTTGCCGGCATCGTCCCCAAGGACCTGAAGAAGGACATCAAGGGCCAGACCCAGGAAGTGCTCGCCGAGATCGACCGGCTGCTCGCCAGGTGCGGCAGCAGCAAGTCGAAGCTCCTGCAGGCGACGATCTGGGTGACCGACATCCGCAACCGGGCGGCGATGAACGAGGTCTGGACCGCCTGGACCGATCCGAAGAACCTGCCGGTGCGCGCCTGCGTCGAGGCGAAGCTCGCCGATCCCGCCTGCCTGGTGGAGATCATGGTGGTCGCCGCGAAGTAGCGGATCGCCGCCTCCCGCTCAAGGCGAAAGGCCGCGCAGGGCGGGCAGACCGATGCCCGAGGCGTCGAAGCCGCCGTCCACCGCCAGCGTCTGGCCGTTGATGTAGCTCGCCGCGTCGCTGCACAGGAACAGCACCGCCTCGGCGATCTCCTCCTCGGTGCCGTAGCGGTTGAGCGGGATCGCGTCGTGATAATCGGCGCGGATCGCGGGCGTGTGCACCTGTTTCGCCATCGCGGTGTCGACGGGGCCGGGCGCGACGGCGTTGACGCGGATGCCGAGGTGGCCCAGCTCGGCCGCCTGCTGCCGGGTGAGGTGATCGAGCGCCGCCTTGCTGGTACCGTAGGCCACGCGCAGCGTGCTCGCGCGCAGCCCGGAGATCGAGGTGATGTTGACGATCGCGCCGCCGCCGTTGCGCAGCATCACCGGCGCGCAGGCTTGCGTGCAGAGGAACGGGCCCGACAGGTTCACGTCCAGCACGCGCGACCATTCCTCGTGGGTGGTTTCCAGCAGCGGCTTGAACACGGCGATGCCGGCGTTGTTCACCAGCGCGTCGATGCGACCGTAACGGGCGCTGATGCGGGCGACGGACGCCTTCACCTGCCCAGGGTTCGCGACATCGCACTCGAGGGCGAGCACTTCGCCCAGTTCCCTCGCCGTGCGCGCAAGCGTGGCGGCGTCGATGTCCAGCAGCGCCACCCGGCAGCCTCGCGCGAGAAATTTCTCCGCGATCGCCCTGCCGATGCCGCGCGCGGCGCCGGTGACGACCGCTACCCTGGCGGAAGAATCCATGCCGGGCATCCTGCCCTGACTAGGGGATTTCAACCAGCTTCATCCGGCCGCCGGCGCCGCTGCGGATCGTCACCTCCGCCTTCCTGCAGCCGAAGCGCCCCGCAACGAGGGCGATCAGCTCGGCGTTCGCCTTGCCGTCCACGGGCGGCGATTTCAGCCGCGCGACCCACGTGCCGTCGGCCTGCGCCTCCAGCGAGCTGGCGCGGGAGCCGGGTCTGGCCTTGATCCACAGTTTCACGGTCGCGCCACGTATCCGGGCAGGAACCGCGCGCGCTGCGCGCGAGCCGATCGAGCGCCGGTCGAAAAACGCCGGCCCGCGTCCCGGCACGCTGCTTCGCCGTCACCCATCTCCCCGGCTGTCGCCATGCCCGGGCTCGCTGGCCTGTGCGTCCTCGGTGGCCTGCGACCATACCGCCTGCCAGCCCGTGGGCCGCGGTTCATAGGAGTCCGTGTGCCAGACCACGATCGCGCGCCCGGACGGAAACGCAAGACGAGCCCTGTAGCGGAGCAGGGCCATGCGCGCGGAGCGACGAAAGATCGTCTCGCCCAGGACCTCCCATGCCGAATAGAACGGCGCGGCCCGGATTTGCCCGAGATAGGCCGCGCGGCCGAGGATTCTGCCGGTGGGCGTGACGAGCTGGTACTCCGGGGCGTGCAACGCCTCGAGCGCTGGAAGATCGCGTTGCACCAGGGCGCGGGTCCTTCGCGCCTCCATCGCGCGGAAGAATTCCTCGCCTGGCGCGGAGGCTCCATCCTGATCGGTCGGTTGCGCTGGCATTGCGGGGTGCGCGGCCTTGGATTGCGGCGGCGCCATGCGCCTGAAACCCAGAGTGTACGATCGATACGGCAGCCCCGTCGAGCGAACGCGATCTCACGCAACGCCGTTCGCCGCGGCGATGGCGATCGCCTTCGCGCGCCAGCGTCCTGCTAGAGGGCGAGTTCGCAAGAAGCCGAACCGGGGCGGCAGGGCGGTGGCGAGCCCGCTCGATCGCCTTGCCTGACTACTCGAAGAGGTTGAGCACGCCGTCCAGGCCGCTGTAGTCGAGCGCGTGGGTGGCCTGCGCGCGCACCACGGGCTTGGCGCGCCAGGCGATGGAGGTGCCGGCCTCGGCCATCATTTTCAGGTCGTTGGCGCCGTCGCCGATGGCGACGGTCTGCCCGCGCGCGGCGCCGAGGCGGCGGGCCATCTGGCGGAACTTGGCCGCCTTCGCCTGGGCATCGACGATGCCGCCGAGCACGCGGCCGGTGAGCTTGCCGTTCTCGATCTCGAGGACATTGGAAATGGTGTCGTCCAGGCCGAGACGCTCCTTGAGACGCCGGGTGAAGAACGTGAAGCCGCCCGAGACGAGGAGGAGCTTGATGCCGCGGCGCTTGCATTCTGCGACGAGCGCCTCGGCGCCGGGCGAAAGGCGCAGCTTCTCGTCGTAGACCTCCTGCATCGCGTCCTCGGGAAGCCCGGCGAGGAGGGCGACGCGCCGGCGCAGGCTCTCCGGGTAGTCGAGTTCGCCGCGCATCGCCTGCGCGGTGATGGCGGAGATCCGGTTTTTCACATTGCAATAGTCGCCCAGCTCGTCGATGCACTCGATCGTGATCAGCGTCGAGTCCATGTCCAGGGCGAGCAGACGGAGATCGCCGAGGCGCCGCCCCTCCGGCACCCAGGCGTGATCGAGGCGGCGCGCGGCGCACCAATCGGCGACGCCGTCGCCGCGCGTCGCGCCGCGCAGCCGCCAGGCGCTCCCCGTCAGCGGCACGGGCGCGGCCGCGCCGCACTGGGCGGCCAGCTCCGCGGCGAGGTCTGCGCTCGCCTCAGGGCCCTGGACGACGAGGTTCGGCGCGCTGGCTGGCGGCATCGCTGTTCTTCCGCGGCTCGGAATCTGGTTTCTTGTGCGCCTGCTCGCGCCAGCTCTTCGCCTGCGCGGGGTTGGCGGCGATGCCCAGGCCCAGCTCGTAGGCCTTGGCGAGTTCGAGCATGGCGAGGCGGTTGCCTTGGTTGGCGGCGCGGCGAAACCACGCCACCGCGGATTCCAGGTCGCGCGCGCCGCCGATGCCCCGCTGCAGGAGCACGGCGAGCAGGAACTGCGCGCCCTCGTTGTCCTGCGCGGCGGCATCGCGGAACCACTTGACGGCCTGCGACGCGTCTTGGGGCACGCCCTCGCCGTCGAGGTACATGCGACCCAGTTGCGCCTGCGCGCGCGGCTCGCCCGCTTCCGCCGCCTTCTTGAGCAGCTCGGCCATCTGCGCGACGTCCTGCGGCACGCCCACGCCCATCCCGTAGAGCAGGGCGAGGTTGGTCTGCGCCACGGCGAAGCCCTGGTCGGCGGCGAGCCGGTACCATTTCGCCGCCTCGATCGGGTTGCGCGGCACGCTGCGGCCTTCGTAATAGAGCACACCGAGGTTGTTCTGCGCGCCCGGGTGGCCGGCCTCGGCCGCCCGCTGGTACCAGTCGAGCGCCGCCTTCAGGTCGCGAAACGGTTCCGGCGCCGTCTCCAGGATTCCCGCGAGCACGTACTGCGCCTCGATGGTGCCGTCGGCGGCGATCGGCCGCAGCGTGTCGATCGCCTGCTTGTAGTCGCCGCGCTCGAGCGCGCCCAGCGCCGGGATGAGGTTCTGGAACCCCTCGCGCTCCTTCTCCCGGTCGCGGTCCTGCTGCGCACCGGCCGCCAGGGCGAGGAGCAGGAAGGCAAGGGCAAGGAGGCCGCGCATCGCTCAGGCCGCGAGCGCAAGCAGCAGGTCCTTCGCGGCCTGCACGCGCAGCGGCCATTCCGCCATCTTCGCTTCCAGCCGCAGCCGGTCCGGGCCGGCGAGACGCAGGTTGCGGCGCTTGTGCACCAGCGAGACGACGCGCGCCCGGTCCACCGGGGCGTCCTTCGCGAACTGCAGCTGCAGCGCCTCGTGCGTGGCCTCCACGCGCGCGACGCCGAGCGGCGCGGCGAGCAGCCGCAGGCGGTGCGAGTCGAGCAGCACTCGCGCCGGCTCGGGCGGCAGGCCGAAGCGATCGACCAGCTCCTCGTGCATGGCGTCGAGCTCCTCGCCGTTCCGGCAGTTCGCGAGGCGCTTGTAGAGCGTGAGCCGTTCGTTCACGTCGTCGCAGTAGGTCTCGGGCAGCAGCGCCGGCGCGTGCAGCTTCACTTCGGTCGCCGGATCGAGCGCCTGGTCGAGGTCGATTGCCTTACCCTCCTTCAGCGCGCGCACCGCGCGCTCGAGCATGCGCGTGTACAGGTCGAAGCCGACTTCCTGGATCTGGCCCGACTGCGATTCGCCCAGGACTTCGCCGGCGCCGCGGATCTCCAGGTCGTGCATCGCGAGATAGAAACCGGAGCCCAGCTGTTCCATCATCTGGATGGCTTCCAGGCGCTTTTTCGCCTGCGTTCCCAGGGATGCAAGCTCGGGAACGAGCAGGTAGGCATACGCCTGGTGATGCGAGCGGCCGACCCGGCCGCGCAGCTGGTGCAGCTGCGCCAGGCCGAACTTGTCGGCGCGCTGGATGACGATGGTGTTGGCGGTGGGGATGTCGATGCCGGTCTCGATGATGGTGGAGCAGAGCAGCACGTTGTGACGCTGCTGCGTGAACTCGCGCATGACGCGCTCCAGCTCGCGCTCGCGCAATTGCCCGTGCGCGACCGCGATGCGCGCCTCGGGCAGCAGCCGCGCCAGCCGGTCGTGCGCGTGCTCGATGGTGTCCACCTCGTTGTGCAGGTAGTAGACCTGTCCGCCGCGGCGCAGCTCGCGCAGCACCGCCTCGCGCACCAGGCCGTCGGCGTGCGCCGCGACGAAGGTCTTGATCGCCAGGCGCCGCTCGGGCGCGGTGGCGATCACCGAGAAGTCGCGCAGACCCTCCAGCGAAAGCGCGAGCGTGCGCGGGATCGGGGTGGCGGTGAGCGTCAGCACGTCGACCTCGGCGCGCAGGCGCTTGAGCGCCTCCTTCTCGCGCACGCCGAAGCGATGCTCCTCGTCGATGATCACCAGGCCCAGCTGCCGGAACTTGACCTCGCGCGACAGCAGCTTGTGGGTGCCGATGACGATATCGGCTTCGCCGCTTTCAAGCTGTTTTCGGGTTGCAGCAACTTCCCTGGAATTCCGGAAACGGGACAGTTCGGCGATCCGTACCGGCCAATCGGCGAAGCGGTCGCGGAAGGTCTGCGCGTGCTGCTCGACGAGCAGGGTCGTGGGGCAGAGGATCGCCACCTGCCGGTCGCCGGCCACCGCGACGAAGGCCGCGCGCAGCGCGACCTCGGTCTTGCCGAAGCCGACGTCGCCGCAGATCAGGCGGTCCATCGGCTTGCCCGAGATCATGTCCTGCAGCACCGCGCCGATCGCGGCGGCCTGGTCTGCGGTCTCCTCGAAGCCGAAGCCGTCGGCGAACGCGTCCAGGTCGTGCTGGCGCACCTCGAAGGCATGCCCCTCGCGCGCGGCGCGCCGGGCGTAGATCTCGAGCAGCTCCGCGGCGGTGTCGCGTACCTGCCGCGCGGCGCGCGCGCGCGCCTTGTCCCACTGGCCGCTGCCCAGCTTGTGCAGCGGCGCGTCCTCGGGCTGGGCGCCGGAGTAGCGCGAGATCACCTCCAGTTGCGACACCGGCACGTAGAGCTTGTCGCCACCCTCGTACTGCAGGAGCAGGAATTCCGCCATGCCCTCGCCGAGGTCGAGGTTCACCAGGCCGCCGTAGCGGCCGATGCCGTGCTGCACGTGCACGACCGGGTCGCCGACCTTCAGCTCGGAAAGGTCGCGGAGCATGCCTTCGGCGTTGCTCTGCGGCCTGGCGCCGCGCGGCCTGCGCCGCGCCGTGCCGGCGTAGAGCTCGGACTCGGTGAGCACCGCCCAGCCTTCGGCCGGCACAATGAAGCCGTTGGCGAGCGGCGAGACGACGATCGCGAGTGGTTGGGGTTGCGCATTCCAGCTTGCAAGGCTCTCCGTTGACGAGGGCGAAAAACCGTACTCCTTGAAATACGACAACATCGTTTCCCGGCGCCCGGGCGACTCCGCGCTGATCAGCACGCGCAGGCCCGAGCCCGCGAACGCTTTGAGCGCGGCGAGCGGGTCGGCCGCGCGCCGGTCGACCGCCACGTGCGGCAGCGGCGCCGCGACGAGATCCTGGTCCGCCTCCAGCTCCTGCGCGTCGAGCAGGTCGACGCGCGCGAAGCGTCTGGCCCTCGTGTGGAACTCCTCGGCGGCGAGGAACAGCTGCGCCGGCGGCAGCAGCGGCCGGTCCGGGTCGCCGCCCAGCATGCGGAAGCGCGACTGCGCGTCCCGCCAGAATGCCTGCACCGCGCCGGAGACGTCGCGATGGAAGGCGAGCGTGGCCGCCTCGGGCAGGTAGTCGAAGATCGTGGCGAGCGCATCGAAGAACAGCGGCAGGTAGTACTCCACCCCCGGAGCCGGTACGCCGCTGGAGATGTCCTTGTAGAGGCGGCGCTTGGACGGGTCGCCCTCGAACAGCTCGCGCCAGCGGCCGCGGAACCGGGTGCGCCCGGCCTCGTCCAGCGGGAATTCGCGCGCGGGCAGCAGTCGGACCTCCTTCACCGCGTAGAGCGTGCGCTGCGAATCGACGTCGAAGCTGCGGATGGTCTCGATCCGCTCGTCGTCCAGGTCGAGCCGGTAGGGGACGGCGCTGCCCATCGGGAACAGGTCGACGATGCCGCCGCGGAAGCAGAATTCGCCCGGCGCGACCACCTGCGCGACGGCGCTGTATCCGGCGAGCGCGAGCTGGCGGCGCAGGGCGCCGGCATCCAGCCGCCCGTCCTGCTGCAGGAAGAAGCTGTAGGCGGCGAGATACGAAGGAGGGCAAAGACGGAACAGGGCGGTCGAAGCGGGGACGATCAGGATGTCGAAGTCGCCGCGCTGCACGCGGTACAAGGTCGCGAGGCGCTCGGAAACGAGATCGTGGTGCGGCGAGAAACCGTCATAGGGAAGCGTCTCCCAGTCCGGCAGCAGGCAGCAGCGCAATTGCGGAGCGAACCAGCCGATCTCTTCCAGCAAGCGCCTTGCATCCAGCGCGCTGGCGGCAAAGACCGCCACCGGCGCGGCGCCGGCCGCCAGCCTCGCGAGCGCCAGCGCATCGGCGGAGCCCGCCAATCCGCAATAGCGTTTCTTGCCTGGAAGGGAGTCTCGATGCATGACAAGACGAAAGCGCCATGCAATTATACGGCGTTGAAAACACGAAGGATTTCGACTTGGCCTACCATGCGTTGATTCCCGCGGCGGGCGCCGGTACACGCCTGCGCTCGGAGCAGCCCAAGCAGTACCTCGCGCTCGCCGGGCGGCCGATGCTGTGGCACGCGGTGAAATCGGTGTGCGTGCCGCCCGTGCAATCGGTGTTTGTCGTGCTCGCGCCCGGCGACCGGGAATTCGTCCGCCATGACTGGAGCGCGTTCGCCGGCAAGCTGGAGCCGCTGTATTGCGGCGGCGCGACGCGGCGCGATTCGGTGCTCAACGGCCTGGTGGCGGCGATGGCGGGGATCGATGCGGAAGACTGGCTGCTCGTGCACGATGCGGCGCGGCCCTGCCTGTCGCCGCGCGACCTCGCCAGTCTGGTCGCGGAGGCTGGCGGCGACAGCATCGGCGGCATCCTCGCGCTGCCGGCTGCCGACACGGTGAAGCGGGCCGCCAAGGACGAGGCGGGCGCGCTGCGCGTTTGCGGGAGCGAGGATCGCGGCCAGCTGTGGCTCGCGCAGACGCCGCAGATGTTCCGCTGCGCCCTGCTGCTGCAGGCGCTGAAGGCGGCGCGCGCGCCCGTCACCGATGAGGCGGGGGCGATCGAGCAGATGGGCCTGCGGCCGCGCCTCGTCACCGGCAGTCGTGAGAACATCAAGGTCACGTTCCCCGAGGACCTGGCGATCGCCGAGGCGATCCTGGCGAAGCGATGAGGGCGAGGACATGAGGGTGGGGCAGGGCTACGACGTGCACGCGTTCGCGGCGGGTCGCCGGCTGGTGATCGGCGGCGTGGAAATCCCGTACGCGCGCGGTCTCGCCGGCCATTCCGACGCGGACGTGCTGCTGCACGCCATCTGCGACGCGCTGCTCGGCGCCGCGGCCCTGGGCGACATCGGCGCGCACTTTCCGGACAGCGACCCGCGATACCAGGGTTCGGACAGCCGCGTGCTCCTCAAGGAAGTCGCGAAGAAGGTCGGCGCGCAGGGCTATCGCATCGTCAACATCGACGCCACCATCGTCGCGCAGGAGCCGCGCATGGCGCCGCACGTGGCGCGCATGATCGGCAACATCGCCACCGACCTCGGCCTGCAGCCCGCCGCCGTCAGCATCAAGGCGACGACCACGGAGAGACTCGGCGCCATTGGCCGGGGCGAGGGCATCGCCGCGCAGGCGATCGCGCTGATTGACGAGGTTTTGAGGTAATTCTTCTTATATCGAGGCGTGGATGTATAGCCCTCCTTACAATCAATTGAACGAAAAAACGGAGTTGGTTCGCTTCCTGCGCGCGAACAACTTCCCGGTGCTGGTAACCGGCACTGGCGGCAAGCTGATGGCCTCGCACCTGCCCGTGACGGTGCACGAGGACGGCGAGCAGATCGTCCTCGAGATGCACATGGCGAAGAGCAACCCGCAGTGGCAGGAGTTCCTCGACGACGAGGCGCTGGTGATTTTCTCCGGTCCGCATGCCTACGTTTCGCCGCGCTGGTACGAGGAGAGCGAGCGCGTGCCGACCTGGAACTACGTGGCGGTGCATGCTTACGGCGTTCCAAGGATTGTTTCCGAGAAGAACGAAAAACTGGAATCGCAACGGCGCCTGATCGAGAGCATCGACCCGCAATGGCTGCCGAAGCACGACACCCTCAGCCGTGAGTACCTCGACCGGATGCTGGAGGGCATCGTCAACTTCTCGATCCCGGTGTCGCGCCTGGAGACGCGCTGGAAGCTGTCGCAGAACCGCGGCCGGCGCGAGATGGAGCGGATCGCGGCACAACTGGAGGCGTCGGCGGATTCCGCGGCGCGCGCGCTCGCCGCGCTCACGCGCGCGCATCTCGTGGACGAATAACGGCCGGGACTGGCGCGGATGTTCTTCGCGGCCTGGCGGCCGGCGAGGGCGGCGGCGAAACTACGCGGTCGTGCGCCGCGCTGCGCTCACCCGAACCACGGCGCCGAAAAGGCGTGCAATGGCCTGGCTCGCCGCCGCGATCATCGCGGCGATGGTTTCGGCCCGCGCGAAACGGGCCTTCGCTGCGATGCGCTGGACCTCACTCATGCGAATCGCGTCGATGCGGCTGAGGAAATCCTCGTTGCTGACGATAATTTTGCTATGTTCTACGTTCATTACTGCTCTCCTGACTTGTGGCGCGACATCCTGGATACAGCGCAACGCAACATTAAAGTGTTGTATGAAAAGACTGCGCTAACGCCATGGTTGTACGCTTTCTGTTTAAACAAGTTTATAATTCATTTATTGCAATGCAGCAAATTATTTTTTCTTTTCATGGCGCAAAGAAAACCTAACCCATCTCAGTCCCCGCCGCGCCTGCCGCCACTCAATGCGCTGCGCGCCTTCGAGACCGCCGCCAGGCATCTCAGCTTCGTCATGGCGGCCAGGGAGTTGCATGTGACGCCGGCGGCGATCAGCCACCAGGTGAAGGGGCTGGAGGAATTTCTCGGCCAGCGTCTCTTTCGTCGCCTGAAGCGCGGCCTGGAATTGACGCGCGCCGGCCAGGTGCTGCTGCCCAGGCTGAGCGACGGATTCAGCCGTCTCGGCGGCGCCATCGAAGAGCTGCGCAGCCTCGGGCAGGAAGGGCTGCTATCGGTCAGCGCGGCGCCCTCGTTCGCGACGCGCTGGCTGGCGCCGCGCCTGCACCGCTTCGTCGGCGCGCACCCGCATCTGGACGTGCGCATCCACGCGAGCACAGGTCTCATCGACCCGGGCGGGGACGAATCGATCCCCGGCGACGCGGCCATCGGCTCGCTGGTGGAAGATGCCGACATCGCGGTGCGCTTCGGCACCGGGGATTACCCCGGGTTTCGGGTCGACAAGCTGTTGAGCGTCGAGGTCACCCCGATGTGCAGCCCGCGATTGCTGCAGGCCGGGCCCGCGCTCCGGCAGCCTGCCGATCTCGGAGAGCACGTCCTCATCCACGACAACGTTCGCAACGACGACGGTCGTCCGCTCTGGGATGCCTGGTTCGAGGCGGCGGGGCTGTCCGGCATCGATACCTCGCGCGGGCTGCATTTCAACCACGCCCTGCTCGCGCTCGAGGCGGCCGCCGACGGCATGGGCGTGACGATGGGCATGTCGGCGCTCGGCGGTTCGGATCTCGCCTCGGGGCGGCTGGTGGCGCCGCTCGCGCTTTCGCTGCCGCTGCGATTCGCCTACTGGATCGTCAGCGAACCCGGCGCCGCGGGGCGCGCCGATGTGGTCGCGTTCCGCGACTGGCTCCTCGCCGAAGCGACGCGCGCCGCCGCGCCCGGACCGCGCGGGAGCTGATCAGGCGGGCAGCTCGATCCGGGCGGCGAGGCCGCCGCCCGGGCGGGGCGCGAGTTCCAGCCGGCCGCCGTGCGCGCGGGCGATCCGGTCGACGATCGCCAGGCCGAGGCCCGAGCGCCCCGGCCCGCTGCGCGACTCGTCCAGCCGGGTGAACGGCCGCTTGAGGCGCTCGGTTTCCTGCGCGGGCACGCCGGGCCCGCGGTCGAGGACTTCGACGACGACGAGGCCGCGCTCGCGCCGGGCGGCGATCTCGACCTCGCCGCCGGCATAGCGCAGCGCATTGTCGAGCAGGTTGGTGACCGCCCGGCGTATCGCCAGCGGCGCAAAGCGCAAAGGGCCGACGGCGCATTCGCCGACGCGAATCGCGTGCTCGCGCCTACGGTAGCTCTCGGCGATCTCGCCAAGCAGCGCGCGTAGGTCGCCAGGCGCCATCGATTCGTCCTCGTTTTTCGCGAAGGCGAGGAACTGCGCGATCACTTCGTCGATCTCCTCGATGTCCGCGCCCATGGCCTCGGCCGCGCTCCGCTCCGCGCCGCTCATTTCCAGCCCGAGACGCAGCCGCGAAAGCGGCGTGCGCAGGTCGTGCGAAATGCCCGCCAGCACCATCGCGCGTTCGCGCTCCATGGCGGCGAGGTCGCCCGCCATCCGGTTGAAGGCCCGTGAAACGGTGCGGATCTCGCGCGGCCCGCGCTCGGCGAGCGGCGCGGGAGCGCGCCCGCGCCCGACCTCCGCCGCGGCCGCCGCGATGGCGCTCAGCGGCCGGCTCAGCCTGCCGGCGATCAGCATCGCGCCCGCGAGCGCAAGGCCGATCACGCCGAGCCCCGCTCCCAGCAGCTCCAGGCCGAACGGCGGCTCGAAGCGCTCGCGCGGCAGCATCACCCAGTAGTCGTCCTCGTCGATGCTGAAGCTGACCCAGAAACCCTCCACCCGGTTGCGGGCGTAGGCAAAGCGCGTGGGCGCGCCCAGGCTGGCGGTGATCTTGGCCGCGACGAGCTTGAACAGCAGGTCCTCCGGCAGCGGCTCGAGCACCTCGCCGCCCGTGACCGGCGCAAGCCGGATGCCTTCGCGCTCGTTGAGCTCGATCAGCAGGTAGCGGCGCAGCACCGGATCGGCGTTGACCAGCGCCGCGCGCGTGAGGTTGACGATGCTCACGGTCTGCTGCGCCAGCTCGCGGGCGCGCGGCTCGCGCTCGTAGACGCGGTAGATCTGGTAGGTGGCGGCCGCGGAGGCGAGGATCAGCAGCGCGATCAGCAGGAACGACCGCGTGAACAGGCTCACGGCTCGCCGTCGGGGACGAATACGTAGCCGAAACCCCACACGGTCTGGATGTGGCGCGGACGCGCGTGGTCCTCCTCGACGATCTTGCGCAGGCGCGAAATCTGCACGTCGATCGAGCGGTCGAACACGCCGTATTCACGGCCGCGCGCGAGCTCCATCAACTTGTCGCGCGACAGCGGCGTGCGCGGGTGCTGCACCAGCACCTTGAGCACCGAGTATTCGCCGGTGGTGAGGGCGACGGGCTTGCCCTCGCGCCTCAGGCTGCGCGTGGCCAGGTTGAACTCGAAGGCGCCGAAGCGCAGGACTTCGTTCTCCGCGGCGGGCGCGCCCGGCGGGCCGGCGGGCTGACGGCGGCGCAGCACGGCATTCACGCGCGCCACCAGCTCGCGCGGGTTGAAGGGCTTGGGCAGGTAGTCGTCGGCGCCCATCTCCAGGCCGACGATCCGATCGACTTCGTCGCCCTTCGCGGTCAGCATGATGATCGCGGGCGCGGAGTTCTGCGCCGCCTTGTCCGCGCGCAGCCGGCGGCAGATCGCCAGTCCGTCCTCGCCCGGCAGCATCAGGTCGAGTACGATGAGATCGTAGCGCTCGCGCGCGATCTGCCTGTCCATGGCGGGCGCATCCGGCACTGCGCGCGCCTCGAACCCCTGCTCGCCGAGATAGCGCACGACCAGCTCGCGCAGGCGCTGGTCGTCGTCGACGACGAGGATTCTACGTTTCAGCTCGGCCATGGCCGGCAGGGTACCGCCGAGTCGGGCGCACGGTGAAACAACGTGTTACGCCCCTTCCTGGCGGACACGATTTGTTACAAACGAGCCGCGGCCGCCCTCCCTCCCAGCGAGCGGCTGCGCGTACCATCCGTCGGGCGATGAGGGTCCTGGTTGTCCTGGCGCTGCTTGCCGCCGCCTCCTTCCCGGTGCTGGCGCAGTCCGGCCGTCCGGCGCCGCACCCGCCCCACCACCCGGCCGCGCAAAGGCCGATGCCGCCCCCGGAACGGCGCATGGGTTGGGAGGAGCGCCAGAGGCTGCGCGAACAGGTGCGCAGCGGGCAGATGACGCGCGAGGAAGCGCGCGCGCGCTGGCGCGAGCACCGCAACGCGGATCCGGGCCGCAGCCAGGAGCAGCGCGAGCAGTTGCGTCGCGACGTGATCGACGCCGACCGCGACCTGCACAAGCGCTGAGCCCTAGCGGGGCTTGAGCCGGCCGGCGATGGCGTCGCGAGTCTCCCGCGCTGCGGCGGCATGCGGGCCGCCCAGCGTGACCGCGTGCTCGGCGAGCGGCAGCGCCTCGGCGTCGCGGCCCTGGTCGGCGATGGTCTGCGCCAGGTTGTTGTACGCGACGGCCTTGTCCGGGTGCCGCTCCACCATCAGCCGGAGCACCGACTCGGCCTGCTTGAGATCGCCGCGCGCGTAATCGGCATTGGCGAGCCCGATGCCCGCGCCGAGGCTCTCCGGCCAGCGCTTGAGCATGGCCGCGTAGCCCTCGCGCGCCTCCATCTTCCTGCCCGCGCTCTCGAGCGCGACGACCGCCTGGAGATAGAGGGTCTCGGTGGCGGTGGCCGGGATCTTCGCCGGCGGCGGCGTGACGAGCGCCCAGTACTTGCTGTCCTTCCACAGGTATTCGAGCAGGCCGTAGGGCATGAGGACGCGCCGGTTCAGGCCGGAGCGCACGATCACCTCGCTCTTGTCCATGTCGTAGCCGACGATCACGGCGTAGTGCCACAGGGAAAAGGGCCAGAAGCCGAAATCCATGAGGACGATCACCGGAATGCCCGCCGCCACCTCGCGCAGCAGGTCGTGGAAGCTGGGCGCGAGCCGGTACGCCACCATGCCGTTGCGCCGCGCCGAGGCCATCATCTCGACCTGCAGGCTGCCCTTGCGCGCGGGCAGGTAGACCTGCTCGGCGAGCTCTTCGGGCGAGACCTTGGCGCCGAAATACACCAGCGAGGTCGCGAGCGAGGCCGGGCCGCACTCGAACTCCTTCTGCGGGAAGAACGGCACTTCGGTGAGTTCGATCGCCGGCGGCAGGTCCGCGGGCCGATTCTGGCGGATTTCCTCCGACTGCGGAAGGAGGGCGGCGCAGCCGGACACGAGCACCGTGCCCGGCAGCGCCAGCAGGAGCAGGATTCTTTTCAGCGCTTCGGGCACGCGGCGAGAACGGATCGGGGAGAGTCGGAAACAGAAACGCCCGCGTGGTGGCGGGCGCCTCTGCGATACTGCATGGAGAAGAAATTACTTCTGGGTATACAGGTACCAGACCAGGATCACGCCCGCGACGATCGCGGCCCAGGCCCAGCCGCTCAGCGCGCCGGCAGGCAGCGCGTCGATCTGGCCTTGCAGGGTGCGCACTTCCTCGTCGGTCATGGCGCCGACGCGCGCTTTCGCGGCGGTGGCGTCGATCCCCATCGACTGCAGCTGGCTGGCGACTTCGGCGCGCGCGAGCGTGTTCAGCAGCGCGTCGCGGCTCGCCTGCGCGCTCACCTGCTCGGTGCCCACCATGCCTGCCTGAAGGGTCTGGAACGGCAGCATCATCATCGAAACGATCAAGATACGGCTAATCAAGCCTAGGAAACCCTGTTTCATTCACTTCCCCTTTTTGAAATTTGAGTGGTGAGCGCCCGTAAGGCCTGCCGGCAGGGACACACCGATTCCCAAGCCCGGCAAACCTATGCAGGCCAATGTAATCCGTGCCCTAGTTCAAGTCAAGCCGCGGTGCCGAACTGTCGGGGCGCGGCATCGGCCGCTAGGGGTTTCGTCGCAGGACCGTTTCCAGGTCCGCTTCCGCTGGGAAGCGCCCGGTCGCATGGCGCGAGTAGGCGAGCGCCGCGCCCACGAAAATGTCGAACTGGCCGGAGGTTCCCGGCCGCACCTCGACGGGCCCGCGCCCGCGGGCTTCCAGCCAGGCCTTCGCACGGAGGGCCTCGGGCAGATAGCCTCAGGCAGCGCAGTAATGGATGCGAATCGACATTCCGGAGTATCGTATCGCAACGCGATTCCCACGGGGTGTGGCATGCCAATGCTGAGCGTGCGGTGCCAGGCCTGCAACCGGCTGATTCCGACCGGCATCGACGTCGACTACGAGACGTTCCGCAGCCTGACCTACACCGAGCGGACGGTGGAATGCGCCAACTGCGAGAGCCTCCAGGTCTGGAACCTGGACGACGTGGACCTGTCGGTCTTCCCCGCGCCGCGCGGTTAGTTTCCGGATGGACGTCCTGGCGCATTTCCAGAACGCGCGCAACCTGGTTTCCCTGCAATCCGGGCTGGTCCTGTTCAGCGAAGGCGAGTCCGGCAAGACCATGTACGTGCTCATGGAGGGCTCGGCCGCGATCTGCGTGGGCGGCCAGGTCATCGAGGTGGCCGGTCCGGGCTCGCTGCTCGGCGAGATGGCGCTGGTCAATTCCTCGGTGCGCAGCGCCACCGTGATCACGCGCTCGGACTGCCGGGTGATCTCCATCGACCGGATGCAGTTCGACGCGCTGGTGCGGGAATCGCCGCAATTCGCGCGGCATGTGATGGCGGTCATGGCCGACCGCCTGCGCCACATGAACGAGCGGCTGAAGCGCTCGGCGCTCGGCCGGCTGCGCGGCGGGCGCTAGGCGCGTGCCTATTTTTCGTCGAAGGTCGTCACCCCGTCCCAGTCCGCGGGCGGCGCGGCGCGCCGCAGCTCCGCCACCCGTCGCGCGTACGCGGCGTACAGGCCGCGGCCCGGATAGAGCCGCTGCAGGTTGAGCAAGCTGACGTCGGCGCGGTCCCACTGCTGCGCCCGGTAGTCGCGCAGCGCCTGGTTCCAGAGCGTCAGCTCCTCGTGCAGCTCGGCGCCGGCCTCGGCCTGGAGCGCCATCGGCTCGTAGATCGTCACCGCCTCGGCCTTGCCCTTCACCTTGATCCGGTCGACCTCGCGGAACACCATGTCCGGGATCGCCTTGCGCGTCGCCTCGCCCACCAGGATGCCGACGCCGTAGTATTTCGTGCGCCCCTCGAGCCGCGAGGCCACGTTCACGGCATCGCCCATCACCGTGTAGGCGCGGCGCACCCGCGAGCCCATGTCGCCGACGCGCACCAGGCCCGTGTTCAGTCCCACGCCGATGCTGAGCTTCGGCCAGCCGCGCGCGGCGAACCCCTCGCTCAGCTCGGCGCATTTCTTCTGCATGGCCATGGCTGCGAGCACGCCGTTGCGCGCGTGCTGCGCGTCGTCCACCGGCGCGCCCCAGAACGCCATGATCGCGTCGCCGATGTACTTGTCGAGCGTGCCGCGGTGCTGCGAGCGAATGATGCCGCTCATCTGGGTGAGATACTCGTTCATGTACTCGCGCAGGTCCTCCGGCGTGAGGGACTCCGAGATGCCGGTGAAGCCGCGCACGTCCGAAAAGAGGATCGTCAGCTCGGCCGCTTTCGGCACCATGGTGTATTTCTCGGGGTCGGTGGCCATCTTGCCGACCAGCTCCGGCGGCACGTACTGGCCGAACAACTCGGTGAACTGGCGCTTGGAGCGCGACTCGACGAAGTAGCCGTAGGCCATGTCGATCGTGTAGAGGAAGGCGATCATCAGGATCGAGGCGGCGAGCGGCAGGACCATGTCGGCGCGCGTCCAGACGAGCAGATTGAAGCCGGCGATCAGCAGCGCGCCGGCGGCGGCGAGCACGGTCGCCCAGAGCGCCGAGAGCATGGGAATGAGGAAGGAGAGCGCTACTCCGGCCACCAGAAGCAGCGCCACCTCCGCCCCCAGCATGTACGCCGGCTTCTGCTTCAGGTTCTGCGCCAGCATTCCGGCGAGCATGTTGGCGTGCACTTCGACGCCGGGAAACACGCTGTCCACCGGCGTGGAGCGCAGATCCTGCAGGCCGGGCGCGGTGGTGCCGATGAGCGCGATTTTTCCCTTGAGTCGCGCCGGCTCGACGCGGTCCTTGAGAATGTCGGCGAGCGAGACGTAGGCGAACGTTCCCTTGGGACCGTGAAAGGGAATCAGGGCGGCGGCCTCCTCGTCGACGGGGATCGAGTAGGGGCCGACCTTGAGCCATTCCATGGCCCCGTAGCGCCTGCTGGTCGCTTCCTCGGGCGGGAACACCGGCTCGACCGCCGGGGTCGCGCCACGCTCGATCGCGAGCAGCGCGCGCAGCATCGCCAGCGACAGCGGCTCGTAGTAGGCGCCCTCGAATTCGAGGAGCATCGGCACGCGCCGGGACACGCCGTCATCGTCCACGCGCGGATTGAAGTGCCCGGCGCTCGCGGCATTCCGCTGGAAGGCGGGCAGGTTGCCGGTATAGCCGTGCCAGCGGGTGAAGAGCACGTTGCGGCCGGTGAACGTCCCTTTCGACAGCACCGGCTGCGGAATCGCGTTCGCCTTCACCGCGCGCTCGTCGCTGTTGAAGTAGTAGCCCAGCACCACCGGCCGGCCCTTCAGGCTGGCGGCGAACAGGCTGTCGAAATCGAGCGTGCCGCGCAGCTGCTGATACGCCGTCTGGAAGGCGCCCACGCCCTTCAGCTCGCCTTGCGCCAGCGCGTCCAGCACCTCGATGCCGGAGCTCGCGTCGCGCTCGGCCCAGACGACGTCGAAGCCGACCAGTGCGACGCCGTATTTGCCGAACAGCTTGTCCATGAGCTGGGCCATGAGGTTGCGGCCCCAGGGCCAGCGGCCGATCTCGCCCAGGCTCTTCTCGTCGATGTCGAGGATCACGATCTGCGGGTCGCCCCTGCCGGGCATCGTCAGGCGCAGGCGCGCGTCGTAGATGATGGCGTCGAGCTGGTGGATGAAGTCGATCCGGTAGAAGCCTGCGGAGTGGCCCACGAAGAACGCGGTGACCGCGAGCCCGAGCAGGATTCTCGCGAGGTGCTGCCTCACCTCAGAGCTCGAGGTCGAGGCGCGGGGGCGCGGGCGCGGGCGCGGCCGCGCCTCCCGCCGCGGCGCGCAGGGCGGCGGCGAACTCGGCGCCGGTCTGGAAGCGCTCCCCCGGGTTCTTCGCGAGCGCGCGCGCGAGGAACGCGACCAGCCCCGGCGGCACCGCCGGGCTGGCCGCGAGGATGTTGGCCGGCGGTTCGTTGGCGATCCGGTACATGAGCTGCGCCATCGACTCGCCCTCGAACGGCAGCTTGCCGCAGAGCAGCTGGTAGAGGCTGACCGCGAGCGAAAAGAGATCGCTGCGCCCCTCGATCTTCTTGCCCGCCAGCTGCTCGGGCGACATGTACGAAGGCGTGCCGAGCACCATCCCGGTCTTGGTTTTGGAGGAATCGGTGAGTCGCGCGATGCCGAAGTCGGTGACCTTCACGGTATCGGTGCCGGGGTCGTACATGATGTTGGCGGGCTTGACGTCGCGGTGCACGACGCCCTGCGTGTGCGCGTAGCCGAGCGCTTCGGCGGCGCGCGCGACGATGGAGACCGCCTTGACGATCTCCAGCAGGCGCCCCGGCTTGCAGAACGGCACCAGGTCGCCGCCCTTGAGCAGCTCCATGGCGATGAAGCACAGGTCGTGCTCCTCGCCCGCGTCGTAGATGGTGACGATGTTCGGATGCGACAGGCGCCCGGCGGTCTCCGCCTCGCGGAAGAACCGCTCCTTTGCGCCGGCCACTTCCTCCGGCGGAAACTCCTGCGACAGCGCCATGGTCTTGATCGCCACCACGCGGCCGATCTTCGGGTCCTTGCCCAGGTACACCACGCCCATCGCGCCCTTGCCCAGCTCCTTCTCGACCTGGTAGCGGCCGAGCATCGGCTTCTCGACCGAGCCGTCGG
Source organism: Burkholderiales bacterium (assembly GCA_020845995.1). GTDB lineage: Bacteria > Pseudomonadota > Gammaproteobacteria > Burkholderiales > SG8-39 > RBG-16-66-20. Next base: position 9,541 of record JADLES010000070.1, on the reverse strand, counting down.
CGCCGAGGATGGAGGCGTTGCTGCGCCCGGCTCCCGTCGCGCCGCCCAGCATCACCGTCTCCGAGAGCTGTTTCGCGCGCGACAGGCGCTGCTCGAGGTCGCGGAACTTCGGATTGAACCCGGCCATGTGGCGGAATACCGACTCGGCCTTGTTGAACTGGCGCTTCCTCTCGAAGTCGAGCGCGAGGTTATACAGGTTGTCCATCACCGCGTCCGACAGCGGCACCTGGCGGTACTTGTCCCAAGCCTGGTCGAGCAGGCCCTGGCCCTGGTAGGCGAGGCCGAGCATGCGGTTCGATTCCGCCGAATTCTCGTCCGACTTCACCTTGGCGCGCTCGGTCACGATGAAGCGCTTGGATACCAGCGCGCCGTGTCCGAGCAGCAGCAGCGTAGCGGGCAGCATGAGCTGCATCCACATGCCCGCGGACATCATCAGCGCGAAATGCGCTCCGATCAAGGCGGCGAAAAGGCCGCCGGAAACCGCGAGCGCGGTGCCCGCCTTGAGCCGTGGCAGCAGGGCGATCAGGTAGGCGGCGATCAGCGCGAACACCAGCAGTTCGGCGCCGCGCATCCAGGCGGGGGCGATGAAGAAATGCTCCTGCAGGATCGAGGACACCGCGTGCGCGAGCATGAGCACGGGCGGCATCGCCGGTGCGATCGGCGTGGCCGGGTTGTCGCCCAGGCCGACCGCGGTGGCGCCAATCAGCACGATCTTGCCGCTGTAGTTGGCCGCCCTGATCTTGCCCGACAGCACGTCGTAGAAGGAATCCACCGGGAACGCCGGCCTGCCGTCGCGGTCCTTGTAGAAGTAGGTGTACATGCTCAGCTCGGCATCCGTGCCGATGCGCAGCTTCTGCAGCGTCACCCCCTGGCCCGGTGCCAGGCGAATATCGGCCGGCCCCAGGTTGAGGTACTTCGCCGCCACCATCATCGACAGCGACGGAAAAAGCTGGCCGTAATAGTCGATGGCAAGCGGCTCGGCGCGGATCGCGCCGTCGACGTCCTTCAGTTGCGTCAGGCTGCCCAAGCCGGCGGCAGCCTTCGCGATCGCCTCGATGGGATAGCGGATCTCGTTCGCGGGCAGCGGCTGCTCGCCGCCCGGCGGCGCCGAGAGCGCATACTTCTGCACGTAGTCGGGCAGAGGCTTGTCGAGCTTGCCGAGCGGTCTGCCGAGCTGGAAGTCGAGCGGTACCATCACGTTGCCGGCCCTGACGTAGCTCTCGGCGAGCCGCCGGTCGGTATTGAGCGCGGCCTCGGCTTCTTTCAGTTTTTCCGCGAGGGGGGCGAGCGCCTCCGCCGCGGGTCCACCGGGCTCCATGCCCTTTGCGGCCAGCGCCTGCAACTGGACGATTGTCTGGTAACCGGGATCCGTCTGCGGCTCCGACAGCAGGATGGTGCTGCCGATCACCTTGGCCTTGGCTTGCGCGAGCAGGTCGGTCATCTTCGCCTGCACGTCGCGCGGCCAGGGCCAGCGGCCGATGCTGCGGATGCTCGCCTCGTCGATGGCGATGACCGCGACCCGGTCCGAGGGCGCGCGCGAGGTGGCCGCCACGCCGAGGTCGTAGGCCTTGCGCTCGAGCCCGGGGAGCAGGTCACTCGCGACGTTGGCGGCGGCGACCGCGACCGTGACCACGACGCCGAGGAACCAGTCAGTCCTCCAGAACGCGAGCTTCGCCATGCGCGGAATGCTATCGCAAAAGGTGCGCGATCGAGTTCGCGTAGTAGCGCAGCAGCGGCAGCTCCGGCGCGTGGCCCGCGAACAGGCCGTCCCGCTCTTCGACCAGGCGCCGCAGCAGCAGCATGCGCAGGCCCACCGTCACGGCATAGTCGAGATCCTTGCGCGGGATATAGACATGCCCGCCCGCGGACTCGATCTTCCCGATCAGCGTCTCCACGGCCGACTTCAGCTCGAGCTCCGAGATCGGCTTCAGCTCGCGGCCGAGCAGCACCCAGGCGATGAGCGGCACCGGCACCACGGGCACGATGGCGCCCACGCGCGCCATGAGGTGCTTGCCCAGCTCCGCGATGGCGAGCTTGCGCGCCTCGCCCGAGAGCTTCTGGAAGTCCAGGCCGCGCAGCGTGCAGTAGTCCTTCATGGATACGGGCGCGCCGAAGTTGACGCAGGCGTAGCCGAAGCGGTGCCAGTCGCTCTTCAGCATCAGCCGCAGGTTGTTGGCGGCGAAGCCGAGCGTGTTCCAGATCGCCCAGAACCGGCTCGGCCCGCGCGCATCCGGGTTCGCGGAGAGCAGCAGCGTGCGGTCCTCGAGCACCCGGTCGTAGTTCAGGCCGAGCGGCACGAACACGAGGTCGCGCTGACCGTCCAGCCAGAACCCGCGCAGCATGTAGTCGACGACGCCCAGGCGCGGCTCGCGCATCAGCCCGTCGCGCGTCAAGCCGCCTTCCGGGAACACCGCCTGCGGCACGCCCGCCTGCGTCGCCATCGCGATGTAGCGCTCGAGCACGCGCCGGTAGAGCTCGTCCTTCGAGTTGCGCCGCACGAAGTAGGCGCCCATCGAGCGGATCAGCGCCGACAGCGGCCACAGGCGCGCCCATTCGCCGACCGCGTAGGAAAGCGCCGCCTGCTCGGCGGCCAGGTAGCCGGCGAGGATGTAATCCATGTTGGAGCGGTGGTTCATGACGAACACCACCGTGGCGTTCTCGGCCACCTTCTTCAACGCCTCGGAATCGACGAAGCCGAGGCGCACGCGGTACAGGCCCTGCGCGACCTTGCGGCCGAGCCAGTAGCCGATGCGAAAGTAGAGGTAGGCGTTGAACGCGGGCACGATCTCGCGCGCGTAGCCTTCGACCGTCCGGAAGACCTCGGGCATCGGGACCTTGTTCTGCTTCGCGTACTGCTCGACGGCTGCCTGCACCTTCGGGTCGCCGAGCAGGCGGTGGATGAGGATCTGACGGCGCGTGCGCTGGAACGGGCGGATGCCGATCCGCAGCCGGGTCGACACGTCCTCCAGCACGACGTTGGCGCGGCCGGCCACGAACCAGCGCAGCGCGGGCATGAGCAGCTTGTCATAGGCGGCCCAGGCGGCCAGCACGCCGCCAAGCACCGCGAGCCACAGCGGGACCGATACCGATTCCATTATCTCCCCTGCGGGCTAGTCTACCGCGCCCGTCCCGCGGCAGCGTCTCCGGCTCCGGTCGATGGACGCGATCGCCCGCCCGGAATCAATGCGATCCGGTAGGATTTCGGCGTGCAGGAATATCCTTGGCTCGCGCGCGCGATCGCACTGTGCGCGCTCGCATGGCTGTCCGGCGCGCTGGCGCAGGCGCCGGCCAAGCCGCGACCCGGGGCCGAGCCGCGGGCGGTCGCCCCGCGCGGCGCGCTCGCCGAGGAGGAGCAGCGCCACATCGCGGTGTTCCGCGCCGTGTCGCCCGCGACCGTGCACATCACCACCATCGAGACGGCGCGCGACCTGTTCTCGATGAACGTGATGCAGGTGCCGCGCGGCACGGGCAGCGGCTTCCTCTGGGACGAGCGCGGTCACGTGGTGACGAACTATCACGTCATCCAGGGCGCGAGCGGCGCGCGCGTCACGCTTGCCGACCAGTCGCAGTGGCCGGCGACGCTGGTGGGGGCGTTTCCCGACCGCGACCTCGCTGTGCTGCGCATCGATGCGCCGCGCGACAAGCTCAAGCCGGTGCTCCTCGGCACCAGCCGCGACCTGCAGGTCGGGCAGAAGGTGTACGCGATCGGCAATCCGTTCGGGCTCGACCAGACCCTCACGACCGGCATCATCAGCGCGCTCAACCGCGAAATCGACTCGGTCAACGACCGCAGGATCCGCGGCGTGATCCAGACCGACGCCGCGATCAATCCGGGCAACTCGGGCGGGCCGCTGCTCGACTCGGCGGGCCGGCTGATCGGTGTCAACACCGCGATCTTCAGCCCTTCGGGCGCCTCGGCGGGCATCGGCTTCGCGATTCCCGTGGACGAGGTGAACCGCGTCGTGCCGCGCCTTATCCGCGACGGCAAGTTCACGCGTCCGGCGCTGGGCATCCAGACCGGTTCGGCGCAATTCCACGCCGCGCTGCGCCTGCCCAAGGGCGTCGCGGTGCTGGGGGTAACGCCCGGCAGCCCGGCGGCGGCGGCGGGCATCACGCCGTTCCGGCGCGGCCGCGGCGGCGACATCATCGTCGGCGACCTCGTCATCGCCATCGACGGCAGGCCGGTGGCGTCGCTCGACGACGTGCTCGAGGTGCTCGAAGCGCACCAGCCCGGCGACACCGTCACGGTCGCGCTGCTGCGCGCCGGGAAGACCGTCGAGCTGCGGATCCGGCTGGCGGCCGCGAACTGAGGTCTCAGGCGGCCTTGCGCGCGAGGGCGCGCACCGCCTCGGCGACCGCGGCGCCAACCTCCGGGGTCGTGGCCCTTCCCTGCATGTCTGGCGTACGGGGGCCGTCCATCAGCACCTTTTCAATCGCGCGCACGATATCGGCCGCGGCTTCGGGATGGCCGAGGTGTTCGAGCATCAGCGCGCCGGACCAGATCTGGCCGATCGGGTTGGCGATCTTGCGGCCGGCGATGTCCGGGGCCGAGCCGTGCACCGGCTCGAAGATGGACGGGGCGGTCCGCTCCGGATTGATGTTGCCCGAGGGCGCGATGCCGATGGTGCCGGCGGTCGCCGGGCCGAGGTCGGAAAGGATGTCGCCGAAGAGGTTGGAAGCGACGATGACGTCGAAGCGGTCGGGATTGAGCACCATCTGAATGGACAGGCCGTCGACGTGGTACTGGTCGGCGCGCACCTCCGGGTACCGCTTCTTCATCTCCGCGAAACGCTCGTCCCAGTAGGGCATGGTGATCGAAATGCCGTTCGACTTGGTGCAGCTCGTGACGTGCCGCCTGCGCGTGCGCGCCAGTTCGAAGGCGTACTTCATGATGCGATCCACGCCGCGCCGCGTGAACACGGACTGTTGCATGACGATTTCATTTTCCGAATTCTCAAAAGCTCTGCCGCCGATACCGCCGTATTCCCCTTCCGTGTTTTCCCGAATCACGCAGTAATCGATATCGCCGGGCTTCCTGCCGGCGAGCGGGCAGGGCAGGCCGTCGAAGAGACGCACCGGCCGCAGGTTCACGTACAGGTCGAACCAGCGCCGGAAGTTGATCAACAGGCCCCAGACGGAAACGTGATCGGGCACGATCGCCGGATTGCCCACGGCGCCGAAGTAGATCGCGTCGAACGCGCGCAGGACCTGCGGCGCGTCCTCCGGGCACATCCTGCCATGCGCCCGGTACCAGTCGCAGCTCCAGGGAAACTCCTGCCACTTCAGGCGCAGGCCATGGCGCGCGGCGGCGGCCTCCATGACGCGCACGCCTTCGGGCATCACTTCGCGGCCGATGCCGTCGCCCGGGATCACCGCGATTCGGTGTTCGGTCATGGCGGCCAGTATAGCTAGAATGCGGCATGCGCTTCGCCGCCTTCGAGACCTCCACCGAATGGTGTTCGGTCGCGCTCTGGATCGATGGGGAAATCGCCAGCATCGAAGAGGCTGTCGGCAGCCGGCATTCGGAGCGGGCGCTGCCGATGCTCGAACAACTGTTCGCCATGAAGGGCGTCGCCGCGTCCGATCTCGGCGCCGTGGCGTTCGGCGCCGGGCCGGGGTCGTTCACGGGCTTGCGCATCGCCTGCGGTATCGCGCAAGGCATCGCGCAAGCGCGCGGCATCCCGGCGCTCGGCGTCTGCACGCTGGAGGCGATCGCGGAGGAGTCCGGAGGAGCGCGCGTGCTCGCCTGCCTGGATGCGCGCATGGGCGAGGTGTACTGCGCGGCGTACGAGCGAGGCGACGAGGGCTGGCGCGAGGTCATGCCCGCGCTGTGCGCGCCGCCCGCCGCGCTGCCGCGGCCGCCCGGTACCGGCTGGGTCGGCTGCGGGAACGGGTTTGCCGTCCACGGGCCGATGGGGCTTGCCAGGGTGATGCCCGAAGTGCACCCGACGGCGCTCGCGGTGGCACGCCTTGCGGCGCCGCGGCTCGCGGCCGGAGAGGGCGTGGACGCGGCGCTCGCGCTGCCGGTCTACATCCGCGACAAGGTCGCCGATACCGAGGCGGAGCGGATCGCAGGGCGCGCCAGGGCGCGCGCGGGACGGTGAGCGCGGTTCTCAGGTACGAGCCGCGGCTCGCGCCGATGCGCGAGGCGGACCTTGCCGGGGTGCTGGCGATTGAGAACGCCATCTATTCGCATCCCTGGACGCGCGGCAACTTCGCCGACTCGCTGGGCGCCGGCTACCGGTGCCACACCTGGACCGGCGGCGCGGAACTGATCGGCTATTTCATCCTGACGGTCGCGGCAGGCGAGGGGCATCTGCTCAACCTCTCGGTGGCGGCCCGCCATCAGCGGCAGGGTCATGGCAGCGTGCTGCTCGCTGAGGCGATGCGCATGGCGGGCACGGACGGTGCGCGGCAGCTGTTCCTCGAAGTGCGGCCCACCAACGCGGGCGCGAAGGCGCTCTACGACCGCTTCGGCTTCCGCCAGGTCGCGGTGCGCCGCGACTACTACCCGGCGCGGGGCGGGCGCGAGGATGCGCTGGTGCTCATGCGCGCGCTATGAGCCGGCGCAGCGAAATCCTCGAAGAGATGGGTCTTGCGCCGGTCTGGAAGCTGCGTTCCGCCCCGTCCGCGCAGGAGCCGCCGGAGGCGCGGGCGCCGATGGCGGAGATCGCGCGGATGGACTGGGCGCGGCTGAAGGCGAAAGTCGCCGGCTGCACCGACTGCAAGCTGCGCGCCGGCTGCCGGCAGACCGTCTTCGGCGTGGGCGACGAGCAGGCCGAATGGCTGCTGGTCGGAGAGGCACCGGGCGCCGAAGAGGACCGCCTGGGCGAGCCGTTCGTGGGGCAGGCGGGCAAGCTGCTCGACAGCATGCTGGCGGCGGTTTCGCTCGCCCGCGGCGACAAGGTATACATCGCCAACGTGCTCAAGTGCCGGCCGCCGGGCAACCGCAACCCGGAGCCGGAGGAAGTGGCGAAGTGCTTGCCGCACCTTCTGCGCCAGATCGGCCTGATTCAGCCCCGGCTGATCCTCGCCATGGGGCGCTTCGCGGCGCAGGCGCTGCTCGGCACCGACGCGAGCATCGCGAGTCTGCGCGGCAGGGTACATCGCTACGCCGGGGTGCCGCTCGTCGTCACCTATCACCCGGCTTATTTGTTGCGCAACCTGGCCGACAAGGCGAAAGCCTGGGAAGATCTGCGCTTCGCGGTGAAGGAGGTTGCCGCGCGTTAGCCGTGGCCACCGCTCTCCGAGCGGGCGAAGGCGAGCAGCTTGTCGACCTGCTCGGCATGGTGGCGACGGTTGTGGTGGAACCACCATTGGACGACGCTCATGGTGCCGGCCACGAACAGGCCGAAGACGCCGATCACCCAGTAGATCGACAGGCCCGAAGCGAGCAGCAGGGAGTACAGCGCGATCATCACCAGGATCGAGGCATTCTCGTTGAAGTTCTGCACCGCGATGGAGCGTCCCGCGCCGACCAGGTGGTGGCCGCGGTGCTGCAGGAGCGCGTTCATGGGCACCACGAAGAAACCGGCCAAGGCGCCGATCAGCACGATCAGCGGCACGGCCAGCCAGATGCTGTCCACCGCGTTCATCAGGATCACGATCAGCCCCATGACGATGCCGAGCGGAATGACGCGGACCGCGTGGTCGAGCCGAACCGTGACCGAGGCGAGCACCGCTCCGCCCGCGATGCCGAAGGCGCACACGCCCTGCAGCAGCGATGCGTCCGAGAGGTTGTAGCCCAGCGAGGCCGCCGACCAGTCGATGACGATGAACTGCAGCGTCGCTCCCGCGCCCCAGAACAGCGTCGTCACCGCGAGCGAGATCTGGCCGAGCCTGTCGCGCCAGAGGCTGCCGACGCAGCGCAGGAAGTCGCGCAGCGTGTCGACAGGATGGCCGGGCAGCGGCTTGAGCGCCACGCTGGTGCGCGGGATGAACAGGTTGAAGGCCGCGGCGACGGCGTAGACCGCGATGATGATTGCCAGCGCGGCTTCGGGCGGGGTGTCGATGCTGGTCTCGATGAAGGGCAGGTCGAAGCGAAGCAGCAGGTCGGCCGTCCCGGCGCGGATCAGGAAGCCGCCGAGCACGACCCCGAGGATGATGGAGGCGACCGTCAGCCCCTCGATCCAGCCGTTGGCGGTGACCAGCTTCGAATGCGGCAGGTACTCGGTCAGGATGCCGTACTTGGCGGGCGAGTAGGCGGCGGCGCCCAGCCCCACTAGCGCGTAGGCGGCAAGCGGGTTGACCTCGAACAGCATCAGCGCGCAGCCGGCGATCTTGATGGTGTTGGCGATGAACATCACGTTGCCCTTGGGCAGGCGGTCGGCGACCGCGCCTACATAGGGCGCGAGCGCCACGTAGGAAATGACGAAGAAAAACTTCAGGTACGGCGTCAGCCAGCTGGGCGAATCCGCCTGCATGAGCAGCGCGATGGCCGCCACCAGCAGCGCATTGTCGGCGAGCGAGGAAAAGAACTGCGCCGCCATGATGATGTAGAAGCCCGAACCCATTTCGGCGGCTCTTATAGCACGCTGAGATGACCTTTGCGCGCGCGACGGGTATCCTGCGCGCCATGTCCAGGCCCATCCGCGCGACGATCGACACGGCGGCGTTTGCGCGCAACTTCGCCATCGCCCGCCGCAACGCCGGGCCGGCGAGGATCTGGGCGGTGCTCAAGGCCAACGCCTACGGACACGGGCTGCCGCGCGCGGCGCGCGCGCTCGCCGAAGCGGACGGGTTCGCGGTGCTCGATTTCGAAGAGGCGCTGCGGCTGCGCGAGGCCGGCGTCGCCAGGCCGATCCTGATGCTGGAGGGCTTTTTCAAGCCCGCCGACATCGAGCTGCTCGCGAAATATCGTCTCACTCCCGTGATCCACAGCATCGAGCAGGTGGAGATGCTGGAGAAGACGCGCTTCGAGGGCGCGCTGCCGGCCTACCTGAAGATCAACAGCGGCATGAACCGGCTCGGCTTCACGGTGGACAACGTCCGCCTTGCCTGGAACGCGCTCGAAGCGCACGCGGGCGTGGAGTCGGTCACGCTGATGACCCATTTCGCCGACGCCGACGGCGAAGACGGCGTGGCGGCGCAGCTGCAATGGTTCCGTGAGCTGGCGCAGCCGTTCGACGCGCCCTGCTCGCTCGCCAATTCGGCGGCGCTGCTGCGCTACCCTGAGGAAACGCGGGCCGACTGGGTGCGGCCCGGGATCATGCTCTACGGCTGCTCGCCTTTCGGCTTCAAGAGCGCCGCCGAAATCGGCCTGCGGCCGGTGATGACGCTCGCTTCCGAGATCATCGCCATCCAGCGGCTGCAGCCAGGCGAGTGGATCGGCTATGGCCACAGCTACCAGGCGACCCAGGAGATGACCATCGGCGTGATCGCCTGCGGCTACGCCGACGGCTACCCGCGCCACGCGCCCACCGGGACGCCGGTGCTGGTGGCGGGCGCGCGCGCCGCCCTCGTCGGCAGGGTCTCCATGGACATGCTGTGCGTGGACCTTTCCGAGCTGCCCGCGGCGAGCGTCGGCTCGCCGGTGACGCTG
>JADLES010000069.1 GCA_020845995.1 Burkholderiales bacterium | reverse complement strand
TGCGCGCGCTCGTAGCCGGCGCGCCGGGTGATCGCGTGCGGCACCGGGTCGTACACCTTCACGCCGGCGGGGATCGCGACCAGGCGCGCCGCCGCCGCGAGGAATGCCATCGATGCCTTGAGCGTCGGCGCCTCGGCGCGAAGCGCGGCCTCGTGAACAAACGGCGGAAATCCGGCGCTCTCCCGCTCGGCGAGTTGCGCCTCGGCGAATCCGGCGTAGTCGTGGCGGGCGAGCGCCTGGAACAAGGCGTGCCCGGGATAGCGCGTCTGGACCAGAACTTCACCGGATTGCTCGCGCCGCCCGGAGCGTCCGCCGACCTGGGCGATCGTCGCGAACAGCCGCTCCGCGGATCGGTAGTCCGTCGACAGCAGCGCGCTGTCGGCATTGAGGACGCAGACCAGCGTCAGGTTTGGAAAATCGTGCCCCTTTGCGAGCAGCTGCGTGCCGACCAGGATGTCCGCTTCGCCCCGCTCGATGCCCGCAAGCGCGCGCGCAAGCGCCCCGCGCCTGCGGGCGCTGTCGCGGTCGATGCGCAGCACGCGGGCCCCGGGAAAGAGCGCGCCGAGCGTTTCCTCGATCCGCTGCGTGCCGCGCCCCACCGGGCGCAGGTCGACGTTGCCGCAGCCGGGGCAGGCGCGCGGAATCGCTTCCTGCCAGCCGCAATGGTGGCAGCGCAGGCAATGGTCCGCCGAATGCAGCACCAGGCGCGCGCTGCAGCGCGCACAGCCGGCCGCCCAGCCGCAGGCTTCGCAGCAGAGCACCGGTGCATAGCCGCGCCGGTTGATGAAGACCAGGCTCTGCTCGCCGCGCGAGAGGCGGGAGCGGATCGCGTCGATCACGGACCCGGCCAGGCCGTGCACCGGGTCCTGCGCGCGCAGATCGACCGTGCGCACGGTCGGAAGCATCGCGCCGGGCACCGCGCGCTGCGCCAGGGTCAGCAGCTCGTAGCGGCCCGCGCGGCTGTTCTGCCAGGTTTCCAGCGATGGCGTGGCGGTGCCGAGGACCACCGGGCAGCCCGCGAGCTTGGCGCGCTGGATCGCCGCGTCGCGTCCCGAGTACCGCAGACCTTCTTGCTGCTTGAAGGACGGATCGTGCTCTTCATCGACCGCCACCAGCCCGAGTCTTGGCAGCGGAGTCAGCACCGCGAGGCGCGTGCCCAGCACGATCTGCGCCTCGCCGCGCGCGGCATCCAGCCAGGCGTGCGTGCGCGCCGAATTCTGCAGCGCGCTGTGCAGCACGGCGATGCGCGCGCCGGGAAACGCGCGGCGAAAGCGCAGGTCCAGCTGCGGCGTGAGGCCGATTTCGGGCACCAGCGCGAGCGCCTGCTGCCCGCGCGCGACGACTTGCGCAATGAGCCGAAGATAGACTTCGGTCTTGCCGCTGCCGGTGACTCCGTGCAGGAGAAAGACGCCGAAGCCCCCCAGCGCGGCGCCGATGCGCCCGATCGCCCGCGCCTGCGCTTCGTTCGGCGCCGGGCCGGCCACGTGGCGCGCTGGATCCGACACGCCTGCGCCGGTCGGCTCGCGCCTTTTCGGCATAGGCTTGCCCGAGCGCAGGCGCGGGGGCAGCGCCCCGATCACGGTTTCGCCAAGCGGACGCTGGTAATACGCTGACAGGAAACGCATCTGTTCGAGCCAATCGGCGGACAGATGCGGCGCGTCGCCAAGCATCCGGGCGACCGGTTTCAGGCGAGCCCTCGCCACGTCGCTGCCGTTGGCGACCTCGATGACGACGCCAACCCGTTCGCGCGCGCCGAAGGGAACGACGACGCGATCACCCGGAGCCGCCTGCGTGCCGGCAAGCGGCAGATAGTCGAACAGCTTCGCCACCGGAACATCAAGCGCGACGCGCAACACTCTCATTTGCAGGCGAAAATTGTCATCCCGGCAGCCACTGTGGATAAAGCTGTGGGCAACCGTGCCGCTGCAACGGGAGTTGTCCACAAGGCGACGAAAAAATGTTGTCCGTGGGTTCGCCAATAATAGATTTTCATACTGCAATCAATATCTTGCAGCTCTGTCGTACGATCTCCGCCTCGAGGAATCGCGATTTTTCCCTCTGTCTGGCCCGTGTGGATATGTGTTCCGGCTAGCCGCGCATTCTCTCGCTGTAAGCGCGCACTTCGTCCACAAGCGCCGCAACTGCATCGGGGCTCGCCTGGGGGGAGATGCCATGTCCCAGATTGAAGACATGGCCCGGCTCCGGACCGAACGCGTCCAGCACGCGGCGCGCCTGCGCTCGCACGATGGCTTCGGGCTGTGTCAGCACGGCCGGATCGAGATTGCCCTGCAGCGCCACCCTGTCGCCCACGCGTCGCCGCGCTTCCCGCGGATCGATCGTCCAGTCGAGGCCCACCGCGCTGCAGCCGCTTGCCGCCATTGCCTCCAGCCATGCGCCGCCGCCCTTGGTGAACAGGATTGTCGGCACCGGCCGCAGGGCGGCGAGCGCCCTGCGCATGTAGGCGAGCGAGAACTCCTCGTAGCCGGCGGCATCCAGGGTTCCGCCCCAGGTGTCGAACAGCATCGCCACCTGCGCTCCCGCTTCTACCTGCGCGTTCAGGTAGTCCGCCACGGCGCGCGCATTTATTTCCAGGATCCGGTGCAGCAGGTCGGGGCGCGACCGTCGCATCAGGTGCACGTGCCGCCAATCGTCGCTGCCCGAGCCTTCGATCATGTAGCAGGCGAGGGTGTACGGGCTGCCGGAAAAGCCGATCAGCGGCACGCGGCCCGCCAGCGCCCGCCGCGTCTCGCGCACCGCATCGAGCACGTAGCGCAGCTCGCGCGCGGGATCAGGCGCGGCCAGGCGCGCGATCTGCGCCTCGTCGCGCAGCGGTCGCTCGAAGCGCGGCCCCTCGCCCTCGGCGAAATACAGCCCTAGACCCATCGCATCCGGTATCGTGAGGATGTCGGAAAACAGGATCGCCGCATCGAGCCGGTAGCGCTCGAGCGGCTGCAGCGCCACCTCGGTTGCCAGGGCCGGCGACTTGGCGAGCCCGAGAAAACTGCCGGCGCGGGCCCGCGTCGCGTTGTATTCGGGCAGATAGCGCCCGGCCTGCCGCATCAGCCAGATCGGCGTGTGGCCTGTCGGCTGCCGGGCAAGCGCCCGCAGGAGCGTGTCGTTGCTCACAGCAGCTTCCCGCAGATGAACTCCCACTCCGCCGTCGAGACCGGCGTGATCGAGAGGCGGTTGCCCGGGCGCAGCGTGACCATGTTCTTCAACGCCTTGTGCCGGTGCAGTTCGGAGATCGGAATGAACCGGATCTTCCTCAGGGCGCGCACCTCTACGCAGAACCAGCGCGGCGCCGCGGGGGTCGATTTCGGGTCGTAGTAGACGCTTCTCCGGTCGAACTGGCTGGGATCGGCGAAAGGGGCGGAAGCGATTTCCGCCAGTCCCGCGATTCCGGGCTCGGCGCAGCTCGAATGGTAGAAAAGCACGCCGTCCCCGATTCTCATCGAATCGCGCATGATATTGCGCGCCTGGTAGTTGCGCACCCCGGTCCAGGGCGTGACCTCGCCCGGCGCGGCGAGCGCGTCGTCGATGGAGCACTCCTCCGGCTCCGATTTCATCAGCCAGTAGTTCATGCGGCGGTGGAAACTGGCGTCCCCCGCTCGTGCCGGTGGGCCCTGCCTCCGAACCCCGCTTGATCAGGGTGGTCGCGTGCCGTCCACATCAGGTTCGTCCGGCGCGCCCGAAGGCGAGGGACGATCACAACAGTGGCGCTGGGCGCCGCAACCTGGGGAAGCTATCGGTTCGGAAAAATTGGGCCCTGTCGAACACAGCAGGGGACAAAGACGTTCTGCTTCTAGAACAGCTTGTCCTGCCGGGCGATCGCTGCATCCAGCTTCGCCTCGATCTGCGAAATTCTACGCTTCGCCTGGCCGACATCATAGCCGTTGCCGAGCTTCAGCGAGAGAAATTCATGCGCGATGTTGAGCGCCGCCATCACGGCGATGCGGTCCGTGCCGCTGACTTTGCCCGACTTCTTGATCGCGGCCATCTTGCCGTCGAGGTAGGCGACCGCCTCGAGCAGCCCGGCGCGCTCGTTCTCCTCGCAGGCAATCCTGTAGCTGCGTCCCAGGATGCTGATGTCGATGCTCTTGGGGCTGTCAGCCACGGCGCGGCTCGGCGACCTAGTCGGGAAGGCGTGCCAGCAGATTCTCCAGCTTCGCCTTCGCGCCTTCGATCCGCTCGTTGAGGCGATTGGCGTCGTTGCGCGCTCCCGCAAGTTGCTGGCGCAACTCGTGATTCTCGGCGCGCAACCGCTCGCACAGGCCGACGAACTGCGCGACCTTGGCCTCGAGCGAGCTGAACTCCGCATCCACGTCGGAACTATCTTTCAAAACCGCCATAGCGTCAAGAAATAAGCGCCGCTTCTGCAAGTGCTTCCTGACGATGCCGCGACGCTGTGGCGACGCTATAATGGCTTCGTAATCAGCGACAAGGTGTCCGCGGCGCATGCCCATGTGCCGCGGATGAAACGGGAATCAGGTGCGCGACCGTCCCTCGGGACGGCGCCAATCCTGGACTGCCCCCGCAACGGTAGGCGAGGGGGTGCACACCCGGCCACTGTGAAGCTTCGTGAGTTCACGGGAAGGCGTGCATCCGGCGGCATCGAGCCGCCACTCGCGAGTCCGGAGACCGGCCTTGCCGCTCTTGCAACCCTCTTTTTGCGGGTGCCGGGGAAGGCACCGGAAAGGCGATTGATGCGTTCCAGTTTTCTTGCGGCAATCCTTGCCGTGTTCGCGCTCCCCTCGGGCGCGCAGACCGGAGAATCCGTCGTGGTCGACGCGCTGCGCTTCGCCGAGGACGCGCGCCGGCTGCCGGCGAGCGTCACCGTGATCGGGCAGGACGAGATCGCGAACAGCGCCGCGCGCACGCTGCCCGAGCTGCTGCAGCAGCAGGTCGGCATCACGATGAAGGATTTTTACGGCAACAACGCGGCGGCGACCGCGGTCGACCTGCGCGGCTTCGGCATCAGCGGCGCGCAGAACACGCTGATTCTCGTGGACGGGCGGCGGCTCACCGACCCCGACCTCACCAGTCCGCAATGGTCCTCGATCCCGCTTGCCGGCATCGAGCGCATCGAGGTGATGCGCGGCGTGGGCTCGGTGCTTTATGGCGATGGCGCCACGGCGGGCGTGATCAACATCGTCACCCGCTCGCCGCTCAAGGAGGGCGCCGCGCTCGACGGCTACGGCCGCATCGCGACCTTTCACACCCGCGAGGGCCAGCTGTACGGCAGCGTGACGGCCGGCGATTTCGGCCTCAACGCCTCGGCCTACGGCTACGGCTCGGACGGCTATCGGGAGAACAACCGCAACGAGCAGAAGAACGCCACGGCCAACCTGCGCTGGGCGTTGGGCGCGACGACGCTCGATGTTCGCCTGGGGGCGGACAACCAGAACCTCGGGTTGCCGGGCGCGCGTTTCGTGCAGCCTTCGATCGGACTCAACCAATACGAGTCCGACCCGCGCGGCGCGCAGACGCCGCGGGACAAGGCCAGCCGCGACGGCCGGCGTGCCGGCCTGTCGATCGCGCACATGGCGGGCGACGCGGAACTGCTGCTCGGCGTCGACTGGCGCAAGAAGAAGGAGGAGGCGGATTACGAGCTGCGCTTCGTCGCGCTGGATACCAGGCTCAGCGTGCTCTCGCTCACGCCGCGCGTGCGCGTGCCGTTCCGGCTCGGCGGCCTCGAGCACCGTCTCACCGTCGGCGCGGACTGGAATTCCTGGGACTACGACTCGCGCCGCGATAATCCGGCCGGCGACCTGGATCAGCCCGTCAACCGGATTCGCGCCACGCAGAAGAACGCGGCGTTCTACATCCAGGATCTCGCGGAACTCAGCCCCGCCACCCGCCTCTCGCTCGGCTGGCGCCGCGAGCGCGTGCGCTACCACGCCAAGGACCGGCTGGATACGAGCGCGCCCGGCTTCTGCCCGCCGCCCTTCTTCTTCTTCCCCTTCTTCTGCCAGACCGCCGCGCCACCCGAATCGGCAACCAGGCACGAGAACGCCTGGGACGTCGGCCTGCGCCACAACCTCGCGAGAGAGTGGGCTGCGTACGCGCGCGCCGGCCGCGCTTTCCGCTTCGCCAACATCGACGAGATCTACGACTTCGATACCTCGTTCAACCCGCAGTTTCAGATCCTCAAGCCGCAGCACTCGCTCACCTACGAGGGCGGCCTCGAATGGCGCCCGCGCGGCGCCTTCCTGCGCGCGAGCCTGTTCCGCATCGACGTGAAGGACGAGATTCACCTCGATCCGTTCACCGCGGGGATCGGCAACACCAACCTGCCGCCCTCGCGCCGCCAGGGCGTGGAGCTCAACGGCACCTGGCAGGCGGCCTCGTCCCTGCGCCTGAGCGCGGCCTACGCCTACACCGACGCACGCTACCTGAAGGGGACGTTTCCGGGAGGTCCGTTCGTGATCGGCACCGACATCGACATCGCCGGCAATCGCGTTCCGCTGGTGCC
>JADLES010000068.1 GCA_020845995.1 Burkholderiales bacterium | reverse complement strand
GAGAAGGTCTACGCCGCGGAGCAGGCGAAGCAGCAGGCGGCCGGCGCGGAGGCCAAGCCGGCGGAAGGCAAGAAGGACGACGGTAACGTCGTCGATGCCGAATACACCGAGGTCAAGGACAAGAAAACCGGCTAAGCCGGGGAAAGGCTCGGCTTGGCCAAGCGGGACTACTATGAGGTGCTCGGCGTAAACCGGGACGCCTCCGAGGAAGACATCAAGAAGGCGTACCGGAAGCTCGCCATGAAGTGGCATCCGGACCGCAATCCGGACAATCCGAAGGCCGAGGAGCACTTCAAGGAAGCCAAGGAGGCCTACGAGATCCTGACCGACGCGCGCAAGCGCCAGGCCTACGATCAGTTCGGCCATGCCGGCGTCGATCCGTCCGCGGCGGCGGGGGCCGGAGCGGGTTTCGGCGGCGCGGGGTTTGGCGACGTCTTCAGCGACATCTTCGGCGAGATTTTCGGCGGCAGCCGCGGGCGCTCCAACGTATACCGCGGCGCGGACCTGCGCTACAACCTGGAAGTGACGCTGGAGCAGGCGGCGCACGGCTTCGAAACCAAGATTCGCATTCCCGCGCTCGCCGGCTGCGAGGCCTGCCACGGCTCGGGCGCCAAGCCCGGCACGCAGCCGCAAACCTGCGCCACCTGCCGCGGCGCGGGCCAGGTGCGCGTCTCGCAGGGCCCCTTTTCCATGGCGCAGACCTGCCCGCGCTGCCACGGCAGCGGCAAGACGATCGCGCACCCCTGCGCGAGCTGCGGCGGCGCCGGACGCGTCAAGCACCAGAAGACGCTGTCGGTAAAGATTCCCGCAGGCGTCGATGAAGGCGACCGTGTGCGGCTGTCGGGCGAAGGCGAGGCCGGCGTCAACGGCGGCCCGCCGGGCGACCTCTACGTGCAGGTGCACCTCAAGCCCCACCCCGTCTTCCAGCGCGACCACGACGACCTGCATTGCGAGATGCCGGTATCCTTCGCCACTGCGGCGCTGGGCGGCGAAATCGAGATCCCGACCCTGGATGGCAGCGCGCGCGTCAAAATCCCGGCCGAAACGCAGTCTGGCAAGACCTTCCGCCTGCGCGACAAGGGGATCCGGGGCGTGCGCAGCCAGGCGCGCGGCGACCTCTTCTGCCACGTGGTGGTCGAGACGCCCGTCAAGCTCACCTCGCGCCAGCGCGAGCTGCTGGAGGAATTCGAGTCGATCAGCCAGAAGGACGCCGGGCGCCACAACCCGCGCGCCAAGGGCTGGTTCGACAAGGTCAAAGAGTTCTTCGAAGGGTAGACTTGCGCCGATGCGCATCGTTGGCGACGAGGACCGCATCGAAATCGAGCTCGGCCCGGAACGGGCATGCCGCCGCGGCCGGGTGAAAGACGTGCTCGACAAACAGGTGTTGCTGCGAATCAGGGAACAGCTGCGACGCGGTTGAACTGCTCCCTGGCTATCTGCGCCGCCAGCTCGTGCCCCCCGGGCCGTCCTCGAGGATGACGCCTTCCTTTTCCAACGACTGGCGGATGCGGTCCGCCTCGGCGTAGTTCTTCGCCTTGCGCGCGGCGAGGCGCGCCGCGATCCTCTGGTCGATCTGGTCGCCTGATAGTGCGCCGCCCGGGGAGCTCTGAAGGAATTCCATCGGGTCTCGCTGCACCAGCCCGAGGACCCCTCCCAGTGCTTTCAACTGCTTTGCGGCCTTCGCGTCGCCGGCGAATGCAAGGTTCGCCAGCTTGTGCAGCTCCGCCACCGCTTCCGGCGTGTTGAAGTCGTCGTCCATCGCCGCCTTGAAGCGCATCGCGTGGTGCTCGCTCCAAGCGGGTCCTGCCTCATTCAGGGGAAAATTCTTCAAGGCCGTGTACAGCCGAGTCAAGGCCGCCTTGGCGTCCTCCAGCTGCACGTCGGAATAGTTGATCGGGCTGCGATAGTGCGCGCGCACCAGGAAAAAGCGCACCACCTCCGCGTCGAAATGCTTCAGCACCTCGCGGATGGTGAAGAAGTTGCCGAGCGACTTCGACATCTTCTCGTTGTCCACGCGCACGAAACCGTTGTGCATCCAGAAATTGACGAACTTGCCGCCCGTCGCGCCCTCGGACTGCGCGATCTCGTTCTCGTGGTGCGGGAACTGCAGGTCCTGGCCGCCGCCGTGGATGTCGAAGTGCTCGCCGAGCAGCGCGCTGCTCATCGCCGAGCATTCGATGTGCCAGCCCGGCCGCCCCTCGCCCCAGCGCGAGGGCCATTTCGGCTCGTCGGGCTTGGAGTGCTTCCAGAGCACGAAATCCAGCGGATCGTGCTTGCTGGGATCGACGCTGACCCGTTCGCCGGCGCGCAGGTCGTCCAGCGACTTGCCCGAGAGCTTGCCGTAGCCCGGGAGCTTGCGCACCGAGAAATTGACGTCGCGGTTGGCCGCCAGGTAGGCGAGGCCCTTCTGTTCCAGGCGGGCGATCATGTCCTGCATCTGCGGCACGTATTCCGTGGCGCGCGGTTCGTGATCCGGCTTCTGCACGCCCAGCGCGCCCAGGTCCTCGTGCATGGCGCGGATCACCCGCTCGGTCAGCGCGGCCGGCGTTTCGCCGTTCTCGGCGGCGCGCTTGATGATCTTGTCCTCGATATCCGTGATGTTGCGCACGTAGGTGACGCGGTAACCGCTTGCGCGCAGCCAGCGCTGGACGATGTCGAACGCCAGCATCATGCGCGCGTGGCCGATGTGGCAGTCGTCGTAGACGGTCATGCCGCAGACGTACATGCGCACTTCGCCGGGGCGGAGCGGCACGAAGTCTTGCTTCTCCCTGGCGAGGGTGTTGTAGATCCGGAGCATGCGCAAACCCGGTCCGGCGGCGGCGCCCGGCTGCCAAAGTTGTCGTCTGGCAATCCTTGGTCTAGAATGCGCAACCTAACGTAGGGCCTTGAAAAGTATAACACAATGACCGCTTTCGCCGACCTGCGCCCAGGCCTGTTCACTGCAGTTTGTGCGCTCGCCGCAACCTTCTTTTGCGCGCAAGCGCAGGCACAGGCGAACGACATCCAGGACGCGAGCAAGCTGCTGAAGAGCGGGCAGCACCAGCAGGCGCTCGAACGCGTCAACAAAGTGCTCGCGGCGAAGCCGAAGGATCCGCAGGCGCGCTTCCTCAAGGGCCTGATCTTCGCCGAGCAGGGCAACGCGAAGGATGCCACCGAGATCTTCCTGCAGTTGACGCGCGACTACCCCGAGCTGCCCGAGCCGTACAACAACCTCGCCGTGATCTACGCGGCGCAGGGGCAGTACGACAAGGCGCGCGGCGCGCTGGAGCAGTCGATCCGCACGCACCCGAGCTACGCGACCGCCTACGAGAACCTCGGCGACGTGTACGCCAAGCTCGCCAGCCAGGCCTACGACAAGGCGCTGCAGATCGACTCGGCGAACGCGGCCACAAAGAACAAACTGGCGCTGGTGCGCGACCTGGTGGTGAGCGGCGGGCCCACGGGCGCGGGCGCGGCGCCGCCGGTGGCCGTCGCGAGCGCCCCACGCAAGGAACCGGCGGCGGTCGCCGCCGTGGAGTCCAAGCCCCCGGCCGAGAAGCCGGCGCAGAAGCCCGTCCCCGCGAGACCGGCCAACGAGGAAATCATCGACACCGTGAATTCCTGGGCGAAGGCCTGGGCGTCCCGGAACGTGGACGCCTACCTCACCTTCTACGGCAAGGACTTCAAGACGCCCGGCGGCGAGCCGCGCGCGCAGTGGGAAGCGGCCCGACGCCAGCGCATCAGCGCCCCCAAGACCATCAGCGTGAGCGTCGGCTCGCCCAAGGTCAGCGTTGCGGCCGACGGGCAGGCGAGCGTCACCTTCCGCCAGAGCTATGCCTCGGACGTCGTCAAGGCGGCTTCGACCACCAAGACGCTGGTCCTCGCCAAAGTCGACGGGCGCTGGCTGATCCAGCAGGAGAGGGTAGGACATTGACCTGCCTGCCTAGCGCCCCAAGGCGCCAGGTCGCCGCATCCCTGCTTTCGCGCCTGGCTGCCGCCGCCCTGCTTCTTGCCGCCGCCGCCGCGTCCGCGGCGGGCCCGGAGAAAGCGCTGTCGGGCGTGCTGGAGGCGCTCGAGACCAATCGCATGGACCTCGCCACCCAGCGGGTGGAGGCGCTGATCGCGGCGCACCCCAATTTCCGCCTCGCGCACCTGATCCGCGGCGACCTGCTGCTCGCGCGCGCGCGGCCCCTGGAAACCTTCGGCAACGTGCCGAAGACCGTGCCGCGCGAAAAGGTCGAGGACCTGCGCGCCGAGGCGCTGCTGCGGCTGCGCGCGCTGCGCGACCGGCCCAGCGGCGAGCGCCTGCCGCGCTACGTGCTGCAGATGGACGCCGGCCAGAAATACGCGCTCGTCATCGACTCGCGGCGCTCGCGCCTCTACGTCTTCGAGAACGTCGGCGGCCGGCCGCAGTACGTCGCCGACTACTACGTGACGCTCGGCAAGAATGGCGTGGAGAAGACGCGCGAAGGCGACCAGAAGACGCCGATCGGCGTCTACCACGTCACCGCCAACCTGCCGCGGCAGAAGCTCAGCGATTTCTACGGCTCGGGGGCCTACCCGATCAACTACCCGAACGCCTGGGACAAGCGGCTTGGCCGCAACGGCCACGGCATCTGGCTGCACGGCACGCCCTCGGACACCTACAGCCGGCCGCCGCGGGCGAGCGACGGCTGCATCGTGCTCGCCAACGCCGACCTGGACGCGGTCGGCAGCCGGTTGCAGGTCGGCCTCACGCCGGTGATCATCGCCGATGAAATCGAGTGGCTGGGCGCAGTGGCGCTGGAGGGGGAGCGCAAGGCGCTCGCCGCAGCGATCGAGGCCTGGCGCGCCGACTGGGAGATTCGCGACGCGGACCGGTACCTCGCGCACTACGCGGCGCGCTTCAGTTCCGGCGACCAGGACCTCGCCCAGTGGTCCGCGCACAAGCGCAAGGTCAACGCCGGCAAGAGCTGGATCAAGGTCGGCCTGTCGCGCGTGTCGATGATGCAGTACCCGCGCGAGAACTTCGTGGTGGTCAACTTCGAGCAGGACTATCGCTCGAGCAATCTTTCCAACGTGATGCGCAAGCGCCAGTACTGGATCAAGGACCAGGGGCGCTGGCGGATCCTCTATGAGGGCGCAGGATGAAACTCAGGAAATTGTGGAAGCCGCTGGTCGTCCTTTCGGTCGCCGCCGGCTCGCCCGGCGCGCTCGCCGCCGACCCCCAGGTGGACCTGAAGACCAACCTCGGCACCATCCGCCTGGAGTTGTACCCGGCCAAGGCGCCGAAGACGGTCGAAAACTTCCTGCAGTACGTGAAGGACGGGCACTTCAGCGGCACCATCTTCCATCGCGTGATCGACGGATTCATGATCCAGGGCGGCGGCTTCGACAAATCCTACCGCCAGAAGCCGACGCGCCCGGCGATCGAGAACGAGGCGAAGAACGGCCTGAAAAACGACCTCGGCACCATCGCCATGGCGCGCACCAGCGCGCCGCACTCGGCCACCGCGCAGTTCTTCATCAACGGCAAGAACAACGACTTCCTCAATGCCGCCAGCGCGCAGGACGGCTGGGGCTACACGGTGTTCGGCAAGGTGGTCTCCGGCATGGACGTGGTGATGAAGATCTCCAAGACGCCGACCGGGCCCGGCGGCCCCTTCCCCACCGACGCGCCGCGCGAGATGGTGGTCATCGAATCCGCCTCGGTGGTGAGCGACAAGAAATGACGTGAGCCGGGCGCTGTTCATCGCCGACCTGCACCTGGCGGGCGAACGTGCGGACGGCTGCGAGCAGTTCCTCCGCTTCCT
Organism: Burkholderiales bacterium; assembly: GCA_020845995.1. GTDB lineage: Bacteria > Pseudomonadota > Gammaproteobacteria > Burkholderiales > SG8-39 > RBG-16-66-20. The sequence goes on along the minus strand of JADLES010000068.1, from coordinate 640 downwards.
GCGCGAAGAAGCGGCGCGCGCGCAGGCGCTGTACGTGCTCGGCGACCTGTTCGAGTCCTGGCCGGGCGACGATGCGCTCTCGGCGGGCGGCGATCCGCTCGGCGCCGAGGTGGCGGCGGGCCTGCGGGCCCTCGCGGAAAACGGCGTGCGCGTGCGGCTCATGCACGGCAACCGCGATTTCCTCCTCGGCGGCGCGTTCCTCGAAGCCAGCGGCGCCCTGCTCATCGAAGACCCGAGCGTGATCGAGTTCGCCGGCCGGCGCCTCGTGCTGCTGCATGGCGACACGCTGTGCACGGACGACCGGGATTACCAGGACTGGCGGCGCACCGCGCGGTCGGCTGAATGGCAGCGCGATTTTCTTTCAAAGAGCCTTTCTGAACGGCAAAAAACAATTCACGACTTGCGCGATCGGAGCAACGAGGCGGTCGCCGCCAAGTCCGCCGCGATCATGGACGTGAACGCGGACGCGGTTCGCGAGACCTTCCGCCGCCTCGGGCTGCGGCACATGATCCACGGACACACCCACCGTCCGGCGCGCCACGAGATCGAGGTGGACGGCGCCCGTTGCGAGCGCTGGGTGCTGCCCGACTGGCACGCCCACGGAGGCTACCTCGCCCTCGACGAGTTCGGCCCGCGGCTG
>JADLES010000067.1 GCA_020845995.1 Burkholderiales bacterium | reverse complement strand
GTGCCGCCCATCGGATAGACGAGCAGGCCCTGGCGCATCGCTTCGGCCTTGACTCGCGCGTGCAGCTTGAGCGCGGGATCGAACGGCTCCTTTGTGGCCCGGTCCTTCACCAGCTCGAGCGCCAGCAGCAGGCCGCGGCCGCGGATGTCGCCTACGTGCGGGTGGTCGCCGAAGCGTTCCTGGAGCAGCCGCCGGAGCCGGGCGCCACGCGCGCGGACCGCGTCCACCAGACGATCGCGGCGCAGGATCTTTTGCACCGCTAGGGCGGCGGCAGCGGCGACCGGGTGCCCCACGTAGGTGTGGCTGTGCTGGAAGGCGCCGCTGCCTTTGCGCAGGGCGTCCACGATCTTCGCCGAGGCAAGCACCGCGCCCACCGGCTGGTAGCCGCCGCCGAGACCCTTGGCGAGCGCCATGAGGTCCGGCGCGACATCTTCCTGCTCGATCGCGTGCAGGCTGCCGGTGCGCCCCAGCCCGCACATGATCTCGTCGCAAAGGAGCAGGATGCCGTGGCGATCGCAGATCTCGCGCACGCGGCGGAAGTAGCCGGGGGTGGGCGGCACCGCGCCGGCGGTCGCGCCGACCACGGTTTCGGCGCAGAAGGCGATGACGCGCTGCGGCCCGAGGCGCAGGATCGTGTCTTCGAGTTCGCGCGCGAGACGCTCGCTGTACTGCTCCGCGCTTTCCGCCGGCTCGCGCCCGCGGTACTCGAAGCAGGCCGAGACGCGGGCGACGTCGATCAGCAGCGGCGCGAACTGCCGGCGGCGCGCCTCGTTGCCGCCCAGGGCGAGCGCGCCCAGGGTGTTGCCGTGGTAGCTCTGCCGCCGCGCGATGAAGACGGAGCGATCGGGCTCGCCGATCTCCACGTAGTACTGGCGGGCGAGCTTCATCGCGGACTCGACGGCCTCCGAGCCGCCCGAGACGAAGAACGCCGCGCCGATTCCCGCGGGCGCGTCGGCGACCAGCATCTCGGCCAGCGCCTCGGCCGCCTCGGTGCTGAAGAATCCAGTGTGCGCGTATTCCAGGCGTTCGAGCTGGTCGCGCATGGCCGCGACGACCTCGGGATGCCCGTGTCCCAGGCAGGAAACGGCCGCCCCGCCGGATGCGTCGATGTAGGTGCGCCCGGACGCGTCCGTGATCGTGATGCCGCGAGCCGACGCCGCCAGGGGAGGCGGCGCCCCCGGGTTGCGATGAAGGATCCGGCTCAAGCGGCGCGGCCGCGCAGGCGCTTGCGCAACTCTCCCGTGCCCGCGGCGTCGGCCTCGCCGTCGGCGGCGAGCGCCACGCCGAAGAGCGAAGCCGCCTGCTCGCGCGTGTAATAGCCGCGCCGCACGTCGCTTGCCACCTTGCGCGGGTCGCGGCGCAGCGGATCGCCGTAGCCGCCGCCGCCCGGCGTGGAGACGCGCACCACGTCGCCGGGCTCGAGCTGGATATCCTGGTCCTTGGAGAGGTGCGGCGGGCGGTAGCTGCCGGAGCGCGTCTCGACCGCGACGCGGTTGACCCCGCCATCCGCGCCGCCCAGCGCGCCCAGCGGGCCGGTGCGCCCGTGGTCCATCACCATCGAGGCGCGCGCCGCGCCGCGGCGCAGGCGAATGGCGTAGTTGACGCCGAAGCCGCCGCGGTGCTCTCCCGCGCCGCCCGAGCCTTCGTAGATCGCGAATTCATCGAAGAGGATCGGGAAGTACTGCTCCATCACCTCCACGGGCGGCATCTTCGAGATGCCGATGGTCGAGCAGCCGTTGGAAATGCCGTCGGACAGCGCGCTGCCGCCGTAGCCGCCGCCGGTGAAGAGATACATCACGTAGGAGCGGTCGCGCGCCGGGTCGTGACCGCCGATGGCGAGATTGCCCGAAGTGCCGGCGGGCGCGGCGAAGAGCTCTGCCGGGATTGCCTGCGTGAGCGCGTTGAACACCGCTTCCGCGATGCGCTGGGAGACCTCCGCGGCGCAGCCGGAAACCGGGCGCGGGTAGCGCGCATAGAGGAAGGTGCCCTCCGGGTCGAGCACCTTCAGCGGCTCGAAGGCGCCGGCGCTGATCGGCACGTCGGGAAAGACATGCTTGACCGCGAGGTACACAGAGCTGCGGGTGGTGGCGATGACCGAATTCATCGGCCCACGGCAGGGCGGCGAGGAGCCGGCGAAGTCGAACTCGAGGTCGCAGGCCGCAGTGCGGGTGACTTTCACGTGGATGTGCAGCGGCTCGTCGACCACGCCGTCCGAATCGACGATCGAGTGGCCGTGGTAGCTGCCTTCCGGGATGCGGGCGATCTTCGCGCGCATCTGCCGGGCGGCGCGCACGCGCAACTCGGCGATCGCCTCCTCGACCGTTTCGGCGCCGTATCGGTCGAGCAGGGCAGTGAGGCGCTTTTCGCCGATCGCGAGCGCGGCCGCCTGCGCCTTGATGTCGCCGATGCGCTGGTCGGCGATGCGGATGTTGGAGAGGATGATGGCGAGAATCTCCTCGTCCATTACACCCTTCTTGTAGAGCTTCACCGGCGGCAGGCGCAGGCCTTCCTGCTCGACCTCGGTGGCGTTTGCCGAAAAGCCGCCCGGCACCATGCCGCCCAGGTCCGGCCAGTGGCCGGTGTTGGCGAGCCAGCACCAGTGCCTGCCGCGGTAGAAGAACGGCTTCACGAAGCGCACGTCCATCAGGTGCGTGCCGCCGAGGTAAGGGTCGTTGACGATGAAGAGATCGTCCGGATCGAGCGGGATCTTCGCGCGGCGCACGTGCTCGGCGACCGCGCGCGTGCCGAACTGCATGGTGCCGACGAACACCGGCAGGCCCAGGTCGCCCTGCGCGACGAGCGCGCCGTCCTCGCGCGCGTAGATGCCGTCCGACCGATCCATGCCCTCGGAAATCACCGGGCTGAAGGCGGCACGGCAGAAGGCGAGGTCCATCTCATTGCAGACTTGCTGCAGGCCGTTCTGGATGACCGCGAGGCTGATGGGGTCGAGCGTGCTCACTGGCGGAGGCTCTAACGTGCTGCCATTCAGCGGCGCGCCTGCTTGTGGCGCGTCCGCCGCGATGACGGGCTAAACCGCGCTTTGCTTACGAGTGGGAAGCGTTCCGGATGATCGAGTGATTCGAGGGCGATGTCGACATCCAGGTCAGGCCAATAGAGATGATGGGAACCCGGCAGCCTTACGTTCAGCAGATAGCCGATGGGCGCATCGCGAAACCAGGGGAATTGCTGGAACGGGACGAACCGCTCTCGGTCTCCAATGAGGAGCCAGAAACCGTGCTTCGAAACGTTCGTTACTTCAACCTGCGAAATGCGTTTTCCAAGCTTTGCGGATTTCATCTTCGTGCTCCTGAATCAAACGAAGGGCAGCACTGACCTGCCGGATACTCAAACCGTAGTTCCGCGCTAATTCGACTCTCGGCTCTAACCAGAACTTCGCCTCCCCAGTAGTGGCGTGCACGTGGACGTGCATTCGTGTCTCTTCGCGAGAAAAGAAGTAAAAGCGGAAGGGGCCTTACCGGAAAATCGTCGGGCTCATTGGGATGCATTGTAACCATCACACAGGAGGCCATCCGGCTATTGCAGATTCCTCCGTCTCTGAATCTCGGCAAAGATATCCATCAATGTCTCGGATGGAACGTCCGCTTTCGTGATCGAATAGAGTTCAGTGATTCGACGCCAAATCGGCGAGGTATCCGAGGATGCAAAATCGGTAAAATCGCGCAGGCCAGATTCGTCGGTAATCAGATAGTCGCCTGGCAGGTAGTCAAACACCCCCGTCATGAAATTACCGGCGATGTCGCGAAAATCCTCCACCCGATCCGCGGCAGCATATGTAACTTTCTTGCCTTTGAAGGCTCCGCGCCCGATCTTGGTCATGCCTGCCGAGTGCGCGGATTAACGCCGAGCTAAGCGGCGCGGCGCTTTGGGCCGCGTCCGCTTGAGCGCGAAGTTATACGTCTGCGCTCCTCGACCAGGCGACCCGAGACGAACTTGTGCAGGACACTCGCCATAAGCGTCTGGTACGGAACCCCTTCCTCCGCGGCCCTGGCCTGCAACCCCTCCAAATCTCGTGACGAGATTCTGATGTTGACCCGCTTGTTCTTGAGCAAAGTAGCCTCCGCCACCGCCCTGAGCCGCGCGATTTCGCCTTTTTGGTTCCGAACGGGTTTCCACTCGCCGCGCTCGAAAGAGGCCAGGATTTCCTGTTCCAACAGTGTCTCGGCGTTCATGTCACTTGTCTCCTGATAAAAATTGCCGCGTCGCCTTGCGGCTCGGCATAATGCTTTTCAAGAAAATCTCGCTATCGCTTTCCACGCAGGGGACGAGGTACGCATAGTCACGTATCCGCACCACAAGCATCTTCTGATGCCCGTACTTGGCCCGGTTCGGGTGGTTCATTACGCAGAGAAGACCGCCCTGCGAAATCGCGGAAAGCACTTCCTCGAAAGAGACGCCGCGTTCCGCCTTGAGCGAAAGGCTCTTCTCGGCGCTCCATCTCATGGGCTTCACGCCCGAGATAATACTCCTGTGTGCCTTATGTGCTCAAGACGTATAACGTTCGCAGCCACCCGCGCGCGCTGCGCAGTCGAATATGCACGATGCGGCGCTTGCGCACGTGTCGGCGTGGGCTGTGCTGTTAAGCCGCAACCTGCTCGTATGAGAACTGCGGGATGCCAGCACGCTGCGATGCGTGCTCAACGGTGATAGCGCAGACATTGCCCTGAGCGTCAATGTCGAGGACGGTGTTCTCATCGAGGTCGCGCGTTTCCGCGACAGGCGCTTCCTTGAACTCGATGAGCAGCGTGTCGGTGTCCTTGAAGTATCTGATTCTCATGGCGCAAACCTTCGGTCGAAGAACGCATTGTGGACCGTTTCGCCGTCCGAGAGAAGTACCACCCTCAAGTAACGGTTCTCGGCCTCGGGGATCTGAACCCACCTTTGGATGCGGCGATCAGCTTGCACTTTCTCTTTGATCGGGGAGCGAATGGCCCGTT
>JADLES010000066.1 GCA_020845995.1 Burkholderiales bacterium | reverse complement strand
TGTCGGTGATGAGAGTGCAGGGGATACCCTCCTGCACGCATTCCCACGCCGTCAGCCGCGCGCCTTGCAGGTAGGGCCGCGTTTCGCAAGCGATGACGGAAACGCCTTTGCTTTTGGCAGATCGAATTACCCCAAGGGCGGTTCCATACCCGCTGGTAGCGAGCGCGCCGGCGTTGCAATACGTCATGACGTGCGCATTCGCGCCGATCAGCTTCGCGCCGTGCTCGCCCATGGCGCGGTTGGCGGCGAGGTCTTCCTCGAAGATCGCGATCGCCTCGGCGACGTGGTCCCGGGCCTTGCGCATGCGCTCCAGGGCCCAGAACAGGTTGACCGCGGTCGGGCGACTTTTCGACAGAGCGGAAAAAGATTCTGCGGAACAGTCCAAAGCAATTCCAAAAGCAGCGGCGCAGCCGATCGCCGGCGCTCCGCGAACGACCATGTCCTTGATCGCCTGCGCGACTTCCGCGGCGCTGCGGCAGGAAACGTACTCGGTGCGCTCCGGCAGCAGCCGCTGGTCGAGCAGCTCGAGCCGGTCACCCCGCCAGCGAATCGGCTCAATCACGCTTGCGCGATCCCGCCGCCATCTACACCACGCGCTCGTTGCCGCCGTCCACCGGCACCTGCGCGGCGGTGGTCTTGGCGAACAGCGGCCCGCACATTTCCGCGGCCAGCTCGCCGACGTCCCTGGACGTGACTTCGGTCCTGAGGAGGTTGTTCGCCTTGTACTGCGCCACCGTGAGGCCGTACGCCTTCGCGCGCGCGGCGAGCACCTCCTCGGTCCAGAGGGCTGTGTCGTAAACCGCATTCGGATGGATGACGTTGACGCGGATGCCGTCCTTCGCCCATTCGAGGGCGGTCACGCGAGCGAGCTGGTTCATAGCCGCCTTGGAGGCGGAGTAGGCGGCCGCGCCGGGGCCGGGCGCGGGCACGTTCTTTGAGCCGATCGCCACGACCCGCCCGCCGCAGGGCGCAAGCCTGAGCAGCGCGTGGCAGGCCTGCATCAGCTGCAGGTTCGCTTCCACGTTGACTCCCATCGCGCTGCGCCAGGTATCCAGCCCCACGTCCTGGACGGATTGCGAGGCGGGAAAGATGCCGGCGTTGAGGACCAGCATGTCCACGCCGCCGAATTGCTTGACCGTTGCATCGATCTTTTCCGCGATCTCTTTTTCCTGCGTCAAATCACAAACCAGGCCCAGAAAATCCGCTCGCCGCCACATTCCCTCGATCGCCGGATTGCGGTCCAGCCCGACGACCGCCGCGCCGCGCTTCAGGAGCGCCTCCACGCAGGCCTTGCCGATGCCGGAGGCGGCGCCGGTGACCACGGCGACCTCGCCGGCGAACACCGCCGGCGCGCCGGCTCTCTTCAGCTTCGCCTGCTCGAGGTCCCAGTATTCGACGTCGAAGATGTGGCGCTCGTCGAGCGCCCGCCAGCCGCCCAGCGCCTCGGCGCGCAGGATCACCTCGATCGTGTGCGCATAGAGCTCCTCGACGATCGCGACGTCCTTCGCCGACCGCCCGAGCGCCGCGAACCCCAGCTCTGGGTCCAGCGCCATGCGCGGCGCCGGATCGAGCATGATCTTGCGCTCCTTCGCCGTCTTTTCATTGCTCTCGAAGTACTTGCGGTAGGCAGAGACGAAACTTTCGACATCCCTTCCCAGCATCGGCACGCGCTTGGTGCGGATCACGTGGTCCGGCGTCGCCGGGCCGCCCTGCGAGACGCGCGCCACCGCGGGGTGGCGCGCGAAGCCGAGGAACGGCGGCGCGTCGTTGCAGCGGCAGAGCAGGGGAGCGCCCGCCGCGCGCGAGATGTCGCCGCGCAGCTTCGCGACATCCTCGCGCCGGAACGCGCCCCGCTCGGCAGGCGGCGGCGCCACGCTCCAGGCTTTCCTTGCCGCCAGGTACCGCTCCGCCATCGAGACCAGCTCGATCATCCGTTCGTAGGATTCGCGGGCGTCTTCGGCGAAGGAGAAGATGCCGTGCGAGAGCAGCACCATGCCCACGCTGTCCCGGGTCTTCTGCTTCGGGATCTCCCGGGCGCAATAGGCCGCGAGGTCGAAGCCCGGCATGAGGTAGGGGATCACCATCACCCTGTCGCCGTAGATTTCGCGCACCCGCTGCCCGCCGTCCGGAGAATTGGACACCGAGAGCACGGCGTCCGCGTGCGTGTGGTCCACGTACTTGTCCGGCAGCAGCGCGTGCAGGATGGTCTCCACGGAGGGCGCGGGCGCTCCCGCGCGCAGCGTATGGATCGCCAGTTCGTTCACCATCTGCGAGTCTGACAGCACCGTCAGCGATCCCAGGCGGCGCGCATGGTCGAGCTTCACCGGGGTGAACCCGTCCGCCTCGATCGTCTCCAGGTCCCAGCCGCTGCCCTTGACATAGAGCACTTCTTCTTCTTCGCCGAAGAGGTTCTCCTCGCGCAGCTTGACCGAGGTATTGCCCCCGCCGTGCAGCACCAGCGACTTGTCGCGCCCCAGCAGGCGCGAGGTATAGACGCGCGCGCCGAGCGGGCCGCGGAACGCCGCGGACTCGGCGTCGTTCCACAAGCTTTTCATTGGCGCGGATTATACTTTCGCTTTATGGCCCGGGTAGAGCTCATGAGCTGGGAGCAGGCGCAGCCGGTCGCGGGCCCGTTGCGCTTCGCGATCTTCGTGGGCGAGCAGAACGTGCCTTCCGGCTTCGAGCTGGACGACATGGACGCGCAGTGCCTGCACGCCGTCGCCTACGACGTGGACAACAAGGCGATCGGCACCGGCCGGCTCCTCCCCGACGGCCGCATCGGCCGCATGGCGGTGGTGAAGGAATGGCGGCGGCGCGGTATCGGCGCCGAGATCCTCGCGGCGCTGATGGTCGAGGCGCGCAAGCGCGGCCACAAGGAGGTGGCGGTCTCCGCCCAGCTGCAGGCGGCCGAGTTCTACCGCGAGCGCGGCTTCGTCGCCGAGGGCAAGGTCTACCAGGACGCCGGCATCCTGCACCAGAAGATGGTGCGGAAGCTCTAGCCCGACCTGTCGAACTCGTAGCGCCGCGTGGCGCCCCCGTTGCCCGCGGCATCGAACGGGCGCTCGCTGAATTGGATGCGGCCGCCGTTTGCCGCGAGCAGGACGCTCGCGCAGCGCGTGCCGTAGGCGGGCGCCACGATCTTCGCCGTGGCGAGCAGCGAGAACAGGGGCTCGACCGCCGCGGGCGCGGCCTGGAAGCGCGCTTTGACCTCCATCACTTCGGGCGTGTCGAGCAGCAGGTTGCCGAGCGCGTAGTGACCGGGCGCGAGGCGCCGCGTGCCGCCGTCGCGGTTCGATAGCCACCACAGCTCGCCGCGGTCCGCCACCAGCAGATTGAATCCGCTATAGCTGCCGGGTTTGATTCCTGAAATGTATTCCCCGGGGGAAAGACGATCGCCCAAAAAACCCGAAACCAGGCCACCCCTCGACTGCGCCGCGCCCGGATCGCTGCCGCCGCGGTAATTGGTGACCGCGGCAAAACGGCCGCCGCGCGCGACGCCGAGCCAGGTACCCTTCGCCTCCAGGTCGCGGCCGGCGAGGATTCCCGGCCGGTCGGGCCAGAACCCCGCCGGGGCGGCCGGGCGCGCGTGGAATTCGTCGCGATTGGCGGCGACGATCAGTTGGTGCTCCGCATGCACCCGCCATGCGACGAGGATCAGGCACATGTGAATCGCTCGGTCTTGCGTTCCAGGCCGAGGCCCGCGGATTCGCGCGCGAGCAGCGCTTCGAAGGCAGCCGCATCCTGCACGCCTTCGTAGACCTCCATGTAGGTCGTGGGATCGTCGCTGCGATGCATCCAGCGCCCGCGCACGCCCGTCGCGCTGGCCACGGCGTGGAAAAGCCGCTCGACGGCGGGCCGCAGGCCTTCCAGGCGCGCGAGATCCACCCGGTAGTAGACGTAGAAATTCGTCATCGAGAGTAGGGGAGGGACAGGATTTCGAGCGCCGCGCCCCGCGGCTGCGGCCGGATCGGCGACCTCGCTTCCACCGCCGCCACCTGCAGCACCGCGAGCGACTCCTCGCCCGCGGCGTTCACCACCATGCCGCTCGGCTGTCCTGGCGCGTCGTCACTGTAGAGCTCCTGCCCGGGCCGGAGCGCCGCGCCGCGCAGGCGGAACATGCGCCGCTTGACCGCGCCCCGATATTGCGCGCGCGCGACGACTTCCTGGCCCGGATAACAGCCCTTCTGGAAATCGACGCCGCCCGCGAGCTCGAGGTTCACCATCTGCGGCACGAACTGATCCTGCGTTGGCGCCGCGATCAGCGGCCGGCCGGAGCGGATCTCGGCGAGCGTCCAATCGGCGGAAGGCCGGGTCGGCGCGAACCTGTCCGCCGCGTCGATGGCGGCGAGCACGAGCGACCTGCCCGGTTCGACGTTCACCAAGATGGTGTCGCCGCTTTCCACCACCAGCAGTGGCTCGCCCGCCTCCGCGCCCCAGACGCCGAACTGCACCCATTGCGCGCTCGCGTCGGTGATCTTCACCTTCGAGCGCAGCACGAACAGTTGCAGGCGCCGCGCGACCGAGGGCACGAGATCGCGCGACAGCTGCAGCAGAAAACCGCCCGCAACCGGGACCAGCAGGAAGGTCGCGAGCAGCCGCCCCTTCGCCGTGCACCAGCCGGCGACGCGCGCCCTGCCCGGGGCGAGGTGGGCGACGTCGTTGGTCAGCTGCGCGTGCAGGAACGCGCGCGCGTCGTCCCCCGCCACGTGCAGCAGACCGTACTCCTCCAGCTTCGCGATGCCGCTCTCGGCCACAGTAGAATGAAGTGAATTCTATTCGCTTCCGTTGCGCAAAGCCCTCCTCACGCTCGTGGTCGTCGCGCTGCTCGCCGCCGGGGCCTACACGGGCTGGTACCTGACGACCCCGCTCCGGGTGGCGAGGCTTCCGGCCGAATTCGAGATCGACCCCGGCATGCGCCTGCGCGGCGCCGCCCAGCGCATCGAGGAGTCGGGCGTCGCGCTCGGCCGCCTGCGGTTCGAGCTGCTCGCGCGCGCGCTCGGCCGCGGCGCGGAGATCAAGGCCGGGAGCTACGAGCTCGCCACGGCGCCGACGCCGCTGGAGCTGCTCGGCAAGCTCTCGCGCGGCGATGTCAGCCAGGCGGACGTGCGCTTCATCGAAGGCTGGACTTTTCGTCAGCTGCGCGCCGCGCTCGATGCAAGCAGCTTCGTGCGCCACGACAGCGCGGGGATGAGCGACGCGCAGCTGCTGCGGAAGATCGGCGCCGCCGAAGCGCACCCGGAAGGACTGTTCTTTCCCGACACCTACCTCTTTGCCAGGGGGACCAGCGACCTGCGGATCCTCAGACGCGCCTACCAGGCGATGCAGCGGCACCTCGCGCAGGAATGGGCGGCGCGCGACCCGTCGGTTCCGTACAGGACGCCGTACGAGGCGCTGATCATGGCCTCCATCGTCGAAAAGGAAACCGGCCGCAGCGATGAGCGCGAGAGGATCGCCGGCGCCCTCGTCAACCGCCTGCGCACCGGCATGATGCTGCAGGTGGACCCAAGCGTGATCTTCGGGCTGGGCGAGGGTTTCGACGGCAACCTGAAGAAGGGGCATCTCACGGCCGACGGGCCGTACAACACCTACACGCGCGCGGGATTGCCGCCCACGCCGATCGCCGCGGCGGGACTTGCCTCGCTGCGCGCGGCGCTGCGGCCGGCGAAGACGGCGGCCCTCTACTACGTGGCGCGCGGCGACGGCAGCAGCGAATTCTCGCGCACCCTCGAGGAGCACAATCGTGCCGTGCGAAAATACCAGCTGAATGGCCGGCGCTGAGCAGCCGAATGGCGGTCGCTGAAAAAATCAGGGGCAAGTTCATCACGCTCGAGGGCGTGGACGGCGCCGGCAAGTCCACGCACATCGCCTGGATCGCCGAACGCCTGCGCAAGGCCGGCCGCGAGGTCGTCGTTTCGCGCGAACCCGGCGGCACGCCGCTCGCCGAGAAACTGCGCGCGCGCGTCCTCGCCGAGGCGATGGACCCGGTCGCCGAGACGCGCCTGATGTTCGAGGCGCGCGCCGACCACGTGCGCAAGGTGATCGCGCCGGCGCTCGCGCGCGGCGCCTGGGTGCTCTGCGACCGCTTCACCGACTCGACAGTCGCCTACCAAGGCGCGGGAAAGGGCGTGGACCGGGCCCTGATCGACGACCTGGCCCGCAAGGCCCACCCGGATCTGCAACCCGACCTGACCCTGGTGTTCGACGCCGACTACTCGATCAGCAGCCGCAGGCTGGCGGCCTCCGGCCGCGCCCTGGATCGCTTCGAGAGCGAAGGCCGGGCCTTTTTCGACCGAGTACGGGGAGCGTACCTTGCGCTGTGCGAGGCGGAGCCGCGCAGGGCGCATCGGATTGATGGCACGGAGACGCTGTCTATAGTTAAAGCAAAAGTTGAAGAAATAATTGCAACATTATGATTATTAAATTACAAGATGGAATTCTTCAACACCTCATAGGACTCCGGGATCGCCTGCCGCATGCCCTTCTTCTGCACGGCCCGGCAGGGGTTGGAAAGCTCGCTTTGGCTGAGCATTTCGCTCAATTCCTGGTCTGCGAGGGGTCGACGAAGCGGACCGGGGCCTGCGGACACTGCGATGCCTGCCGCTGGGCGCAGGGTGGCAACCATCCGGACATCCGCATCGTCGAGCCCGAAACCCTCGCCCGCGGCGTGCCGATGGTCGAGGAGGGCGGGGAAGAGGGCAAGGGCAGGGAGCGCAAGGCCCCCTCCAGTCAGATCAAGGTCGAGCAGGCGCGGGAGCTGGGCGATTTCGTGCACGTCGTTTCGCACCGCGGAGGCTACCGCGTGGCGGTGATCCATCCCGCCGAGGACATGAACGCGGCGACGGCAAATTCGCTGCTCAAGATCCTCGAGGAGCCCCCTGCCGGGGCGGTGTTCCTTCTCGTGTCGCATCGGCCCGCGCGGCTGCTCGCCACGGTGCGCAGCCGCTGCGTGCCGGTGCCGGTGCCCGTCCCCGATGCGAAAGCGGCCACGCAGTGGCTCGCCGCGCAGGGCGTGCGCAACGCCGAGCGCTGGCTCGCGTTCGCCGGCGGCTCGCCGCGGCGGGCGCTCGAGTACGCGAGCGGAGAGCGAGGCGAGGCGATCGAGCAGGCGCTGCGCAACCTTGCCGGCGGCGACCGCGACCGGCTGGCCGACGTGCGCGGCCGCGAGGAGCTGGAGCCGCTCGCCGAGGTGCTGCAGAAGATGGCGCTCGACCGGGCGTTTTTCGCGCTGCTCGGAAAGTCGCGCTACGGCGGCGCCGGCGCGGGCGGCGAGGCGCGCGCCTGGCTCGCCTATGCGCGCGCGATGGGCCGCCATCGCACGCTCACGCGCCACCCGCTCAATCCCAGGCTGCTTGCCGCCGAGATGGTCGCGGGCATGCCGGAGTCCTGAGGTGCGGGCGATCCGTTTCCTGCTGGGGTTCGTGCTGGGGGTCGCGGCCGGCGCCGCCGGCGCCCAGGCGCTGAGCCAGTTCCTGCGCGCGGTCAACGACGGCAATCTCCAGGCGGCCACGGCGCTCCTCAACCAGGGCCTCGAGCCGGACACGGCCGACGCCAACGGCAACACGGCCCTGATGATCGCCTCGCGGCTGGGCCACAAGGCGGTCGTCGCGCTCCTGATCGAGCGCAAGGTGAACGTGGCCAAGCGAAGCCCGTTTGGCGATACCGCGGTCAACCTCGCCGCACTGGGCGGGCACGTGGAGATCGTGCGGATGCTTCTGGATCACGGCGCCGAGCTCAACCCCGCGACCGGCTGGAGCCCGCTCCAGTACGCGGCCTTCGAGAACCGCGCCGAGATGGTCAAGTTCCTGATCCAGAAGGGCGCCCAGAAGGACGCCCTGGCGCCGAACGGCTACACGGCCCTGATGCTCGCCGCCCGCAATGGCCACATCGCGGCCGCGACCGCCTTGCTTCACGAAGACGCGGATCTGGGCATCAAGGGACCGGCCGGGGAGACCGCCCTGAGCATCGCAACCACCCGGAAAGACGAGGAAATGATCAAGCTGCTCAAGCGCGCCGGGGCCGCGAGTTGAGCAGACTTGCGATTACTTTACATAATACACATTGTGCGCTTCTCAGGCGAGCGCCCAACCGCCCAACGCGGTGAGTTTCAGTTCAGCTGGTCTCTGCTCGGGACGGGCAGCCGCGCGACGGGAATGCCCTCTTCGACGAGCTCGTCGTGTTCTTCCCGCGTCGCCTGGCCACGGATGGGGCGACCTTCGGCCTGCTTGTAGAAGATGCGACGGGCTTCGTCCGGAAATCGGTTGCCCACGTCCTCGGACTTGGTGAGGACTTCGTCCAGCATGCGCGAATAGAGGATCTGCGCGACAGCGAAGGCGTCCTTGCCGTCCATCTCCGGCGTCTTCTGCGCGGGAATCTGCGCGGGGACCTGGGACGGCACCCCTGTTTTCTCCCGCACCGGCTCCCGCGCGCCCATGTTCAGGCGCGGCGCCGACAGGCCGCGCTCCACGTTGCTCGAGCCGCAGGCCGGGCAGCTGAGCAGGCCGCGCTTCCTTTGCGCGGCGAAATCGCGGGCCGAGGCGAACCAGCCCTCGAAGCGGTGGCCGTCCGCGCAGTGGAGGTTGAACACAATCATGCAGACCTGATTCTACACGGTAGACTCCGTGCTTCTGCGCGCATGACGCCTCTCCTTTTCCTGCACGGCCTGGGCGGCGGGCACCATGCCTGGGAAAAGCAGTTGCCGTATTTCGCCAGCCAGGGATACGCCGCGCACGCCTGGGACCAGCCGGGCTACGGACATAGCGCGATCGTCGAGCCGTACGATTTCGAGCGGGTCTGCGCGGCGCTCGCGCGCCTGATCACGAAGCTCGATGAAGGCCCGGTGGTGCTGGTCGGCCACAGCATGGGCGGGCTGGTCGCGCAGGAAGCGTATGTGCGCTCGCCGCAGCTGATCCGCGGGCTTGCGCTGACGTTCACCAGCCCCGCTTTCGCCGGCGGCACGAGCGAGTTCACGAAGCAATTCATCGCCGCCCGCATCGGGCCGCTCGATGAAGGCAAGGGCATGGCGCAGATCGCCCGCTCGGTGATGCCGACCATGCGCGGCGGCAGGTCGGAACCCGCGGGTCTCGCGCTCGCGGAGAAAATCATGGCGGATATTCCGCCCGACACGTACCGCAAGGCGGTCCGCCTGCTCACCACCTTCGATCGGCGCAAGGAACTCGCCGCCATCAAGGTGCCCACGCTGGTGCTCGCGGGCTCCGACGACAAGACGGCGCCGCCCGCAATGATGGAGCGCATGGCGCAGAGGATCCCCGGCGCGGAATACGTCTGCCTGCCGGGCTGCGGCCATCTCGGCCCGATGGACCAGCCCGAGGCGTTCAACGCCGCCCTGCTCGCCTTCCTGAAGAAGCGCGGTTTGTAAGGCTAGGTCACCCGCAGCTCGACCGCCCCCAGCGCGTCCGCCTCGAAGCGCACGAGGTCGCCCGGCTTCGGGAATTTCGAGGTGACGATGCTGCCGGTGATGACCACGTCGCCGCGCCACAGGCCGAGGCCGCGCGAGGCGAGGTTGTTGGCGAGCCAGGCCAATGCTTCAAGCGGATGGCCCAGGACGTCGCCGCCGTGGCCGGCGCCCACGTTGGCGTCATTGATGGTCGCCACGCCCTGCACGGCGGCGAGATCGAGTTTCTGCCAGTCGCGCACCGGCGCGCCGAGCACCGCGCCCTCGTTCCAGGCGTTGTCGGCGATGAGCATCAGCGGGTTGGCGGGCAGCAGCGCGTAGTCCGCGTTGCGATCGTCGGCGAGTTCCAGCGCGGGCATGACGGCGCCCACGGCGGCGGCGACGCGCTTGCGGTCGTAGGGCGCGCCCACCGCCGGCAGGTCTTCGGCCAGCTCGACGCCGATCTCGAACTCGACCAGCAGGCGCACGTAGTCGGCCGCGCGCACGCGCGAATCGCCTCGCAGGATGGTCTTCTCGAGCATGTCGCCCGCGACCGAGTCCTTCATGCCGGCGAAAGCGCGCATGGCGGCGGTGGTCAGGGCGATCTTGTAGCCGGTGACCGGACCGCGCGCCTCGGCGCGCATGGCGACGAACTCGTTCTGGATCGCATACGCATCGCCGATGTCGCGCGGCGCGAGTTCGGCCGGCAGCGGCGCGAACGTCTCGCGCGCGAGGTGCGCGTCGTGCAGCCATTTGCCGGCGCGCTCGATGCGCGGCTCCTCGCTTCTGCGGCGCAGCTTCATGCCAGGCCGAGAAAACGCCGGGCGTTGCCGGCAAGCAGCTTGGCGCGCGCGGCCTCGGATAGACCTTGCATGTCGCGCAAGAGCCTGCCGACGCGCTGCTCGCCCAGCGGAAACGGATAGTCGGAACCCAGCATGACGCGGTCCTCGCCCATCACCTCGACCAGCAGCCGCAGCGCGCGCGCATCGAACACCGCGCTGTCGACGCTGAAGCGATCGAGGTAGTGGCTGGGCGGGTGCCGCGACTGGCCGCGCGCGAGGTCACGGTTATGCCAGGCGTTCTCGAGCCGCCCGAGCAGGAAGGCGAAGCTGCCGCCGCCGTGCGCGAAGCAGATGCGCAGGCTCGGCGGCAGGCGGTCGAAGCCGCCGCCGAGAATCAGCGCGACGATGGAGAGCTGCGTCTCCGCCGGCATCGACACCGTCCAGCCCATCATCCAGCGCGCGGTGCGCGTCCCGCCCATCATGTCCCAGGGGTGCACCAGCACCGCCGCGCCCTCGGCCGCGCAGTGCTGCAGGAACGCAAGGATCCCCTCGTCGTCGAGATCGCGTTCGCCAACGTGGTTGCCGATCTGCACGCCGAGATGCCCCGAGCGCATGGCGCGCGACAGTTCCCGGCACGCGGCGTCGGTGTCCTGCAGCGGCACCTGGCAGAGCGTTTTCAGTCGGCCGCGGCCTTTCGCCGCCAGCTCCAGCCCCGCATCGTTGAACGCCTGGGCGCAGTACAGCGACTGTTCCACCGGGCGCGTGTAGGCGAACAGCACGGGCGTCGAGCACATCACCTGCAGGTCGACGCCGTCGCGGTCCATCTCCTGCAGGCGCCGCTCCGCGTCCCAGCAGGCGGAATCGACCGGCCGGAACTCGCGCCCGCCGATCATCACCATCGCCTTGCCCCCGCCCAGGTGCTTCATCCAGGGCCAGTCGCCGCCGAACCGCGCACTCAGGTCTTCCCACTCGCGCGGGAAGAAATGACTGTGCAGGTCGATCGTATTCACGCGCGTCGCGGATGGACCTCGCCGCAGGCCGGACATTTCCTCGCGCCCGCGTAGAAAGCGTCGAACAGCGGCGGCAGGTCCGCCACGATGTTCTTGACGTGCACTTCCACGCGGTGCAGCCGGGCCTGGCAGCGCGGGCAATACCATTCGAAGCCGTCGTTGACGCCCTGCGGGCGGATCTTCTCCACCACCAGGCCGACCGAGCCGGGCTCGGGCCGCTGCGGCGAATGGCGCACGTGCCCGGGCAGCAGCAGGATCTCGCCCTCGCGGACCGGCACGTCGCGCGGCCGGCCCTCCTCCAGGATCCGCAGTACCATGTTGCCGCGCAACTGGTAGAAGAACTCCTCGTAGGGGTCGTCGTGGTAATCCGTGCGCACATTGGGGCCCCCGACCACCATGACGATCAGGTCATGGGCCTCGAGGAAGACCTGCTGGTTGCCGACCGGGGGCTGGAGCAGGTGCGCGTGCCGGTCGATCCATTGCGCGAAATTGAACGCCGCCAGCGCCATGGCGGCATTGTACTCATTGCGCAAATGCCGCGCTTGGCACAGACTTCGGAAACGGCATGGCGAATCTCAACCCGCTCAAGTACTGTTTCCACGGCCAGCACTCCCGGCCGCGGGCGACGTTTCGCATCCTCCCGGGCGTGAAGAACAAGCGCGAGGTCTGTGCCGAGTGCTTCGAGAAGATCATGGCCGACCGGAGGCAGAAGAAGAAGCTGCGCTGAGTGCGGAGCGGCGTCGCCATCCTCTGCAACACGGAATCCGGGCGCGTGCGCGGCCGGCGGGCCGGGATCCGGGAGCTGTGCCGGAGCATCGCCGGCGAGGGCTACGCGGAGGTCACCGGCGCGACGATCGGCGGGGCGGCCATCCCGGACCTGCTCGCGCGACGCCCCGCGCTGCTGGTGGTGATCGGCGGCGACGGCACACTGCACGCGGTCCTGGGGCACCTCCTCGCGCCTGGCCGCGGCGCCCCCCTGCCCGCCCTGGTCGCGGTTCCCGGCGGCACCACCAACATGAGCGCGCTCGATCTCGGCGTGCGCGGCCGGCCGCTCGAGGTGCTCGAGCGCCTGCGCGCCCGGCTCGCGCAGCAGGACATCGCGACGCTGCCCGCGCGCGAGCGCAGCGTACTTGCGGTGACGCGAGCGGGCGCGGCCCCGCTGCACGGCATGTTCTTCGGCGCGGGCATCATCACCCGTGGCGTGCACTACGTCACTTCCCGCCTGCGCAGCACGCGCCTCACGGGCGAGACGGCATCGGGGCTGCTGTTGGTGCGGTTCCTGGGCGCGCTGCTCGGCGCCGGCGATGACGGCCTGGCCCGGCCGACCTATGCGAATATCGAGGGCATGAAAGGCGTGCAGGGGCGGCAACCCTACCTGGCGATCATGGCGAGCGTGCTCGACCGGCTGCTGCTGGGCGCGCGACCGTACTGGGGGACGGAACCGGCGCCCATCCATGCCACGGCGATCCGCACCCGCCCCACGCGCATGCTCCGCTCGATTCCGAGCGTCCTGCGCGGCCGCGGCGAACGCCTGCGAGTCGAAGACGGCTACGCCAGCGCCAACGTCGCTTCCCTCTCGCTGACCCTGGAGGAACCGTTCGTCATCGACGGCGAGACCTACGAAACGGGTGGCGCGAGCGTGTCGCTCGCGGCGAGCGAGCCCCTGCGCTTCGTATGCCCGTGAGCGAATCGGCGATCACGGTCAAGAAGAAGCGCAAGCACCGCCCCAGCGTCGCGGTGGGGTTGTGGCTGATCAAGCGCATCGAGCGCGCGCTGATCCGCTATTCCGGGGTGCCCGACACGCCGTTCAGCGATCCCGCGAAATTCGCGTGGATCCCGGGGCTGGAGTCGCGCTGGCGCGAGGTGCGCGCCGAGCTGGAAGAAGTCCTCAAGCACCCGGAGGCGATCCCCAACTTCCAGGACATCTCCAAGGACCAGGTCAACATCACCACCGACGACCGCTGGAAGACGTTCTTCCTGCACGGCTACGGCTATCGGATGGACAAGAACTGCGCGCTCTGCCCGCAAACCGCGCGGCTGGTGGAATCGATCCCCGGCATGTTCACCGCGTTCTTTTCCGTGCTCTCGCCGGGCAAGCGCATCCCGCTGCACCGCGGACCTTACAAGGGGCTGCTGCGCTGCCACCTGGGGCTGGTCGTACCCGGAACGCCGGACACCTGCTGGATCGAAGTCGGCGGCGAGCGCGGCCACTGGCAGGAAGGCAAGTGCATCGTGTTCGACGACACCTACAGGCACCAGGTGCACAACGACACGGCCTACACCCGTGTCGTGCTGTTCCTCGACATCATCCGCCCGATGCGCTTTCCCGGCTCCTGGCTTAACCGGATCGTGCTCGCCATCATGCGCCAGTCGCCGTTCATCCGCGACGCGGTGAAAAACCAGATCGCGTGGGAGAAGCGGCTCGGGGAGGCGTAGCGCTACCGAAGCTCGCGGTGCGATGGTGCCCGGGGCCGGACTCGAACCGGCACGGCTTGCGCCTGGGGATTTTAAGTCCCCTGCGTCTACCAGTTTCGCCACCCGGGCAGGAACGGGATCGCCTTCTTCGTTCCAGAATCTTGGAGGCGGGGGTCGGAATCGAACCGGCGTCCACGGCTTTGCAGGCCGCTGCATGACCACTCTGCCACCCCGCCGAGGGTGGAACTTCGCGGGAAGGCCCGAGGGCCTTCCCTAGCGTAAAGGGATGGAGCGGGAGACGAGTCTCGAACTCGCGACCTTAACCTTGGCAAGGTTACGCTCTACCAACTGAGCTACTCCCGCGCGCGCTGCAACCGATGGGGCGCGAATTATACCTTATCCCCTCATGAGGGGCAGCGCCTTGCGCAGGTAATACAGCATCGAGATCACGGTGAGCAGCGCGGCGAGGTAGATCAGCACCGTGCCCAGCGCGTGGCATTCGACGACGTCGAACAGCACGTCCTCGTAGAGCAGCAGCGGGATCGCCACCATCTGCAGCACGGTCTTGACCTTGCCGATGTACGCCACCGCCACGCTCTTCGCCTGCCCGAGCCGCGCCATCCATTCGCGCAGCGCCGAGATGGCGATCTCGCGCCCGATGATGATCAGGCCCACGACCATGTCCACCCGGTTCAGGTACAGCAGCACGATCAGGGCTCCGATCACCGCGAGTTTGTCGGCGACCGGGTCGAAGAAGGCGCCGAACGCGGACGTCTGGTTGAGCCTGCGCGCGAGGTAGCCGTCGAGCCAGTCGGTGACGGCGGCGAAGACGAAGATCGCCGTGGCGACGAGATTCCTCTCCGACCCGGAGAGCCAGCCCTCGGGCAGGTAGTACACGCCCACGATCAGCGGCACTAGCACGATGCGCAGCAGGGTGATCAGGTTGGGAAGATTGAGCGGCATCGCTAGGCGTGCAGGCGCTGGTAGATCTTCTCGGCCAGCGCGCGGCTGACGCCGTCCACCTGTGCCAGCTCGTCCACCGCCGCGGCCTGCACGCCCTGCAGGCCGCCGAAGTGCGCGAGCAGTCGCTGCCGGCGCTTCGCGCCCACCCCGGGAACCTCGTTGAGCGAGGAGGTCGTGCGCGCCTTGGAGCGCCGGGCGCGGTGTCCGGCGAGCGCGAAGCGGTGCGCCTCGTCGCGGACGCTCTGGATCAGGTGCAACGCGGGGTGCTGGGGCGGCAGCGAGAACGCGCGCGCACCCGAGTCCAGCACCAGTTCCTCCAGCCCCGGCTTGCGCTCCGGCCCCTTGGCGACGCCCGCCACCGCCACATCGTTCAGGCCGAGGTCGGCAAGCGCGCCGCGCGCCGAGTTGAGCTGGCCGCGACCGCCGTCAATCAGGATCAGGTCGGGCAGCTTGCCCTCGCCCGCCAGCACTCGCTCGTAACGGCGTCCCAGCGCCTGGCGCATCGCGGCATAGTCGTCTCCCGGCGTCAGCCCGCGCATGTTGAACCGCCGGTATTCCGCCTTCTGCAGGGCATGCCTGTCGTATACCACGCAGGAGGCCACCGCGGCCTCCCCCATGGTATGGCTGATGTCGAAACACTCGATGCGCTGGACGGTCTCGGGCAGGCCGAGCGCCTCGCGCAGCGCGGCGACGCGGGATTCCTGCGTGGTCTTCTCGCGCAGGCGCTGCTGCAACGCCAGCCGCGCGTTCTTTTCGGCCATCACGACCCACACGCGGCGCTCGCCGCGCGCCGCCGCCGAGGAGATCACCAGGGGTGGGCGCGGCTGCTCGACGTAGTGCTGGCCGAGGAACGCCTCGATGATCTCGGCGCCGCTCGCCTCGGCCGCGTTCTGCGGGAAGAAGCTGCGGTCGCCGACGTGCCGGCCGCCGCGGATCATCGTCAGGTTGACGCAAGCGATGCCGTTCTCGCGCGCGCAGGCGACCACGTCCGCGTCCACGCCGCGCTCGGATTCCACGTACTGGCGCGCCTGCACGCGCGACAGCGCGCGGATCTGGTCGCGATAGAGCGCGGCCTCCTCGTAGCGCCGCGCGGAGGAAGCCTCCTCCATGCGTTCGCCCAGCAGGCGCGTCACGTCGTCTTCGCGTCCCTCGAGGAAGAGCGCCGCGCTGCGCACGTCCTCGGCGTAGCGCTGCGCCGAAATCAGCCCGGTGCAGGGGGCCGTGCAGCGCCGGATCTGGTGCAGCAGGCAGGGCCGCGAGCGGTTCTGGAAGACCGAGTCCTCGCAGGTGCGAAGGCGAAACACGCGCTGCAGCAGCTGGATGCTCTCGCGCACCGCGTGCGCGTGCGGGAACGGCCCGAAATGCCGGTCGTGCCGGTCCTTCGCGCCGCGGTGAAAGCCCAGCCGCGGGAAGGCGTGCCCCGTGATCATCAGGTAGGGGTAGGACTTATCGTCCCGGAACAGGATGTTGTAGCGCGGCGCGAGGCTCTTGATCAGGTTGTTCTCGAGCAGCAGCGCCTCGCTCTCGGAGCGGGCCGCGGTCACCTCGACCGACACCACCTGCGAAATCATCAGACGGATGCGCGGGCTGAGACCCTGTTTCCGGAAATAGGAGGCGACGCGTTTCTTCAGGTCGCCCGCCTTGCCAACGTAGAGCACCTCGCCCGCCGCCCCGATCATCCGGTACACCCCCGGCAGGCTGGGCAGGCCGGCAACGAACGATTTCGCTTCAAACGTCATGGATAGGAGAGGGCTACGGGGGAACCTGGGTTCCCCTGTTCATGGATTATAATTCGCCCCCTTTTCAGGGACTTGGCGCATGGCAAAGGTATCCGCGGTCGAACTCCGCATCGGCAATCTGCTCGAATGGGACAAGCGCGTCTGGCGCGTGCTCAAGTGCTACCACGTCCACGTCGGCGGCCGCGGCGGCGCGTTCATGCAGGTCGAGATGAAGGACATCGCCTCCGGCACCAAGACCAACCAGCGCTTCCGCACGGAAGACAAGGTCGAGCGCGCCTTCGTCGAGCCGCGTGAGATGACGTTTTCCTACCAGGACGGCGACAGCTACGTCTTCATGGACAAGGAGAATTACGAGGAGCTGCGCCTCTCGGCCGAGTTCCTCGAGGGGCAGTCGGGCTACCTGCTGCCCAACGCCGACGTGCAGGTGAACTTCTACGACGGCCGCGCGATCGGCCTGGAGCTGCCCGCTTCGGTGGTACTGACGATTACCGAGACCGAGCCCGGCATCAAGAACGCGACTGCCACCAACACCTTCAAGGCGGCGACCACCGAAACCGGGCTCATCGTGCAGGTGCCGCCCTTCATCAGCCAGGGCGAGAAAATCAAGGTCAGCACCAACGACGGTAGCTACATGGAGCGGGCCTAGGGCACCTGCCGCAGCGCCTCGAGGGCATCGCGGTACGCGACGCTTTTGCGGAAGTCCCGGCCGCCACGACGCCGTAATTTTTCGATCCGTTCCGGAACCGCGACCGGGGTCGCGGCGAGCGATTCGAGCAGCCGTTCCTGCTCCTTCGGGTTCTGGCAAAGGAGCACCTGGTCGCAGCCGGCCGCGAGCGCCGCCCTGGCGCGTTCCGGCACGCCGCCAGCCGTGCTTGCGCCCTCCATCGACAGATCGTCGCTGAAGATCAGGCCTTCGAAGCCGAGCCGGCCGCGCAGGACCTCCTGCAGCCAGTAGCTCGAATAGCCCGCCGGTTCGGCATCCGCCTGCGGGTAGATCACGTGCGCCGGCATCACCGCCGCCAGGCCCGCGGCGATGGCCGCGCCGTAGGGAGCGATATCCTTCTTCAACAGGTCCCGCAGCGGCCGCGGGTCGGTGGGCACGGCGTGATGCGAGTCGGCGGTGACGAAACCATGCCCCGGAAAGTGCTTGCCCACCGCCGCCATGCCCGCGTCCGCGAGGCCCCCGATCAGCTGCGCCGCCAGCGCCCCTACTGCGCCGGGATCGAAGTGCAGCGCGCGGTGGCCGATCACGCTGCTGGCGCCATAGTCGAGGTCGAGCACCGGCGTGAAGCTGAAGTCGAGCCCGTGCGCACCCAGCTCCGCCGCGATCACGGTCCCGACCGCGCGCGCCGCCTGCAGCGCGGCCTCGCGGTCTCGGTCCCAGAGCACGCCCAACTGACGCATCGGCGGGATCGCGGTAAAACCCTCCGTGAAGCGCTGCACGCGCCCGCCCTCGTGGTCCACGCAGATGGGTAACTCCGGGGCTCGGAGTGAATTTATTTCATTTGTTAATTCAATTAGTTGTGAAACATTCTCAAAGTTATGCGCGAAGAGAATCACGCCGCCCGCGGCGGGGTGCAGCAGACGACGGCGGTCGTCTTCGGTGAGCGCGGGTCCCGTCGGGTCCAGGACTACCGGGCCCAGCGGGAGCTTCAGCCGTCGCATTCCAGGATGACGGTCGCGGCCGCGATCTCGCGCTCGTCGGTGAGCGACAGGTGCGAGCCGCGGATCTTCCTGTCCTGCAGCAGCTGCTGCAGCGGGGGCGAAAATTGCAGGACCGGCTTCCCCGACCTCAGGTTGACCACCCAGACGCCGTGCCAGTTGGCCGGCGCGTGGATGCCGGTGCCGAGCGCCTTGGTGAAGGCTTCCTTCGCCGCGAAGCGCTTGGCGAGGTACGCGACCGGCTGCTTGTGGGCGCG
>JADLES010000065.1 GCA_020845995.1 Burkholderiales bacterium | reverse complement strand
CTCGGGGTCGCAGGCTGCGCCGACGACTCGGGTGCAAGCCAATCAGGCAGGCGTGCGGGTGGACTACGGCAACACGACGGCGCAGATGGGCGCGGGTGGTGCGAGTGTCAGCAATACCACTGCATTACCGGGGCCCGCTGGGGCGAGCGTGACCGTTAGTGCTTCTGCACCACCCCCGCCCCCGCCCGCCAGCGAAGTCGTGAACGAGATGAAAAACACCGGACAAGACCTCGTGAACACGGGGCAGAACGCCGCGAACAATGCAGCCGCGAGCACGCAGAACGCGGTCAATACTGTCATGCAGGGCGCGCAGGATGTTGTGGCTTTCGTTTCGCGCGAAACGCAAAGTCAGGCTGGTGCAGCAACACAAAAAGCCGGTCAGCTCGGACAGGCCGCGAAGGATTCTCTTGCTGCCGGTACGCAAGCCGCGATCACGAAGGTGCAGGCCACGTTCAGTCAGGGCGCGCAGGCGGCAGGGCGGCAAGCCGCAAATGCCAGCGCTGCCTTGAATGACGCGCGGGCCGCTGCGACTGCGGGAGCAAACCAGGTTTCGGACGCTGCTGTGCAGCAGGCAGTGAACGCATTGAACGCTGCAACCGCGCCCATCGTGGCCGAGATGACCGCGCTGATGACGCAGCTGCGCAACAACCCGCCGCAGACGGAAGCGACAGGGCGCGAATTGCCCGTGCGGGCGATCCGGTTATCCCAGTTGCTGAATAACACCATCTCAACAGTAAGTAACGCGAATCTCGCGATGCTTTCGTCAGAGGCGTTTCGCGCGGCGGCGGGAACGTTCCATGTGATGGATCTGGTCTTGCTTTCGACTACTTTTGCGGAAACCGAGTTTTTCATGCCGGGTCTTGGCGCAGGTGAACCGGTGCGTGAGATGTTCAATGAACGAATCGGCACTCTCCTGGGTAGTCTATTCGGCAAGGATAGTCTTGCGGCAGCCGGTCTTTCCTTTGAAGAAATGCTTTCGGTTCGTGCTGCGGGGCCTTCCGTGGATACGACCATTTTTCTATCGAATGAAAACGCCAGGCACTTGGCCTCCAGGGGTGAATCGATCGCCAACCCTTTTCTCGCGGAGGCGCAGACGGTCGCCGTAGCCGCGCAGCGGCGCGCCGAACAAGACGCAGCGCGCGCGGCCACTGAAACAAATCGACGCGCTGGAGAAGCCAAGGCTGCAGCTGATGCCATTGTGGGGAAGGAGGTCGAAGATTCGCTTGCCAGGAAAAAAGGTGACATCCGCGCGAATGCCGAGCGTTCCAGACAGACTGGCGAGGCCTTCCGGTCCAATGTAGATGAATCGACCGCTGCGTTGAAAGAAGGCGCGGGTGCTACGGGGGAGAGGATAGGTGGCGGCATCGGGGGTGAAATCGGCTGGTGGATTGGCAATTTCGCGGGTGGCGCCGTCGCGCAAGTCGAGGCGCAAAAGGAGGCGGTGCGGCTGTTCGGAACAGGAGACATCGAAGGTGCGCGCAGGGCCTCTACGGACGACCATGGCAAGAGGGCGCGTGGTGACGAGATCGCGAACCAGGGGGAAGCTAAAGGGCGAAGTATCGGCGCTTCGATCGGACAAGGCGTGGGCGACGCTGTGGATCCCAAGGATCGCTCACCGGAGAGCAGTGGTCAGTCGGAAGGCGGCACCGCTCCACAACAGATTTGGACGCTGGTGTGGAACGGGGAAGTCGAGGTCGCCGGAAAAGCGTCGGTACGGGCCGGCGGCATGCTCACCCGCAATTTGAACGCACAGGACGTGACCCGCGTCGCAAGGGACATGTTCGCCCGGGCGCCGCGTCCTGACCTGGTCAAGGTTGATCCCAACCTCTTCGGCAGCGACCGCGAAGTCATCGACGCCGGCCTGTATGTGTGGGTGCGCGACGGTACGGTGCAGTTGTCGCAAGACGGCAGGGTGATGGACGTCACCGCCGGCAACGGCGCGGTCGCGACGAAGGACAAGATCGAGTTGCTCGACGCCGTGCCGAATTTCATGCGCTTCGACCCGACGCCCATCCCCACGGGCACGCCGCGCGATCCGCTGGACATCTTCCGCGCGCCGGATGGCTCGCAGTTCGGCTCCTGCAAGGTGCAGTGACATTGCGGTCGCTCCTTCTTTCGGCGGCGCTGGCGCTGTCGGTCATCGGCACGGCCCTCGCGCAGGGGGACCTGCGCTTCGCGGTCGCCGGGTTCCGCGTCGAAGGGGATAGCCCGCTTACGGACGCCGAGGCGCAGGCGGTGCTTGCGCCCTTCGCCGGCCCCGAGGCGACGATCGACCGGCTGCAGGCAGCGGCGGCCGCGCTCGAGGAGGCGATCAAGGCGCGCGGGTTCGGGTTCGTGCGGGTCGTGGTGCCGCCGCAGGATACGGGCGGGGTGATCACGCTGCGCGTGCTCGCGTTTCGCCTCGGCGAGGTGGCGGTGCGCGGCAACGCGGCGTTCTCCGAGGCGAACGTCCGGGCGAGCCTGCCGGCGCTGCGGCCGGGGGAGTCTCCAAACCTGCGCGAGATCGCCCGCGACCAGGCGCTCGCCAACGAGCATCCGGCCAAGCAGGTGAACGTGACGATGCGCCAGGGCGCAAGCCCCGACACGGTGGATGCCGAGGTCGCGGTGCGCGACCAGGCGCCACTGCGCTTCTTCGGCTCGCTCGCCAACACCGGCTCGCACCAGACCGGCTGGTGGCGCGCGGCGGTGGGCGTGCAACACTCCAATCTCTTCGACCTCGATCACGCGCTCACCGCGAGCTACGTGTCCTCGCCGGAGCACTGGAGCGACGTGAAGCAGTACGGCCTCTTCTACAACGTGCCGCTCTACGGCCTGAATGCGGAGATCTCGGCCTACCACAGCTATTCGAACGTGCGCAGCGGCACGATCGCCGGGCTGTTCAACGTGAGCGGGCGCGGCCGCTTCTCGGGGCTGCGCTGGAAGCAGCATCTGCTGCCGCGCGGCGCGTACAGCGATACGCTGGAGGCGGGCTTCGAGGACCGCTACTTCATCAACGACGTGACCTTCGCGAACCTGCCGATCGGCGTGAACGTGCGCAGCCGCCCCGTGGCGCTCGTCTATTCGGCGCGCTACGACTACGCGGGCGGGCAGTGGCGCGCGGCGCTGGAGTACGCGCGCAACACCGGCGGCGGCCAGGACAACACCGACGCCGCCTACGCGGCGAACCGGGCGGACGCGGATCGCCGCTGGCAGGCGCTGCGCTTCTCCTTCGACGCGCAGCACGCGCTGGACGGCTGGATTGGCGGGCTGCGCCTGAGAGGACAGGCCGCCGGCGAGCCGCTCATCCCGGGCGAGCAATTCGGCTTCGGCGGGGCGGCGGGCGTGCGCGGCCTGCGCGAGCGCGAGGTGGTCGGCGACTACGGCCTGGCCGGGTCGCTGGAACTCACGTCGCCGGAGCTGGCGCAGGGCCTGCGGGCGCTCGGCTTCATCGACGCGGGGCAGGCGCGCTTGCGCGGCACGGAGGCGAATGCCGACAGCCGCACCGGGAGCTGGAGCGCCGGCGCGGGATTGCGCTGGACGCTGGAGCGCCGCCTCACTGTCTCACTCGACTACGCGCACGTGATGAACCGCGCCGTCGTCACGCCGAAGGGAGAAGACGCGCTGCTCTTCTCGCTGGCGGTGCAGTTCTAGCGGAGGGGACGGCCTTCGCTCAGGCGGCCGTGCGCGCCGCCTCGCGGGAGCTGCTGAGCGGGTGCGCAAGGGCCGCGCGCAGCCTGGGTGGGTAGAATACTCGCCTTCGCTGCAAGACACGCGGAGGATCCGCCATGCTCCGGGCCGCCGACCTCACCATCCGCCTCAATCCCGCGGACGACGTCGTCATCGCGCCCGGCGAGCACGTGCACGTGCACAACGTGGCTGGCGGCGCCAACCTGATCTGCTTCACGATCGGCCGCGGCGAGGACGAATTCGCCCCGTGGGTGCTCGGCGCGACGATGTAGGCGCGGGCCAGCGGCGGCACCGCCTGTTCGTCGAGGCAGAGCTGAGCCCGCGGTCGAGGATCGAGCTGCCAGAGGCCGCCGCGCACCACGCCGCGCGCGTGCTGCGTCTCGCCGAGGGGGATGCGGTGGTGCTCTTCAACGGCAGGGGCGGCGAGTACGAGGCGCGCCTGGAGCTGGGCGGCCGCGGAAGCGTTGCGGCGAGGATCGGAGAGCACCACGCCGTGGAGCGCGAGTCGCCGCTGGCGG
>JADLES010000064.1 GCA_020845995.1 Burkholderiales bacterium | reverse complement strand
GCACATCGCGTCCAGCTGCCCGGCGATCGCCGCCACGGCGCGCTCGTCGAGCGCCTGGCCGTTGTCGTCCACCAGGCCGCCCGCGAACGCAGCGGCAAGGTGGTGCGCAAGGCGCGCCATGGACTCGAACGAGCGGCGCGTGTCCGGGGTGCGGCCGACATCCAGGGCCAGCGTGAGCGCGGCTGGCGCCGACGCCTGCAGGGATTCCTGCGTCAGCGGCGCGCCGTCGCGCGCCGCCAGCGTATAGAGCAGCTGCTGCCGGTCGTTGCGCAGGGCGTACCTGCCGTCTTCCTCCAGGCGCAGCCCGGCCGCCTCCGCCTCGGCGCGCAGCCTGTCGCCGCCCGAGGCGATGCCCTGCACGTGCACCACCAGCTGGATGTCGGTCTGCGCGCACAGATCGTCCAGCGCCCCCGCCGCCGCCACTGCGGCGCTCATCTCCGGCGCGCTTACCGTGCCGTGCACCGAGGCCGCCAGCGTCTCCACCGCGGAGCGGAATTCGATCAGTTCGGCTTCGCCGATGGCGCCGTCCCGCGACACGAGCTGCAGCCCGGCGCGCCAGGATCGCCGATCAGGCGCCGCGCGCAGCGTGGCCCTGGGCGCGTGCCTGCGCTGGATGGCGCGCCACTGCTCGCGGACGCTCGCCGCCGCCGCGGGCTGGTCGGAGCTGAACTCGACGATGTAATCGATGGCCGCATCGGGCTCGGCGGCGCTAGGGTCAGGGGCGTCCGGCGGCAGGTCCAGCCCGGGCGCGTGCAGCAGGGGGGCGCGGGACGGCGCGTCTCCCTCCAGCAGCACATCGGCGTGCCCGGAGTGGAACGCCCCCTCCGCCTCCCGCCGTGCGCGCCGCTCCTGGACGCGGTTATAGCCGAACACGCCCACCACCACCAAGCCACCAATGATCAGCAGCCCGATCTGAAGCTCGCTCATCAGGCGGCGAGCTCCTCCCGGATCTTGAGCGCTTCCTCGATATCGACGGCGACGACGCGAGACACGCCGGCCTCGGGCATGGTCACGCCGATCAGCTGGCTCGCCATCTCCATGGTGATCTTGTTGTGGCTGATGAACAGGAACTGCGTTTGCGCCGACATCCTGCGCACCAGGTCGCAGAAGCGCGTCGTGTTGCTGTCGTCGAGCGGCGCGTCGACCTCGTCCAGCAGGCAGAATGGCGCCGGGTTGAGCTGGAACATCGCGAACACGAGCGCGATGGCGGTCAGCGCTTTCTCCCCGCCCGAGAGCAGGTGGATGCTGCTGTTGCGCTTGCCCGGCGGGTGCGCCATGACCTGCACCCCGGCATCGAGGATCTCCTCGCCGGTCATGACCAGCTTCGCCTCGCCGCCGCCGAACAGCAGCGGGAACAGCGAACCGAAATGCCGGTTCACGCTCTCGAAGGTCTCGCGCAGGAGTTCGCGCGTCTCGCGGTCGATGCGCCGGATCGCGTCTTCCATGGTCGTCACCGCTTCCTCGAGGTCCGCCGATTGCGAATCGAGGAAGCCCTTGCGCTCGCGCGCGGACGCGAGCTCGTCGAGCGCGGCGAGGTTGACCGCACCCAGCTCGTTCATCGCCTGCGTGAGGCGCGTGATCTCTCCTTGCAGCGCGGAAGGACGCGGCGCTCCGCCCGCCTCGCCGGCCAGGCGCTGTTCGTCGGCCGCGGCCTCGCGCAGCTGCGCGTCGTACTGGTCGTGATTGATCTGTGCCGCCTGTTCCTTGAGCCGCAATTCATTGATCCGCTCGCGCAGCGGGGCGATCGAGCTTTCCATTCGCAGCCGCTCCTCCTCCAGCGAGCGCAGCGTCCCCGCCGCGGCCTCGACCGCGTCGCGGGCGCCGGCGAGGGTTTTTTCGCACGACATGCGCGCGTCGGCGGCGCGCGCGAGCGCCTCGCGCACCGCGGGCACCGGGTCCACGGCGAGTTCGGCGGTCAGGCGGCCGACCTCCTCCTCGGCGCGGGAGATCTGCTGGTCGATCATGCGCACCGAACCGTCGATCTCGGCGATTTTCGCGGATACCTCGCGTTCGCCGAACAGCGCATCCTGGGCTTCGCGCTCGGCCTGCTGCGTGCGCACGCGCTGCTCCGCGAGCGCGGTTTCCGCAGCCACGTACGCCCCGCGAACGGATTCCAGAGACCCTTTCGCCACCCGGATCTCCTCCTCGATCCGGGCTGCGGCCTCGCGCGCGCTGCCCAGCCGCCCGCCATCCCGCGCAGCTTCCGCGCTCAACGCGGCGCTCTCTTCGTGGATCTGCGCCGTGCGTTCGCGGTAGCGCTCGAGCGCCTGCCCGAGCTTGAGCGCTTCGATCTGCGCGTCGTGCCTGTCCTGCCGGCGAGCGGCCACAGCCGCGCGCGCCTGATCGAGCGCCGCCGTACGTCCGGCGAGCCGCGCCTCGACTCGGCCCGCATCCTCCGCGGCGGCGGCCGCCGCGGCCGCGAGCGACCGGCAGCGGACTTCCAGGTCCTCGATCTCGGCCTGACGGACCAGAATCCCGGCATCGGCCGGGTCCGGCGCATGGAAGCTGACCGTGTGGCGCGTGAACTGGTCGCCCTGGCGGTTGACCAGCAGCGCCCCCACGGGCAGCGCCGCGCGCCGCGCGGCATCGGGCACCCCGTCAAAGCCGTACACCTGCGCGAACCAGTCGCCGAGGGCTCCGGCGAGGCGAGCGTCGAGAGCGTGCACCTTTTCCTGCAGCGGCGCGAGCCCTGGCAAGGCCTGCGCGGTGGCGGCGTGCCCCGCGCTGAACAGGCTCGCCTTCACCGGCGGGCGGTCGTCCCCGAGGGCGCCGCCGTCGGCCTCCAGCGCGTGCAGGCGCTCGCGCAGCACGGATTCGACCGCCGTCTCCCAGCCATGCTCGATGCGGATCTTCTGCCAGAAGCGCGGCAGCGAGGCGAGCTGGTGGCGCTCGAGCCACGCGTGCAGCGGCGCTTCTTCCTCGGCGGCGGCCTGCACCTGCTTCAGCGTCGCCAGTTGCGCGTCCGCCGCCGTATGCACGCGGCTCGACTCGGCCTGCGCCTCGGCGGCGGCGGCGGCGGCGGCGGCGAGCGACTCGCATTCCGCCTGGAGCGCATCCAGCGCGGACTGCGCCTCCAGCAGCTGCCGGTCGAGCTGCAGCACGCGCTCATTGGCCGCCCGCAGGCCTTCGCCATCCGGCTCGGCGAGGGATTGCAGCTCGGCGTCCAGCCGCTCGCGCCGCTGCGCGAGCGACTGCAGGGCGCTCTCGAGGTGCGTGGCGCCCTGGCGCTCGAGAAGCAGCCGGCTTTCGGCCTGCTGCAGGCGGCTGCGGGAATCGATCAGCTGTTCCTGCGCCGAGCGGTAGGCCTGCTCCGCCTCCGGCAGGCGCTGATTCTGCGCCGCGAGACTCGCCTGCGCGCCGGCGACGCGGCGCTTCGCGCCGTCTGAGCGCGCCGCCCACATGTGCAGCGCCTGCGTGAGCTGCGAGCGCTGCTCGCGCCAGGAGGAAAGCTGCACTCGCCTTTCGGTATGTATGCCTTCCAGGCGGCCGCGACTCTCTTCCACGTGGCGCAGTTCCGACTCGTGGCGCGCCACCTCGGCGTTGGCCGCGTAGACCGCCGCCTGCGCCGAATTGAGCGCGTCGCCCGCGCCATAGTGCGCCTGCCGCGCCGTTTCCACACGGCTTTCCACCTCGCGCAGGCGCGCGGTGCCGGCCTCCATCTCGTTCGTCACGCCGGCGATGTCGCGGGCGTGCTTCTCGCGATCCGCCGCGGCGTCCTTGCGCCGCAGGAACCACAGCAGGTGCTGCTTGAGCTGCAGGTCGCCCTGCAATTCCTTGTACCGCGAGGCGATCGCCGCCTGTCCCTCGAGCTTCTCGAGTTGCGCGCCGAGCTCGGCGCGGATGTCGTTCACGCGCGCAAGGTTCTCGCGCGTGTCGGCGAGCCGGTTCTCGGTCTCGCGGCGCCGATCCTTGTAGCGCGACACGCCCGCCGCCTCCTCCAGGAACACGCGCAACTCGTCGGGTTTCGCCTCGATCACCCGCGAGATCATCCCCTGCTCGATGATGGCGTAGGCGCGCGGCCCAAGCCCCGTGCCGAGAAACACGTCGGTGACGTCCCGGCGCCGCACGTGCGTGCCGTTGATGTAGTACGAGGATTCGCCGTCGCGCTGGAGCACGCGGCGCACGCAAAGCTCGGCATACTGCGACCACTGCCCGGCCGCCCGCCCGAGCGAATTGTCGAAAAGCAGTTCCACGCTCGCCCGCGCGAGCGCCTTGCGGCTGCCCGCGCCGTTGAAGATCACGTCCTGCATCGAGTCCCCGCGCAGCGCGGAAGCGCGCGATTCGCCCAGGACCCAGCGCACCGCGTCGATGACGTTGGACTTGCCGCAGCCGTTGGGGCCGACGATGCCGACCAGCTGGCCGGGGACGTGAATCGCGGTGGGATCTACGAAGGACTTGAAACCGGAGAGCTTGACCTGGGTGAGGCGCACTTACGCTCGCTTTGGGTGGCGTTTTCGAATTTCGAAAATGATACCATTCGGGCGCTCATTTTCCGCGCTTTTGCGCGCCTTTTTCGATGCCCTCACGCCCCAGCAAACGCTTGCGCAGCTTTCCCAATCCGACGCCGCGGCGCGACTACCGGATCCGCATGGAGATCCCGGAGTTCACCTGCCTGTGCCCGATGACCGGCCAGCCGGATTTCGCCGTGTTGTCGCTCGAGTACGTGCCGGACCGCCTGTGCGTCGAGCTGAAATCGCTGAAGCTCTACCTCTGCTCGTTCCGCGACCAGGGCGCGTTCCACGAGGCGGTCACCAATCGCGTTCTCGACGACCTGGTGAAAGCGACCCGGCCGCGCCACATGAAGCTCATCGCGCGCTTCAACGTGCGCGGCGGCATCGCCACGACGGTGGTCGCGGAATACCGCAAGCAGGGTTGGAACGGAGAAGGCCAGGCGCCATGAACGACATCATCGAAGCGGCCTGGGAGAACCGGGCTTCGCTCAGCCCCGCCAGCGCGTCCAGGGAATTGCGCCAGGCGGTCGAGGAGGCCATCGCGGGCCTGGACGCGGGGCGCCTGCGCGTCGCCGAGAAGATCGGCGGCGAATGGGTGACGCACCAGTGGCTCAAGAAGGCGGTGCTGCTCTCCTTCCGGCTGGAGGACAACCGGGTGATGGAGGCCGGGGCGACCCGCTATTTCGACAAGGTTTCTTCGAAATTCGCATCTTTCACCGAAGCGAAGTTCAAGGACAGCGCCGTCCGGGTCGTGCCTCCCGCGATGGCGCGGCGGGGCTCCTACATCGCGAAAAACGTGGTGCTCATGCCCTCCTACGTGAACATCGGCGCCTACGTGGACGAGGGCACCATGGTGGACACCTGGGCGACGGTCGGCTCCTGCGCGCAGATCGGCAGGAACGTGCACCTTTCGGGCGGCGCGGGCATCGGCGGCGTGCTGGAACCGGTGCAGGCCAACCCCACCATCATCGAGGACAACTGCTTCATCGGCGCCCGCTCGGAAGTGGTCGAGGGCGTGATCGTCGAGGAGAACAGCGTGCTGTCGATGGGCGTCTTCATCGGCCAGAGCACCAAGATCCTCGACCGCGAGACCGGCGAGGTGCTGTACGGCCGCGTGCCGGCCGGCTCGGTCGTGGTGGCGGGCACGATGCCTTCGGGGGACCGCGGCTGCGCGCTCTATTGCGCGGTCATCGTCAAGAAGGTGGACGCGAAGACCCGGGCGAAGACCAGCCTCAACGAGCTTCTCCGGGGAGATTAAACTAGGCAGTCGGGCAAATCCGGGAGCGCACTCATGTCGGCGATGAAACGCTTGTTCCAGGTGATGGCGGAGAAGAAGGCCTCCGACATCTTTCTTTCCGTGGGTTCGCCCATCAACATCAAGATCAACGGCGTGGCGATGCCCGTCAACCAGACCGTGCTGACGCCCGACGCGATCAAGACGCTCCTTTATGAAGTGCTCAACGAGCACCAGATCCAGGAATACGAGAAGGAGATGGAGCTGAACACCGCCTACTCCATGGAGGGCGTGGGCGCGTTCCGCATCAGCGCCTTCCGGCAGAAGGGCTCGCCCGCGGTGGTGGTGCGCTTCATCCCCGGCGACGTGCCCAGGTTCGACACGCTGGGGCTGCCCGACGTGCTGAAGGAAATCATCATGCAGAAGCGCGGCCTGATCCTGATGGTCGGCGCGACCGGATCGGGCAAGTCGACCTCGCTGGCGGCGATGCTCGACCTGCGCAACGAGCAGAAATCGGGCCACATCCTGACGCTGGAAGACCCGGTCGAGTTCATCTTCAGGAACAAGAAGTCGATCGTCAACCAGCGCGAGGTCGGCTCCGACACCAAGAGCTTCGAGATCGCGCTGAAGAACGCCCTGCGCCAGGCGCCCGACTGCATCCTGATCGGCGAGATCCGCGACAAGCAGACCATGGGCATGGCGCTCGCCTACGCGCAATCCGGGCACCTCGCGCTCGCCACGCTGCACGCCAACAACAGCTACCACGCCATGAACCGGATCATCAGCTTCTACCCGCTGGAGAACCGGCCCACGCTGCTGCTCGACCTCTCGGCCGCGCTGCAGGCGATCGTCTCGCAGCGCCTGGTGCGCACCAAGAGCGGCACCCGCAAGGCGGCGGTCGAGGTGCTGCTCAACACGCGCCACATCGCCGAACTGATCGAGAAGGGCAGTATCGGCGAGATCAAGGAGGCCATGGAGAAGAGCATGGCGCCGGGCTCGCAAACCTTCGAGCAGGCGCTGTTCAAGATGTTCATGGACGGCCTGATCACCCAGGAAGAATGCATGGCGAACGCCGATTCGGCCACCAACATGCTGTGGATGATCAACCAGGCGACCGCCGGCGACATCACCGGGCAGATGCAGGCGATCCAGGGCGCGGGCGCCGCGCCGGGCAAGGAAGAGAAGAAGGAAGGCCTGCTGGCGGGCACCGGCGCCGGCGCCTCCTTCAGCGATTTCAAGATCGACGCCAGCGCCTGAGCGCTCCGCGCGAATTTCTCGACGCTTTGCGCGAAACAACCCTCGAACTCGCGCGGGCGCTGATCTCCCGGCGCTCGGTCACGCCCGAGGATGGCGGCTGCCAGGCCCTCATCGCCGAGCGCCTGACCGGCGCGGGATTCCGCTGCGAGCCGATGCGCTTTGGCGAGGTCAGCAACCTCTGGGCCAGGCGCGGCCAGGCGCGGCCGCTGGTCTGCTTCGCCGGTCACACCGACGTGGTTCCGGCCGGCCCGCTCGCGGAATGGGACTCGGATCCCTTCGTCCCCACGCTGCGCGGCGGCCGGCTCTACGGCCGCGGCGCCGCCGACATGAAGTCCTCCATCGCCGCCTTCGTCACGGCCACGGAATTTTTTCTGCAGGAAAGACCCGGCCATTCCGGGTCGATTGCCCTGCTCCTCACCTCGGACGAGGAAGGCCCGTCGGTGGACGGCACGGCCAAGGTGGTCGAGGCGCTGCGCAAGCGGAACGAGACGCTCGACTATTGCCTGATTGGCGAGCCCTCGTCCGCCGCCATCGTCGGCGACATGGTGCGCGTCGGCAGGCGCGGCTCGCTTTCGGCCCGGCTCGTGGTGCGCGGCGTGCAGGGACACGTCGCCTACCCCGACCAGGTCCGGAACCCGGTCCACCTCCTCGCGCCGGCGCTTGCCGAGATCGCGGCGACGGTCTGGGACCGGGGCAACGAGTTCTTCCCGCCCACCAGCTTCCAGGTGTCCAACCTCAACGCCGGGACGGGCGCCGAGAACGTCGTGCCCGGCTCGGCGACGCTGCTGTGCAACTTCCGCTTCTCGACGGCGAGCCCCGAGTCGTCGCTGCGGGAACGCTTCGAGGCGGCGCTCAGGAAGCACGGGCTCGACTACGAGATCGCCTGGACGCTCGGCGGCAAGCCGTTTCTGAGCCGCCCGGGCAGGCTCACCGCCGCGGTGCAGGCGGCGGTGCTGGCGCGCAGCGGCATGAAGGCCGAGCTCTCGACGGGCGGCGGCACCTCGGATGGCCGTTTCCTCATCGACATCTGCCCGGAAATCGTCGAACTCGGCCCGGTGAACGCCAGCATCCACAAGCTCAACGAGAACATCGAGGTCGCCGCGCTGGAGCAGCTCTCCGGCATCTACCTCGACATCCTGCGCGAACTGCTTCCTTGAAGGTTTCGGAACTGCTCCGGCGGACCGAGCGGGCGTTTTCGCGCGCGAAGCTGCACTACGGGCACGGCACGCACAGCGCGCGCGAGGAGGCGGCCTGGCTGATCTCCTCCGTGCTCGGGTTTCTCCTGGAACGGGAACCGAGTCGGAAGCAGCAACGGGTCATCGAAAACCTGGCGCGCCGCCGCATCCGCGAGCGCATCCCCCTCGCCTACCTTCTGAACGAGGCCTGGCTCGGCGAGCACGCCTTTTACGTGGACCGGCGCGTCATCGTGCCGCGCTCCTTCATCGCCGAGCTGCTCCGCGACCGCCTGGCGCCCTGGCTGGCAAAGGAGCCGAGGCGCGCGCTGGATCTTTGCACCGGCTCGGGATGCCTTGCCGTGCTTCTCGCGCTGAGCTTCGAGAGGGCGCGCGTGGACGCCGCCGACCTCTCCGCCGCCGCGCTGCAGGTGGCCCGCGTCAATATCCGGAGATACGGGCTGGGAAGGCGCGTGCGGACTTTGCGCTCGGACCTCATGCGCAAGACGGGCAAATACGATCTCATCGTCACCAATCCGCCCTACGTGACCGCGCGCTCGATGGCCAAGCTGCCGGCGGAATACCGCCGCGAGCCCGCCATCGCGCTTGCCGCGGGCGAGGACGGGCTGGACATCGTGCGCAGGGTTCTCGACGGCGCGCGCCGACACCTCAGTCCCGGCGGGCTGCTGGTCTGCGAAATCGGCGGCAACCGCCGCGCCCTCGAGCGCGCCTATCCCCGGCTCGAATTCGCCTGGCCCGAGACGAGCGATCCGGGCGCCGTCTTCATCCTGCGGCGGGAGCAACTGCCGGCGGGCGCCAGTACGGGCTGACCGCCTCGAACGCTTTCCACGCGGCGTGCAGTTCGGGCAGCAGCCTGCCTTTGCGCTGTGCCAGCATGCGCAGGAGCCGCGCCCTTTGCGCGGCCGGCAGGCCGATCTCCTGGAGCAGGCCGCGCTGCACGTCGATGTCGTTGAGCCGGCCGAGAATCTCCTGCAGCCTGCGCAGCGCTTTGCGGAACGGCGCCGAGGCATCCTCCGACCACGCCGCCGCGAAGCAATCGCAGCCGTAGCGCAGGCGCTTCACGAGGATCCGCAGCCGGTGCCGCTGCCGCGCGTCGCCCCAGTCGAGACCCTCGGCCGTCTCGGCAATCCGTGCGTGCGCCCGATCGAGGGCGCGCGCGCCGAACAGCGCGCTCGCCTCGCCCGGGTTGGCGCGCTTGCGCCACGGCCGCGACTTCGCCCAGGCGAGCGCCTCTTCGGGCAGGAAGCGCAAGGTCGCCGAACGCGCCATCGCGCTGCCGCGCCGGCGCGCCGCCTCGGCCCGCGCGCGCGCCCGGCGCGGCAGTTTCGTGCGGCGGAACGCCTGCGCGAATACGTCCCAGTCGCGCGCATCGCCGAACCCGCTCAGTACTTTGCGCAACCGCCGGTCCAGCCGGCCGGCCTCGCCGCGGCGCAGGAGCGCGCGGAACGCGCGCAGCGTGGAACGCAGCCGCCGCAGGCCGACGCGCAGCTGGTGCAGATGCTCCGGGTCGCTGGCCGCTGCCGCGCCGGCGCGGTTGGCGCGGATCTGCGCGACTGCGGCGCCCGCGTTGGCGATGAAGACATCGCCCGCGCGCGACTTCGCGCCCAGCGCGGGCCGCGTCCACTTCTGCGCAGGTGCGACGCGTTTCATCGGGATGGGGTGGCCGATGGGACTCGAACCCACAACAACCGGAATCACAATCCGGGACTCTACCCTTGAGCTACGGCCACCATTGTGCTGCACTTGCGCCGGTAGGCCTGCTTCTGGCCTGCCCGGCGGGACTCGAACCCACAACCCCCAGCTTAGAAGGCTGGTGCTCTATCCGGTTGAGCTACGGGCAGATCCGCTGCGCCGTCGCGCCCTGCCGGAGCATGTCTGGTCGGGGTGGAGAGATTTGAACTCCCGACATCCTGCTCCCAAAGCAGGCGCGCTACCAGGCTGCGCTACACCCCGCAAATCGGGCGCCAATCATACTCCCTTTTCGGCTTGCGGCAGGGGGTCATTTCTGCTACAAAGCCACCTTCATTTTTTCGGGCAAGGCGGAAATGCCGGTGGAACTGACACGCAAGGGCTTCGCACCCTACCTCCCCAAGAAGGGCGAGGATTACATGAACGCGAAGCAGCGCACGCATTTCCGCAGGATCCTCGAAAACCTGAAGGCGGAGCTTTCCGAGGAAATCGACCGCACCGTGCACACCATGCAGGACGAAGCGACCGTGTTCGCCGACCCCAACGACCGCGCCAGCCAGGAGTCCGACATGGCTCTCGAGCTGCGCAACCGCGACCGCGAGAGAAAGCTGATCAAGAAGATCGACGAGACCATCGCGCGCATCGCCGCCAACGAGTACGGCTACTGCGAGAGCTGCGGCGTCGAGATCGGCCTGAAGCGCCTGGAAGCGCGGCCGACGGCGACGCTGTGCATCGACTGCAAGACGCTGGACGAAATGCGCGAGAGACAGGTCGCCAAGTAGGCGGCCCGCCCCCGGTTCCCGCTCTATCCCTGCTTCGCCGCCTTCTCTTCCGCGGCGACGGCCTTCATCGACAGGCGCACCCGGCCCTTGTCGTCGGCTTCCAGCACCTTGACCTTCACCGACTGGCCTTCCTTGAGGTGGTCGGACACGGCGTTGACCCGCTCCTGGCTGATTTGCGAGATGTGCAGCAGGCCGTCGCGTCCGGGCAGCAGCTGCACGATGGCGCCGAAATCGAGCAGCCGCAGCACCGTGCCGTCGTAGACCTTGCCGACCTCGACGTCGGCGGTCAGGTCCTTGATCCTCTTCAGCGCCGCCTCTCCGCCCTCGGGCGAGACGCAGGCGATCGAGATCATGCCGTCGTCCTCGATCTCGATGGTGGTGCCGGTCTCCTCCTGGATGCCGCGGATCACGACGCCGCCCTTGCCGATGACGTCGCGGATCTTGTCCGGGTTGATCTTGATCTTGAGGATGCGCGGCGCGAAGCTGGAAAGCTCGCTCCTCGAGCCGCTGATCGCCTGCTTCATCTGCGCGAGGATGTGCAGCCGCGCTTCGCGCGCCTGCGCCAGCGCCACCTGCATGATGCCCTTGTTGATCGACTCGATCTTGAGGTCCATCTGCAGGGCGGTGAGGCCGTTCTCGGTGCCCGCGACCTTGAAGTCCATGTCGCCGAGGTGATCCTCGTCGCCGAGGATGTCGGTGAGCACGGCGAAACGGTTGCCTTCCTTGATCAGGCCCATGGCGATGCCGGCCACGTGGTCCTTGATCGGCACGCCGGCGTCCATCAGCGCCAGGCTCCCCCCGCAGACCGAGGCCATCGATGACGAGCCGTTCGACTCGGTGATCTCCGAGACGATGCGCAGCGAATAGCCGAAGTCCGCGGCCGCGGGCAGCATGCCCACCAGCGAGCGCTTCGCCAGGCGGCCATGACCGATCTCGCGGCGCTTCGTGAATCCGTACCGGCCGGTCTCGCCGGTGGCATAGGGCGGCATGTTGTAATGGAACATGAAGCGCTCGCGGTACTCGCCCGCGAGCGCATCGATGATCTGCTCGTCGCGCCCGGTGCCCAGCGTCACGGTCACCAGCGCCTGCGTCTCGCCGCGCGTGAACAGCGCCGAGCCGTGGGTGCGCGGCAGCACGCCGGTGCGGATGGTGATCGGGCGCACGGTGCGCGTGTCGCGGCCGTCGATGCGCGGCTGGCCCTCGAGGATCCGGTTGCGCACGATCTTCGACTCGAGCGCGAAGGTCAGGTCGTTCACCGTGTTGGCGTCGGGCGCACCCTCGTTGCCCACGCCGACGGCCTCGTGGACCTTCCTGGAGACCGCCTTGAGCGCGTCGGAACGCGCGCTCTTCTGGCGCAGGTCGAACGCGGCGCGCAGGTCCGCTTCCGCCAGTTCCGCGACCTTCGCCGCCAGCGCCTCGTCCTTCTCCGGCGCCTTCCAGTCCCAGGCCGGCTTGCCCGCGACTTCGGCCAGTTCCTCGATGGCGGTGATCGCCGCCTGCATCTGCTCGTGGCCGTAGACCACCGCGCCGAGCATGACGTCCTCGGGCAGTTCGAGCGCTTCCGATTCCACCATCAGCACGCCCTGCGCGGTGCCCGCGACCACCAGGTTCAGCTGCGACTCCTTGATCTGCGAGGCGGTCGGGTTGAGCACGTACTGGCCGTCGAGGTAACCCACGCGCGCCGCGCCGATCGGCCCGTTGAAAGGCACCCCCGACAGGGTCAGCGCGGCCGACACCGCGATCATCGCGGGAATGTCGGCGTCGACCTCGGGGTTGAGCGAGAGCACCTGCGCCACCACCTGCACCTCGTTGTAAAAGCCGTCCGGAAACAGCGGTCGGATCGGGCGGTCGATGAGGCGCGAGGTGAGCGTCTCCTTTTCCGTCGGCCGGCCTTCGCGCTTGAAGAAGCCGCCGGGGATCTTGCCGGCGGCGTAGGTCTTCTCGGCGTAGTCGACGGTCAGCGGGAAGAAGCTCTGTCCCGCCTTCGGCGTCCGGGACGCGGTGACCGCGGCGAGCACCACGGTGTCATCGATGGTGCAAACCACGGCGCCATGCGCCTGTCGGGCAATTTCCCCGGTCTCCAGCGTGACCTGCTGCGTGCCGAGGGTGAATGTCTTCTTGATCGGGTTCAAAGGGAATCCTCAGGGTTGGGGCGCGAACAAAAAAAACGCTCACCGGGCGGATGAGCGTCTGTCGCTACGGCATTCGCGGAAACAGGGTTTACTTGCGCAGTCCGAGCCGCTCGATGACCGAGCGGTACTTGTCCGCGTCGCTGCGCTTCAGGTAGTCGAGCAGCTTGCGCCGCTGGCTGACCATCTTCAGCAGCCCGCGGCGCGAGTGGAAATCCTTGACGTGCGACTTGAAGTGCTCGGCGAGGCCGTTGATGCGCTCGGTGAGCAGCGCGATCTGCACCTCGGGGGAGCCGGTGTCGTTGCCGGCCCGCTGGTAGCTCTTTACGACTTGCGCTTTCT
This sequence comes from Burkholderiales bacterium, assembly GCA_020845995.1. Taxonomy (GTDB): domain Bacteria; phylum Pseudomonadota; class Gammaproteobacteria; order Burkholderiales; family SG8-39; genus RBG-16-66-20. Next base: position 14,515 of record JADLES010000064.1, on the reverse strand, counting down.
GCGCAACCTGCAAACTCATGCTTTGCTCTCTTCTCTTGGCTCGGTTTGTTGAGGGCGGCATTTTAACGACAACGTTGCCCGATGACAAGTTTTTCTTGCTTTTTCAGGCTCTTGCGATGAGTCTGGCTGGCCGCAGGCCAGCCGGCCCGCCCTCGCCAACCCCCAGCAGGATTCCCGCCCGGTAAACGCGGCTGGGACCCTGTGGCGCGGCCTGGGGCCGCACGGCCTGGCCCTGCAGGAAGCGCGCGGCCAGCGCCTCGTCCAGGTCCACCCTGGGCAGGTGCTCGATCAGGCGGTCCGGCGGCAGCAGCCAGCGCAGCCGGGAGGAATCGCCCAGCGCCTGCAGGTCCTCCAGCGCGATCGCCTCGTCCACGCGCAGGCTCCCCACGGCGGTGCGGCGCAGGGCCTGCAGATGCGCGAGCGTGCCGAGTGCGAGGCCCAGGTCCTCGGCGAGTTGCCGGATGTAGGTGCCCTTGCTGCAGCGGATGCGCAGGCGCAGCAGCTCGCCGTCGCGCGCGAGCAGCTCAAGCTCGTGCACCACGATACGCCGCGGCGCGCGCTCGACGGTTTTCCCGGCGCGCGCCAGCGCATAGAGCGGCTGCCCCGCGCGCTTCAGCGCCGAGTACATCGGCGGCACCTGCGCGAGCTCGCCGCGAAAGCGCGCCAGCGCCGCCTCGAGCAGGTCCGCGCTCACCGCCACCGGCTTGCGGCCGGTGACTTCGCCCTGCGCATCGCCCGTGTCGGTGGACGTTCCCAGTCGGACGTCGGCCACGTACTCCTTCGCGGCGTCGAGCCCGTAGCGCGCGAACTTGGTGGCCTCGCCAAAGAGCAGCGGCAGCAGGCCGGTAGCCATCGGGTCGAGGGTGCCGGCGTGGCCCGCCTTGTTCGCTTCGAGCAGGCGCTTGACCGCCTGCAGCACCGCGCTCGAGCTCGGGCCCGCCGGCTTGTCGAGCAGCAGGACGCCGTCGACGCTGCGCTGCCGCGGTCCCGGCATTCAGCGCTTGCGCGGGCGCTTTTCCGGCGCCGGCGGCGGCACGACGCTGTCGATCAGGCGCGACAGGCGATCGCCGCGCTCGACGGATTCGTCGTAGACAAAACGCAGCTCGGGCGTGGTGTACAGCTTCATGCGCTGCGCGAGCTGCGAGCGCAGGAACCCCGCGGCGCGCTGCAGGCCCCGGGTGGTGTCGTCCAGGAGGTTTTTATCCAGAAGAGTGAAAAAAACCTTTGCATGGGTTAGATCCGGGGAAACGTCCACAGACGTGATCGTGACCATGCCGACGCGCGGGTCGCGCAGTTCGAGCCGGATCAGCCCGGAAAGCTCGCGCTGGATGAGGTCGGCCACCTTGCGAGGCCGTCCCTGGCTCACGGCTGCCGCCGCCTTCCGGCTACAACGTCCGCGCCACCTCGAGGACCTCGAAGACCTCGAACTGGTCGCCTTCCTTGAGGTCTTGGAAGCCCTTCAGCGACATCCCGCATTCGAAGCCGGCCTTGACCTCGCGCACGTCGTCCTTGAAGCGCTTGAGCGTGTCGATCTCGCCGGTGTGGATGACCACGTTGTCGCGCAGCACGCGCACCTGGACGCCGCGCTTGACGAGGCCTTCCTGCACGTAGCAGCCCGCCACCGTGCCCACCTTGGAGATGCGGAACACCTGGCGTACGTCGACCATGCCGATGACGCTTTCCTTGCGCTCGGGCGCGAGCAGGCCGCCGAGCGCGGCCTTCACTTCCTCGACCGCGTCGTAGATGACGTTGTAGTAGCGCACGTCCACGCCCGAGGACTCGATCAGCTTGCGCGCGGTGGCGTCGGCGCGCGTGTTGAAGCCGACGATCACCGCGCGCGAGGCGAGCGCGAGGTTGACGTCCGACTCGGTGATGCCGCCTACGCCGGAATGCACCACGCTCACCTTGACCTCTTCGGTCGACAGGCGCGAGAGCGCGTGCGCGAGGGCTTCCTGCGAGCCCTGCACGTCGGCCTTGATCAGCAGCGCGAGCGTCTTCGATACGCCACCACCGCCCTCGCCCATCTGCGCGATCATGTTCTCCAGCTTGGTCGCCTGCTGCTTGGAGAGCTTCACCTCGCGGTATTTGCCCTGCCTGAAGAGCGCGACTTCGCGCGCCTTCTTCTCGTCGGCGAGCACCACCACCTCCTCGCCCGCGCGGGGCACGTCCGACAAGCCCTGGATTTCGACCGGGATCGACGGGCCGGCGCTCTGCACCGGCTTGCCGTTCTCGTCCAGCATCGCGCGCACGCGCCCGTAGACGGCGCCCGCAACGACCACGTCGCCGCGCCTCAGCGTGCCGGCCTGCACCAGCAGCGTCGCCACCGGGCCGCGGCCCTTGTCGAGGCGGGCTTCGACGACCACGCCTTTGGCGGGAGTATCGACAGGCGCCGTCAGTTCCTGCACTTCCGCCTGCAGCAGGATCTGCTCGAGCAACGCATCGATGCCTGCGCCGGTCTTGGCGGACACCGGAACCACCGGCGATTCGCCGCCCAGGTCCTCGGGCACGACTCCGTGCTGCAGGAGGTCCTGCTTCACGCGCTCGGGGTTGGCCTCGTGCTTGTCGATCTTGTTGATCGCCACCACCAGCGGCACCTCGGCCGCCTTGGCGTGCGCGATGGCCTCGATGGTCTGCGGCATCGCGCCGTCATCCGCCGCCACCACCAGCACCACGATGTCGGTCACCTTCGCGCCGCGCGCGCGCATCGCGGTGAATGCCTCGTGGCCCGGAGTGTCCAGGAAAGTGATCACGCCGCGCGGCGTCTCTACGTGATATGCGCCGATGTGCTGCGTGATGCCGCCCGCCTCGCCGGCCGCCACCTTGGTGCGGCGGATGTAGTCCAGGAGCGAAGTCTTGCCGTGGTCGACGTGGCCCATGACGGTGACGACCGGCGGCCGCGGCAGCGCTTCTGCGTCGGCGTGGGCCTCGGTGTCGGTAAGGTAGGCCTCCGGGTCTTCCAGCTTGGCGGCCTTCGCGGTGTGGCCCATTTCCTGCACCACGATCATCGCCGTTTCCTGGTCGAGCACCTGGTTGATGGTCGCCATGCTGCCCAGCTTCATCAGCACCTTGATGACCTCGACCGCCTTCACCGACATGCGGTGCGCGAGCTCGCCCACCGTGATTGTTTCCGGCACCGCCACTTCCCGCACCACCGGCTCGGTCGGCTGCGCGAATGTCGCTTCTCCCGCCGCGGGCGCGCCCTGGCGGTGGCGCGCGCCGCCGCCGCGGCCGTGCCAGCCGCCGACGCCGCCGCCCAGGTCGCCGCGCGTCTTGATGGTGCGCCGGCGCGCGGTGTCGTCGCGCAGGATGGTGGTCTGCTTGACCTTCTTGGCTTTCTTGTCGGCTTTCGGCTCTCCCGCCTTGGGCGCGTGCAGGGTGCCGTCCTTCGCCGCCTTCGCCGGTGGCGTCGCCGCGGGCGCGGGCGCGGGTGCGGCGCGCTCGGCGGCCCTCTGCTCCGCTTCGCGGCGCTCGCGCTCGTGCTTTTCGCGCAGCTCGGCCGCCTGGATCTCGGACAGCTGATGCTGGCGGCGCTGCTCTTCCTCGCGCAGCTGCAGCTCCCGCGGATCGGCAGTCGCGACGGCGGGCGGCGGCGGGGGCGGGGGCGGCGGCAGCTCCGCCGCGGTCGCCGCGGCCGCGAGTTCCTGGGGATCGCGTTTCACGAACACGCGCTTCTTGCGCACCTCGACCTGGATGGTGCGCGCCTTGCCGGTCGAATCGGCCTTCTTGATCTCGCTGGTCTGCTTGCGCGTGAGCGTGATCTTGTTTTTCGCCTCGGTCGAACCGTGCGACCTGCGCAGGTATTCCAGCAGCCGCGCCTTGTCCTGCTCGCTGAGGGAATCCTCGGCCACGCGCTTCTCCACGCCGGCCGCGCGCAACTGCTCCAGCAGCACCGAGGGCGGGACCCTCAGCTCGCTCGCGAACTGGGCGACGCTGGTCTGGGGCACGTTACGCGGCCTCCTTGCCCTGCTCCGCCTCGAACCAGTGCGCGCGCGCCGCCATGATCAGCTTCTTGGCGCGCTCCTCGTCGAGACCGGTCAGTTCGCCGAGCTCGTCGACCGCCAGGTCGGCAAGGTCGTCGCGGGTCTTGACGCCGCCCTTGGCGAGCTTGCCGGCGAGCTGCGGGTCCATGCCCTCCAGCTGCAGCATCAGCGGATCCACGCCTTCCAGGCTCTCTTCGCTCGCGATCGCCTGCACCAGCAGCGCGTTGCGCGCGCGGCTGCGCAGCTCGTTCACGGTATTCTCGTCGAAGGCATCGATTTCGTTCATCTCGCTGATCGGCACATAGGCGACTTCCTCCAGCGTCGAGAAGCCCTCCTGGATCAGGATCTCGGCGACCTCCTCGTCGACGTCGAGCTTCTCCATGAACAGCTGCTTGGTGCGGCTGCTCTCCTCCTGCTGCTTCTTGGTGGACTCCTCCTGGGTCATCAGGTTGATGGTCCAGCCGGTCAGCTCCGAGGCAAGGCGCACGTTCTGGCCGCTGCGGCCGATCGCGATGGCGAGATTCTCCTCGTCCACCACCACGTCCATGGCGTGTTTTTCCTCGTCCACCAGGATCGAGCTCACCTCGGCGGGCGCGAGCGCGCCGATCACGAACGTCGCCGGGTCGGCCGACCAGAGCACGATGTCGACGCGCTCGCCGGCCAGCTCCTGCGTCACCGCCTGCACGCGCGAGCCGCGCATGCCGACGCAGGTGCCGATCGGGTCGATACGGCGATCGTTGGTGTGCACGGCGATCTTGGCGCGGATGCCCGGGTCGCGCGCCGCGGACTTGATCTCCAGCAGCTTCTCCTCGATCTCGGGAACTTCCAGCTCGAACAGTTTCATGATGAACTGCGGCGCGGTGCGCGACAGGATCAGCTGCGGCCCGCGCGCGCCGCGGTCGATCTTCGCCACCCAGGCGCGCACGCGGTCGCCGACGCGCAGGTTCTCCTTCGGGATCATGTATTCGCGCGGCAGTTGCGCTTCCAGCCGCCCGGACTCGACGATCGCGTTGCCCCGCTCCATGCGCTTGACCGTGCCGGTGACCAGCTCGTCGCCGCGGGAGAGGAAATCGTTGAGGATCTGCTCGCGCTCGGCATCGCGAATGCGCTGCAGGATCACCTGCTTGGCGGTCTGCGCGCCGATACGGCCGAACTCCACGTTCGGCAGGGGCGCCTCGAGGACGTCGCCGAGCTTCGCGTCCGGCTTGCGGTCCTGCGCTTCCTCGAGGCAGTACATCTGGGCGGTGTTGTAGTCCGGCTCGTCGTCCGGGACCACGCGCCAGCGCCGGAACGTCTCGTAGGCGCCCGTGTTGCGGTCCATCGCCACGCGCACGTCGATGTCCTCGGAGTACTTCTTCTTGGTCGCCGAGGCGAGCGCGAGCTCCAGGGCGCCGAAGACGACATCCCGGTTCACGCTCTTCTCGCGCGCCAGCGCGTCGGCGAGCAAGACCAGCTCGCGATTCCCTGCCGATTGATTCGTCGCCGCCACTCTTTCCTCGCTGTTCCTACAGCTCCGGCACCAGCCGGGCCTTGTCGATATCACCCAGGTCGAGCGCCACTTCGCGCCCGTCCACGTCCACCTTCGCCACGCCGTCCTGCACCCCGCGCAGCAGTCCCGCGAAGCGCCTGCGCCCCGTCGCGTCGGGCGTACGCATCTTCACGTCCACCCGGTTGCCCGCGAAGCGCTCGAAGTCCGCGGCCTTGCGCAGCGGCCGGTCGAGGCCCGGCGATGACACTTCCAGCCGGTCGTAGTCGATGCCTTCGACCTCGAACACCCGCGACAACTGCCGGCTGACGTCCGCGCAATCGTCCACCGTGACGCCGCCCGCCGGCCGGTCGATGAAGACGGTCAGAAAGCGCCCGCCACCGGACGACCGGGCATCGACCAGCTCGAAGCCCATGCCGGACAGGGTCATTTCCGCCACTTCCGCCACCGTTCCCATGCTTTTCGGGTCGCGCAAACAAAAAATGGGCGCGAGGCCCATTTCCTTTCAAAACGGTTTGAAGTTTAACAGCTTTTCGGCAACCGGACAATCTCTCCGAGCGCCTTCGCGCCCAGTTCCTGCCAGTGTCCGGGCGCGAGGTGCGCGGGCAGGAGCACCGGCCCGAAGCGCACCCGGACGAGCCGGCTGACGCGCCCGCCGGTCGCCTCCACCATGCGCCGCACCTCGCGGTTGCGGCCCTCCGCGAGCACGACGCGGTACCAGCGATTCGTCCCGGATTCTTTCTTGCCGTGCAGATTCTCGACTCGCTGGAACCTGGCGAGACCGTCCTCCAGTTGGATTCCCTGCAGAAGCCTCCCGATGGCGTCGGCGCCGAGCCCGCCCTGCACGCGGACTTCGTATTCGCGCTCGATTTCGTGGCGCGGATGCATGAGGCGGTTGGCCAGCTCCCCCGAATCGGTGAACAGGAGGAGCCCCGAGGTGTTGAAATCCAGCCGGCCGATCGCCACCCAGCGTCCCGGACTGATCTTCGGCAGCCGATCGAACACCGTGGGCCGCCCTTCCGGGTCGCTGCGCGTCACCAGCTCGCCGACCGGCTTGTGATAGGCGATGACGCGCGGCGCGGGTTTGCCCGTTCCCAGCTTTACCTGCCTGCCGTCGAGCAGGACAGGATCCTCGGGGCTTGCGCGATCCCCGAGCCTGGCGACCTGGCCCCGAACCGAGACCCTCCCCGCGGCAATCCACTGCTCGACCGTCCGCCGCGAGCCGAAGCCGGCCGCGGCCAGCAGCTTCTGCAGCCGCTCGCCGGCGGCAGGCTCAGCCGGCGTCGCTGGCCGCGGGCGCTGCGGGCTCGTTGGCGGCGGGTTGCGCGGCGGGCGGCTCAAGCTGCAGGGTCCTCGCGATCTCCTCGAGCGGCGGCAGTTCCTGTAGCGAGCGCAAGCCGAGGTCGTCGAGAAAGGTCCGGGTGGTGGCATAGAGCGCGGGACGCCCCGGCGCGTCGCGGTGCCCGACCACGTCGATCCAGCCGCGGCTCTCCAGCGCCTGGATGATCGGCGTCGACACCACCACGCCGCGGATCTCCTCGACGTCGCCGCGCGTGACCGGCTGGCGGTAGGCGATGATGGCGAGCGTTTCCATGACCGCGCGCGAATAGCGCGGCGGCTTCTCGGGCTGCAGCTTCTCGATGAACGGCCGGAACGACGGCGCGGTCTGGAAGCGCCAGCCTCCCGCGACGCTCGCCAGCTCGACCGCGCGCCCGCCCCAGTCCTCGCGCAGCTCTTCGACGAGCTTGCGCAGGGTGTCGTTGCCGATGTCGCCGTCGAACAGGCGCTTGAGGTCCTGTAGCGGCACGGGCTCGCTCGAGGCGAGCAGCGCGGCCTCGAGGATCTTCTTGGCTTCAGCGGGATTCGGCATGGATTCTGAGGTAGATCGGCGCGAAGGCGCCGGACTGGGTCACGTCGATCAGCGTCTCGCGCGCGAGCTCCAGCAGCGCGAGGAAGGTCACGACCAGCACCGCGACGCCCCGCGCCGGCTCGAACAGCTCCGAAAATTCGAGCACGCGCGCCTCCTTCAGGAGACGCAGGATCTGGCTCATATGTTCGCGCACCGAGAGCTCCTCGCGCGCGACGCGGTGATGCCTGGACATGCGGGCGCGCACCAGCAGCGCGCGCCAGGCTTCGGCCAGATCGCGCGAGTGGACCTCGGGCAGGCGTTCCACCGCCGCGCGCTCGACCAGCACCGACACCGCCAGCACGTCGCGCCCCAGCCGCGGCAGCGCTTCCAGGCGCTGCGCGGCCAGCTTCATCTGCTCGTACTCCAGCAGCCTGCGCACCAGTTCGGCGCGCGGATCTTCTTCTTCGGCCACGGCCTGCGGCCGCGGCAGCAGCATGCGCGACTTGATCTCGATCAGCATCGCCGCCATCACCAGGTATTCCGCCGCGAGCTCCAGGTTCTTGGCGCGCATCATCTCGACGTACTCCAGGTACTGCCGCGTGAGCGGCGCCATGGCGATATCGAGGATGTCGAGGTTCTGACGGCGGATCAGGTACAGCAGCAGGTCGAGCGGCCCCTGAAAGGCGTCCAGCAGAACTTCGAGCGCGTCCGGCGGGATATAGAGGTCCGCCGGCATCTCGACGAGCGGCTCGCCGTAGATCCGCACCACGGGCGCGAGCGGCAGGGACGCGGTCCGGCTCACGTGTAGGAAAGCCCCATCGCCTCGCGTACGTCGCGCATGGTCTCGGCGGCGAGTTTGCGCGCGTTATCGCAGCCGTCGGCGAGAATGTTCTTCACCAGCGCCGGGTCGTCCAGGTACGGCTGCGCTCGCTCGCGGATCGGCGCCAGCTCCGCGAGCACCGCATCGATGACGGGCTGCTTGCATTCCAGGCAGCCGATCGCGGCCGTCGTACAACCCTTGCGGACCCAGGCCTTCCTCGCCTCGTCCGCATAGACCTGGTGCATGTCCCAGACCGGGCACTTGTCCGGATTGCCGGGGTCGGCGCGCTTCACGCGCGCCGGGTCGGTCGGCATGGTGCGGATCTTCTTCGCCACCGAGTCCGGGTCCTCGCGCAGCCCGATCGCATTGCCGTAGGACTTCGACATCTTCTGGCCATCCAGGCCCGGCAGCCTGGAGGCTTCCGTCAGCAGCGCCTCGGCTTCGACCAGGATCTTCTTGCCGCCGCCCTCCAGCCAGCCGAGCAGGCGCTCGCGGTCGCCGCGCGGGATGTTCTGCTGCTCCTCGAGCAGCGCCTGCGCGCGCTTCAGGGCCTCGGCGTCGCCATTCTCCAGGAACCGGGCGCGCAGCTCGTTGAACAGCCGCGCCTTCTTGCTGCCCAGCTTCTTCACCGCCGCCCTGGACTTCTCCTCGAAGCCGGGCTCCCGGCCGTAGAGGTGGTTGAAGCGGCGGGCGAGCTCGCGCGTGAATTCGATGTGCGGCACCTGGTCCTCGCCCACCGGCACGTACTTCGCCCGGTAGATCATGATGTCGGCCGCCTGCAGCAGCGGGTACCCGAGAAACCCGTAGGTCGAGAGCTCCCTGTCGGCCAGCTTCTCCTGCTGGTCCTTGTAGGTCGGCACGCGCTCCAGCCAGCCGAGCGGCGTGATCATCGACAGCAGCAGGTGCAGCTCCGCGTGCTCGGGCACCAGGGACTGCACGAAAAGGGTCGCCTGCGACGGATCCACGCCAGCGGCCAGCCAGTCGATCACCATGTCGTTGCCGACCCGCTGCAGCGCGCGGGGCTTCTCGTAGTCGGTCGTCAGCGCATGCCAGTCGGCGACGAAAAAGAGGCACGGATGCTCGGACTGCAGCTTCACCCAGTTCTTCAGCACGCCATGGTAGTGCCCCAGGTGCAGCGCGCCGGTGGGCCGCATGCCGGAAAGGACGCGCGTTTCGAACACCGTCAGATGCTCACAATCCCGCGAATCAGGCTCATGGCAAGCCTATTCAGGGGGCCGAAGAGCTCCGCAATGAATCTTCCGTTGTTGACCGTGGAGTCATAGACGCCGAATACCGCGAACGCCATGAACAAATAGGAACCGAGGACTTCGGAGCGCGCGAAAGACATGGCGACCCGCGAAGGCAGCAGCCCCGCCAGGATGCGTCCCCCGTCCAGAGGCAGTATCGGCAGCAAATTGAACACCAGGAGCACCAGGTTCACGACGACGCCGGCGATCGCGAGCCGCACCAGGAATTCAGCCGATGAATTCGCGGGCAGCTCGACCAATCCGCGCAGCAACGCCGCCCAGACGATCAGCATCGCAAGATTGGCGGCCGGGCCGGCGGCGGCGACCAGCGTCATATGCAGCCTGGGTTTTCTCAATGCCGAGTAATTCACGGGAACGGGTTTCGCCCATCCAAACGCGAACTTCCCGGCCGTCGCCAGCAAAAGCAGCACCGGCACCACCAGAGTCCCCGTCACGTCGATGTGACGCGCGGGGCTCAGGCTGATGCGCCCTTGCGCGTAGGCGGTCATGTCGCCGTAGTGGCGCGCCACGTAGCCGTGCGCCGCTTCGTGCAGTGTGATCGCGAACAGGACCGGCAGCGCGTAGATGGCGACGGCCTGTGCGATCTGGTTGATGTCCATCTAGGCGACGGATTTTATCAGACCAGGAATTCCTCGATCAGCCGCGCGACCTCTTCCGGACGATCGTGATGCAGCATGTGTCCCGCGTTCTGCACCGTCCGGTACCGCAGGTTCCTGAACGCCGCGCGCCGCGCGGCGAGCTCCTCGGGCGAGAGCTTCATGCGCGACAGCGCCTCCGATTCCGCCGCGTCGACCCAGAGCACGGGCGCGGCGACGCGCTCCCAGCAGGCGCGCGCCTCGTCGATCCGGTACAGGGTCGCGTTGACGAGCTTGTGCGCCGGGTCGCTGCGCAGCACGACGCCGCCGCCGGTCTCCTTGCCCCAGTGCCGCGCGAGAAACTCGGCGCGCGCCCGCGTCAGGCGCGCGTTGTTCTTCTGCATGCGGTCCGCGAGCTCGGCGTAGCTCGCGTAGGGACGCCAGCGCGGCGTGGTCTTCAGCTCGTCCATCCAGCGGCCGTAGCGCTTCGGCGCCTGCTCGGGAAGCGTCGCCTGCATGCCGAAGCCCTCCAGGTTGACGAAGCGCGCCACCCGCTGCGGCCGCACGCCCGCGTACAGGCCGCCCACGTTGCCGCCCAGGCTGTGGCCGACGAGATTGACGCCGCTCTCGGGCTGGATCCGGTCGAGCAGCGCGTCCAGGTCGCCCAGATAGTCGGGAAACCAGTAGTTGTCCGCGCCCGACCATTCGGTGAGGCCGTAGCCGCGCCAGTCGGGGGCGTACACGTCCCAGTCGCCCTTGAGCGCGTCCACGAGGAACTGGAAAGAAGCCGAGACATCCATCCAGCCGTGCAGCAGGACCATTTTCCTCGCCGCGGCGCCGCGCCAATGACGCACGTGGTAGCGAAGTCCGCGCAGGTTGTAGTAGATCGATTCGCTGTTTCTCATCGAGGCGCTATGATACCGGCCGCCGATGCCGGTCTTTTCCCTCAAGGATCGCCGCGTGGAGCTGCGCGGCGCGCACCACTATCTCGCCCCCGGTGCGATGGTCGCGGGCTCGGTGATCCTCGAGAACGACGTCAGCATCTGGTTCAACGTCGTGATTCGCGCCGACAACGAGCAGGTGCACATCGGCGAGGCCACCAACATCCAGGACGGCTCGGTGCTGCATTGCGATCCGGGCTTTCCGCTGACCGTGGGAAAACGCGTCACCGTCGGGCACAAGGCCATGCTGCACGGCTGCACGGTGGGCGACGGCGCGTTGATCGGGATCAACGCGGTGGTGCTGAATGGCGCCCGGATCGGCGCCGGCGCGCTCGTCGGCGCCAACGCGCTGGTTCCCGAGGGCAAGGAGATCCCGCCGGGCGTGCTGGCGGTCGGCTCTCCGGCGAGGGTGGTGCGCCCGCTCACGCCCGGGCAGATCGCCGGAATCCTGAGAATCTCGGAGAGCTACGTCACGCGCTCGAAGCTGTTTCGCGAACAGCTCAGGGAGCAGAAGTAAGTCTACTTGGGCGCCATGCGGATGGCGCCATCCAGCCGGATCGTCTCGCCGTTGAGCATCTCGTTCTCCACGATCGCCCTGGCGAGCTGCGCGTATTCCTCGGGCTTGCCCAGGCGCGAGGGGAACGGCACCTGCCTGCCGAGCGACTCCTGCGCCTCCTTGGGCAGCCCGTGCATCATCGGCGTCTCGAACAGCCCCGGCGCGATGGTCACCACGCGGATGCCGTTGCGCGAAAGATCGCGCGCGATGGGCAGGGTCATGCCGACCACGCCGCCCTTGGAGGCCGAATAGGCGGCCTGGCCGATCTGGCCATCGAACGCCGCCACCGAGGCGGTGTTGACGATCACGCCGCGCTCGCCAGCCGCGTTCGGAACTGCCTTCGCCATCGCGTCGGCCGCCAGGCGGATCATGTTGAAGGTGCCGATCAGGTTGATGGTGATCACGCGCGTGAAGCGCGCGAGGTCGTGCGGCGCTTCCTTGCCGATGGTGCGCTCGGCCACGCCGATGCCGGCGCAGTTGACCAGCACCTGCAATCCGCCAAGCCCCAGCGCCGCGGCGACCGCCGCCTTGCCGTCCGCCTCCGAGGTGACATCGCACTTGCAATATTTCCCGCCGATTTCCTTCGCCAGCTTCTCGCCCGCTTCCACCTGCAGATCCGCGATCACGACCCTGGCGCCGTTCGCCGCCGCCATCTGCGCGGTCGCCGCGCCGAGCCCCGAAGCGCCGCCGGTAACGAGGAATACGGAATTCTTGATCTGCATGTGGAAACGCTCCCGTTGATTTGCCCGATAATTCTACCCGCATGAAACTCGCCTTCGGACTGCAGTTCGCCGACCTCTACGAACGCGAGGGGTTGCTGCGCGTAGATTCGGCCTTTCTCTCTTTTCTCAGAGAATTTAACGGGGAACTGGAAAAGAGACTCACGGCGGCAAGGCAAAACCCTCCATCCGGCAAGGCGGAAAGCGATTTTCTGATCGCGCTCGCTCCGCATCTCGAGGACTTCATCGCGCGGCTGTTCGGCATCGAGACGGAGGCGCAGGCGCTCGCCGCGCGGCACCACAACTTCGCGCCGCTGTACGCGGTGAAGCGCCTGTTCGTGCAGCGCCGCGCGCTGCACAAGGTCGGCCCCGAGGAAGCGGCGGCACTGGATGCCGACGCGGCCGAGCAGGCGCTGCGCGCGCTCTTCGGCGGGCAGTTCACCGAGCTCGCGTACGCGCGCCACGTCTCCGAGTGGCTGAAGGACGAGGAAGCCAACGTCGCGCATCTGGAACTGGCGGCGCGCTACGCGGCCTGGGCGGCGGGCACGCCGGCCGGGCGCGCGAAGCACCGCGGCGGCGTGCTGTTCAAGGCGCCGCGCAAGCTCGACTTCATGCGCCTGGTGCCGGTGCACACCGAGGCATCGCACGGCTACGCACGCCACTCATCAGCGCACCTGCGGCGGCGCGAAGGCTTCGCGCTCACCGATCCCGGCACCGACCTCGTCGGTGCGCTCGACGAGGCGAACTACTGCATCTGGTGCCACGAGCAGGGCAAGGATTCCTGCTCCAAGGGACTGAAGGAAAAGGCGCCTGCGAGGGCCGGCGCGGCCGAGCCCGCGCCGGCGGCGGGCTTCCGCAAGTCGCCGCTCGGCACGCCGCTCGCCGGCTGCCCGCTCGAGGAGAAGATTTCCGAATTTCAGCTCGTCAAGTCGCGCGGCCTGCCGCTCGCCGCGCTGGCGATGATCTGCGTGGACAACCCGATGCTGGCGGCCACCGGACACCGCATCTGCAACGATTGCATGAAGGCCTGCATCTACCAGAAGCAGACCCCGGTCGACACCCCGCAGGCCGAGACGCGCACCCTCAAGGACGTGCTCACGCTGCCCTGGGGCTTCGAGATCTACTCGCTGCTCACGCGCTGGAATCCGCTCGATCTCCGGCGGCCTTATCCAAAAGAATCTTCAGGAAAGAAGATCCTTATCGTGGGCCTCGGGCCGGCGGGCTTCACGCTCGCGCACCACCTGATGAACGATGGCCACGCCGTGGTGGCCATCGACGGCCTCAAGATCGAGCCGCTGCCGGCGCAGCTCTCGGGCGTGGACGCGCACGGCGCACGCACGCCCTTCGAGCCGATGCGCGACGCGCTCGAGATCTACGAAGCGCTGGACCGGCGCGCGATGGCGGGTTTCGGCGGCGTGGCCGAATACGGCATCACCGTGCGCTGGGACAAGAACTTCCTCAAGCTGATCCGCCTGCTGCTGGAAAGGCGCGACGCGTTTTCCATGCATGGCGGCGTGCGCTTCGGCGGCACGCTCGCGCTCGAGGACGCCTGGGCGCTCGGCTTCGACCATGTGGCGCTGTGCGTGGGCGCGGGCGGACCCACGGTGCTCGACATCCCCAACGGCCTCGCGCGCGGCGTGCGCGCGGCCTCCGACTTCCTGATGGCGCTGCAGCTCACCGGCGCCGCCAAGGCCGACTCGATCGCCAACATGCAGCTGCGCCTGCCAGTGGTGGTGATCGGCGGCGGGCTCACGGCGATCGATACCGCCACCGAGTCGCTCGCCTACTACGTGGTGCAGGTGGAGAAGTTCCTCGCGCGCTACGAGGCGCTCACGAAGGAAACCGGCGAGGACGCGATCCGCGCCGGCTGGGACGACTACGAGCGCGAGATCGCCGAGGAGTTCCTCGCGCACGCGCGCGCGATCCGCGGCGAGCGCCGCGAGGCTGCGCGCGCGGGACGCGCCCCGCGCATCGTCGAGCTGCTGCAGCACTGGGGCGGCGTGACGATCGCCTACCGCCGGCGCCTGGTCGACAGCCCCTCCTACACCCTGAACCACGAGGAGGTCGAGAAGGCGCTTGAAGAGGGCATCTGGTTCGCCGAGGAGCTCGCGCCCGCCGCCGTCGAAGTGGACCACTACGGCGCGGCGCGCGGCATCCGCCTGAAGCACGCACCGAGCGGCAAGGAGCACTGGCTGCCCGCGCACACCGTGTTCGTCGCCGCGGGCACGCAGCCCAACACGGTGCTCGCGCGCGAGCATGCGCCCGGGTTTGCGCTGGAGGGCAAGTACTTCGCCGCCTGCGAAGAGGACGGCCGCCCGGTG
>JADLES010000063.1 GCA_020845995.1 Burkholderiales bacterium | reverse complement strand
GAGCGGTCGGCCATGACCCGGCCCGTGTATTCGTCCACGATCTGCACCTTGCCGCCGCGGACGAGGTACTGCTTGTCGCGCTGGAACAGGTAGAGCGCGGCCAGCGCCCGGCGAATCAGCTCCTCGCGCCGCCGCGGCCCCACCCACACCCCGCCGTAGGGCTCGGCCAATTCCGCCGCGCGGTGGCGGCCGCGATCCGTGAGCTCGACGTCGTGCTCGCGCGGCCGGATCAGGAAGTCGGTGCCGGTGTCCATCTGGCGCCCCATGACGATCGCCTCGCCATAGACGCGCTCCTCCTGGCTCGTATCGCCGGGATTGGAGATGATCAACGGCGTGCGTGCCTCGTCCACCAGCACGCTGTCGGCCTCATCCACGATCACGAAGCACAGTCCGCGCAGCAGCAGGCGGCGAGTGCGGGGATGCTCCGCGTGCAGCCCTTCGAGCTGCAGGCGCCTCTGGCTCGCGTCGCGGCCGAGCATGAGCCGGTCCTTCAGGTAGTCGAATACCACCTGCTTGTTTGTGCCATAGGTGATGTCGCAGGCGTAGGCGGCGCGGCGCGCTTCCGGCGACATGCTTTCGGTGATCGTGCCCACGGTCAAGCCGAAGAACTTGAAGATCGGCCGCATCCATTCCGCGTCCCGCAGGACCAGGAAGTCGTTCACGGTAACGATGTGCACGGGAATGCCCGCCAGCGCGGCGGTGCAGGCCGGAAGGGTCGCCGTGAGTGTCTTTCCCTCGCCGGTCTCCATTTCGGCGATCTTGCCCTCGAGCATGACCCGGCCGCCGAGAAGCTGGACGTCGAAGGGCCGCATTCCCAGCCGGCGCTCCGCGATTTCACGCACGATCGCGAACGAGCGCGCAACCAGCGCCTCCTGCAATCCCTGGCTGTAGAGCCGCCGCCGCAGATCGGGCAAGCCGTCCCTGATCTGCTGATCGGTCTGCTCGCCGAGTCCCCGCGCCTCTTCGTTCACGAGAGCGAGGAATTCCTCGTGTCCCGGACTTCGTCCGTAGGCGAACTGCCGCAGGAGCCCGCCCAGGCTGGCGGTGGCGCGGTCGAGCCAGCCGTCGCGCAGGTCTTCGAGCTGTGGGTACGGTCCGAGCGCGATGCCTGGGCGCAGGAAGGTGGCGCTAGACATTGAACTGCCTCAGCAGCAGGCGCCGGAACGCCCGGTACGCCTGCAACCCGATCGGCTCGAACCCGTGATCGAAGCGTACGAACACGCGCGCGCCCAGGTATTCCGACCTCACCGCGGAAGGCAGCGACAGATCAAGCTGGAAAACCTGCCGCAGCGTCGTCACCCCGTGCCTGTCGCGCGGATCCACCGCGATGGGTCCGCCGCCCGCGGTCCCTAGCGCCGCCGTCGGCAGTTGCAGACTCGCTCCGGGCACCTCGCGGCGGATCCCCGCGGGCATTGGCTCGGCGCCCCAAGCCGCGAGCATCACCTCGACCGCGCGCGTCCTCTGCCGGACCATGGCGATGTCGTCCTGCAGCAGCGCCACGCGCGCGGTCAGCCCCTGCGGCTCGACCACGTAGCCGATCAGCTGGCCCTTGTTGACGAAGCGGCCCGGAAGATCGGCGGCATTCGGCACGATGAACTGGCCGCTGGCCGGGCTGCGAACGGTCAACGCCGCCTGGCGCTCCCGGGCGCGCCGCAAGTTCGTTTCCACGGCGACCCGCTCCTCTCGTACCAACGCGGACTGCACCCGGTCGAGGGGGCGCATGGCGTCATACTTCGCGTCCAGCTCCTCCAACTGCGCGCGCAGGATCGCGACGCGCGTCTCCAAAAAAGGTTCTTCCGCACGCAGCAGCGGCTGGCCGCGCCGGACCTGGCTGTTGGCGGGCGAGAGCAGCTCCTCGATAAAGCCGTCGCCGCCCGCCCGTATCTGGGCCTCTTCCGGCACCCAGACCACGCCCTCGGTCCGGGTCCAGCTCGGCACCGGCAGGAGGAACAGCAGGCCGGCCGACGCCAGCACCAGCAGCGCGCTGGTCGCCATCACCCGCCCGCGCTGGCGCAGCAGGTTCGGACTGGTGAACACGTACGCGATGCCCTTCGCCACCGGCGTGAGCACCTGCGTCGCGATCGCCCAGATCGCGAGCAGCACCCCGACGATGAAATATTTCCCGGCGATGAACAGGATGATCACGAACATGATGAACACCCTGTAGAGGAACGACGCGATGCCGTACAGGACCATCCAGATGCGCTCGCCGAGGGTATGCGCGGGATCCTCGGCATCGCGAACGCGGAAGACATGACGCTGAAACAGGTAGCCGAGATACTGATTGGCGCGCGCGCCCAGGTTGGGAATCTCGACGGCATCGGCGAGCACGTAATAGCCGTCGAAGCGAAGCAGCGGATTGCCGTTGAACAGCAGCGTCGAGACGCCGCAGATCAGGATCACGTTGTAGGCGACGGTCCGCATCACGCCCGGCTCGACCAGAACCCAGGCGCACAGCGCGAGCGAGCCCAGGAACAGCTCCACGGCGATTCCCGCCGCGCCGACGATCATGCGCTTGCGCTTGTCGCGGAAGCCCCAGGCGGCCGAGGCGTCGACGTAGGGCACCGGCGAGAGCACCAGCAGCATGATGCCGATTTCGTGCACTTCGCCGCCCCACTTGCGGGTGGCGTAGGCGTGGCCGAGCTCGTGGAGCGCCTTGACCACCGGGTACACGAACCACAGCAGCACCAGGTTCGCGGGATCGAGGACCCGGTCGGCGATGTCCTCGGTCAGGTCGGTCCAGTGCGAAGCCGCCAGCGCCGCGCCCGTCCCCACCACCGCCAGCCAGAGCACGATTCCGAACCAGCCGAACAGGGGCTGGACCCAGGGTAAAGTCCGCTGCAGGAACCTGTCGGGGTCGAACAGCGGGAAGCGCAGCGCCAGCGGCGTCAGCAGGCGCCGCTTCCACAGCATGCGCTCGTGCCGCTGGTGGCGCCGGAACACTTCCAGGCTGTCGGGCGGCACGTCGCAGAGGAGCGCGTCGGCCGCGTGCAGCTGCCCGAGCAGGCGGATCACCTCCTCCTGGGTTGGCGCCTCGTCGCCCAGCCGCGCGCTGACCGCGTCCCAGAGTTCCTGCACGGTCCGCTCGCCGTCCATCAGGCCGATGAAGTGATGCGCCGCCGGCGAAAAGCGATGCGACCGCTCGGCGGCGTGGTCCTGCATCACGAACCAGACCTTGCCGCGGAACGCATGGCGCTGGATCCGCGCGTGCGAGCGGATCCGCGGCTTGAGCCCCGCCACTCGGTACCACGACGGGCTGAACAGGTTCTCGCTCACGGCCGGCCGGAGCCTACGGCCACCACGACCAGACCCACATGCGCGCCCAGTGCACGAGCTTGCGCGTCCAGATCCAGATCAGCTTGCGCCGCTCCACCTCGATCTTCGCGATTCCCTCCATGCCCGGGCGCAGCTTCTCGGTGGCACCCTCGGCCTTGGCCTCGACGCGGAAGTAGTTACGCCCCTGGTCGACCACCGACACCGGCGTGATTTTCTCGACCACCAGCCCGAACTCCTCGTTCGGCATGCTGGTGAGGGCGAGCCGCCCGCCCTGGCCGACCGCCACGTCGGTGATGTCGCGCTCGTCGACCTTCATGATCACGCGATACGACTCCAGCGGCGCGAGTTCGAACAGCACGTTGCCGCGCTCGATGGCCGCGCCCAGCGACTGGCTCAGGTCGCCCTTGATGACGACCGCGTCGAACGGCGCGACCAGCCGCGTGCGCGAGATCTGCTCGTCGACCAGGGCAAGCTGCGCCTGCACCTGCGCCGCCTGCGCCTCCAAGATGCGGGCGCGCGCGCGGTTATTCTCGGCGATCGCCTGCCTGCGCTCGCTTTCCTGCTGCGCCCCCTGGCTGAGCAGTTTCTGCCGCTCGACCTTCAGATCCCGGTCGTCGAGCGCCGCGAGCAGGCTGCCCTGGCGGACCACGTCGCCGGCGCGGGCGCGCGCCTCGATCACGTAGCCCTGCATCGCCGAGGTGATGGCGCGCTGCACCGTGCCCTCGAGGCTGGCGTCCGCGGTGATCATGAAGTCGCCGTCCACGACCGAGAAGAAGGCGATCACCGCCAGCACCAGCAGCGTCCAGAGCTTGAGTGCGGCGTGGCGCGGACCCGTCAGGCGGCGCAGGTACGTCGCCGCGCTGTCGGCCGCCTTCTGCGCGAGCCAGCGGTCCTCCTTGCGCTTGACGTCGAGGACCGGGCCGACCAGGAGCGCGGCATGCTCGCAGAGCTCCACCGTGCGCGCGTCGAACTCCGCGCCCGCCGGCAATTCCAGCACCAGCGCGCCCAGCAGGTTCGCCCCGGCTGTGAGCGGGATCGTGCACACCGCGCCGGAGCCATGCAGTTGCAGCAGCTCGGCGTGCGCGCGCGTGACCTGGAACGGCCCGTCCTTGCGCGCGGGGTAGATCACCGTCGCCATCTGGTCCGCGGCCTCGTCCATCGCCGCCTCGATCGCCCGGATCAGGTTCGTCTTCTTCGCGAACGCGGCGCTGTGGGAAAGCGCGCGCACATGGATGTGGCGCCCCTTCAGGAACCCGATGCCGACCCGCTCGCAGCCGAACGTGGTGGCGAGCTCGGTCGCGACCGCGGTCGCGGCGGCCTGGAACCGCTCATGGTTGAGCGAGGTCGAGACGAGCTCGAGCACCGTGACCAGCCGCGCCTTGCTCGTGAAGGTCTTGCGCCGGGAGAGCGCCTCCAGCCAGCCGATGCCCCAGCCCAGGCGCCGGACCAGCTCATGCACCGCCGCTTCCGATCTGCCTTCGATTTCGAGGGCCGCGGCGCCGTAGAGCTCATCGTCGACCAGGATCGGGTGAGCGACGCAGACCGCGTCCTGTCGCCGCGCGTTGCGCTTGGCGCCGTCCACGGCGACGCGCCTCGTCTGCAGCGCGCGCTCCACCGCCGCCGCGAGGCGCGGGCTGCCTTCGATGCCCTCGGGCCAGATCGCGACCGGTGCGTAGGCCGCTGCTTCCGACGCTCGCAGGATGACCGCGCCGCGGATCACGCCGTCGAAGGCGCGGCACTGAATATCGAGCCAGCTCGCCGCAAAGCCGCGGGAGTCCGCGGCGTTGGCGAGCCGGGCCCAGAGATCGGATTCGTAGGAATCGCCCTCCCCGCCGCCCGCGCGCCGGGCGTCGGCGATCAGCGCAACCCCGTCGTTGTCAGCCACCGGTCGCCGCTCGCACCTGAGGCCGCGGCTACCGAAGCGCGGCGCCGACGCTCACCAGATCCGATTCGGCGAGCGTGCCGGCCGCCTGTTTCAGCTTCAGGCGGTTGACCAGGTACTCATACCGCGCCTGCGCGTAATCGCGCCTCACGAAATAGAGATCGCGCGTGGCATCAAGCACCGGCAGCAGCGTGTACAGTCCCGCGCGATAGCCCTGCTCCTTGGCCTTGAGCGCGCCCTCCTGAGCCACCACCGACTCGCCCAGCGCCCGCACCAGGCTGACGCCGCTCAGGGTGGCGTCGTATGCCGCGCGCGTTGCGCGCTCGACCGACCGCCGTTCCTGCTCGAGCTCCTCCTGCGACTTCTGATACCGGTAGGCGGCCTCCTGCGTGACCGCGGTGGTGAGGCCGCCGTCGAAGATCGGCACCGTCAGGCGCACCATCAGGTCAGTGGTCTCGATGTTGCTGCCGCCGCCAAACAGCGTGCTGCCCGTGTCGCGCTTGTTCCGCGTCAGCAGCATGTTGACGCTGGGCCAGTGCCCCGCTCGCTGCCGCTCCACTTCCTGCTTGGCGACTTCCACGCCTTCGCGCCGCGCGCGCAACATGAGATTCTGCTCGAAGGCCGCGTCCACCCAGCGCTCGACGACCGCGGGGTCCGGGCTCTCCAGCGGAAATTCCGGCTTCAGCGATTGCAAGGTCTCGATCATCTTGCCCGTGATTTCGCGCAGGCCCTGGCGCGCGTCGCGCAGCTTGTTGCGCGCCTCGATCTCGCGCGCCTGCGCCACCGCGAAGCGCGCCGCGGCGTCGTACTGGTTGGTGATGGTTCCGAGGCCGCCCTTCAGCCGCTCGCGCGCGATCTCGAGCGCC
The DNA here is from genome assembly GCA_020845995.1 of Burkholderiales bacterium. GTDB lineage: Bacteria > Pseudomonadota > Gammaproteobacteria > Burkholderiales > SG8-39 > RBG-16-66-20. The sequence goes on along the minus strand of JADLES010000063.1, from coordinate 19,101 downwards.
TTGCCGACCGCCTCGCGTTCGGCCACGGCAAGCGCGAGGCCGTCACCGGCCGCCAGTACCAGCAGATAGGCCGAGGTCGTGCGCAGGATCAGGTCCTGCTCGGCGGCGAGCAGGAGGAACTCGGACTGCCGCACCACCGCTTTCGCCTGCTGGTAGCGCTCGATGACATCCTTGCGGAAGATCGGCTGCGAGACGAAGAGCGTCTTGTTGTCGGTGGGAAAGTTCGAGGTACCGGTGCTGAAGACGGGATTGTCGCTGCTCAGGATGCGCTGGCGGGAATCCGTGTGCTCGCGATCGAAGCGCGCGGTCGGCAGGAACCCGGCGCGCGCCTGGTCGATGGCGGTGCCGCTCGCCCCGGATTCGGCCTGCGCGGCCTTGAACTTCGGATCGCTCCGGAGCGCGAGCGCGTACGCCTCGAGGAGCGATTCGCCTCGCGCCGCCGGAGCGACGGCCAGCAGCGCAAGCATCCCTGCCACCAGTACGCGCAAGCTCGGATTCACGGAAAAAACACCCCCCACGCGGCTCCTCCGCAGGCTTGGCGCCCCCCCCGGCGCCGGATTCAACAGAACTTGTTTTTCAAGGAACCGGCGGCGCTCGCCCGACGCGGGAGCATCGCCGCCAGTTCGACGCGGAAATCAGCCATCGGAACGTACCACAGGACGACCGGAAAATTGTGAAAATTCACGCTGGATGGCGCTGCCGCGGCGCCGCGTCCAGACTCATCCGTACAGTTCCGCGAGGCTTCGACCCTTTCCATAGCCCGGGTACTTGGGTCGCGCACCTCCCTTGGTCACCCTTACGGCGCAATACTTGAACTCCGGAATCTTGCCGAACGGGTCCAGCTTCGGGTTGGTGAGCACGTTCGCCGCCGCTTCGTAGTACGCGAACGGGATGAACACGGCGCCGCGCGGGGTGCCTTCGTCGGCGCGGGCGTACAGCGAAATGCCGCCGCGCCGGGAGCGCACGGTGACGATGTCTCCCGGCTTTGCTCCCAGCTCGTCGATGTCCAGCGGGTGCAGCAAGGCCGTGGGCTCTGGCTCGATCGCATCGAGCACGCCGGCGCGGCGCGTCATCGCGCCGGTGTGCCAGTGCTCGAGCTGCCGTCCGGTGATGAGCACCATCGGGTATTCCTCGTCGGGCCGCTCGTCGGCCGGGATCAGATCCGCGGGCACGAATTTCGCGCGCCCGGTCGCGGTCGGGAACACCTCGGTGAACACCACCGGCTGGCCGGGATCGCCCTCGTTTTCGCAGGGATACACGACCGCCGAGTCGCGCTCGAGGCGCTCCCAGGTAATGCCAGCGATCGAGTTCATGCCCTTTCTCATCTCGTCGAACACCTGCCGTGGATGCTCGTAATGCCAGTCCAGCCCGAGCCGCTTCGCCATCTCGTTCAGGATCCACAGGTCCGCGCGCGCTTCGCCAGGCGGGTTGAGCGCCTTGCGGCCGAACTGCACCATGCGGTCGGTGTTGGTCACCGTACCGTCCTTCTCCGGCCATGCCGTCGCCGGCAGCACCACGTCGGCGAGGTAGCAGGTCTCGGTGAGGAAGATATCTTGCACCACGAGGTGCTCCAGCTTCGCCATCGCGGCGCGCGCGTGCTCCGCGTCTGGATCCGACATGGCCGGGTTCTCGCCCATGATGTACATGCCGCGCACCTGGCCGGCGTCGGCCGCGCGGATGACCTCGACCACGGTCAGGCCGGGCCTGGTCTCGAGCTTCGCGTTCCACAGCCCCTGGAAGCGCCGGTTCGCTTCCGGGTTGTCGACGCGCTGGTAGTCGGGGTACATCATCGGGATCAGGCCCGCGTCCGAGGCGCCCTGCACGTTGTTCTGCCCGCGCAGCGGGTGCAGCCCGCTGCCCGGCTTGCCGACCTGGCCGGTCATCAGCGACAGCGCGATCAGGCAGCGCGCGTTGTCGGTGCCGTGCACGTGCTGCGAGACGCCCATGCCCCAGAGGATCATCGACCCCTTCGAGCGTGCGAAGAGGCGCGCCACTTCGCGCAGCGTCCGCGCCGGGATGCCGCAGACCGGCGCCATCTTCTCGGGCGAGAAGTTCTTCGCGTTCTCCTTCAGCGCCTCGAAGCCGCTGGTGCGGTCGGCGATGAACTTGCGATCAACCAGATCCTCGTCGATGACCGCGTGGATCATCGCGTTCAGCATCGCCACGTCGGTGTCGGGCTTGAACTGCAGGAAGTGCGTTGCATGGCGCGCGAGCTCGGTGCGGCGCGGGTCGGCGACGATCAGCTTGACGCCCGCCCTGGCCGCGTTCTTCATCCACGTGGCGGCGACCGGATGGTTCACCGTCGGGTTGGCGCCGATCACGAACACCACCTCGGCGTTCCTCACGTCGCCCACCTGGTTGGAGACCGCGCCCGAGCCGACGCCTTCGAGCAGCGCCGCGACCGAGGACGCGTGGCACAGGCGCGTGCAGTGGTCGACGTTGTTGGTGCCGAACCCGGTGCGCACCAGCTTCTGAAAGAGATAGGCTTCCTCGTTCGAGCCTTTGGCGGAACCAAAGCCCGCCAGCGCGAAACGATCCTCCTTGCGTATTTTCAGCAACCCCGCAGCGGCGAATTCGAGGGCTTCTTCCCAGCTCGCCTCGCGGAAGGCCTCCGTCCAGTTGGCGGGATCGACCGTGAAACGGGCGGATTTTCCTGCGCCCTTCTTCCGGATCAAAGGCCTGGTGAGCCGCTGCGGGTGCTGCACGTAGTCGAATCCGTAGCGGCCCTTCACGCACAGGCGGCCGCGGTTCGCCGGACCGTCGCGGCCGCTGACGAACTTGATGACGTTCTCGCCCTGGCTCACGTGGTAGGTGAGCTGGCAGCCGACGCCGCAAAACGGGCACACCGAATCCACCTTGCGGTCCACGACCTGCATCCCGGCTCCGCGCGCCGGCATGAGCGCTCCGGTCGGGCAGGCCTGCACGCATTCGCCGCAGGCGACGCAGGTCGAATCGCCCATCAGGTCGTCCTGGTCGAAGACGATCTTGGAATGCTCCCCACGGAACGCGTAGCCGATGACATCGTTCACCTGCTCCTCGCGGCATGCGCGCAGGCAGCGTGTGCACTGGATGCAGGCGTCCAGGTTGACGGCGATCGCCGGATGCGAAAGATCGGGCCTTGGTCCCGCTCTCGCGGGAAATCTCGGCTTGCCGACCTTCAGTCTCCGCGCCCAGACGTCGAGCTTGTTGTTGGGGGTGAACCGGGTCTCGGGCATGTCCGCGAGCAGCAGCTCGAGCACCATCTTCTGCGAGGCGAGCGCGCGCGGGCTGTCGGTGGTGACCTCCATCCCCTGGGCCGGGAAGCGGCAGCAGGAGGGCGCGAGCACGCGCTCGCCCTTGATCTCGACCACGCAGGCGCGGCAGTTGCCGTCCGGCCGCAGCGCGCGCGAATAACACAGGTGCGGAATGGCGACGCCGTTCCGGCGCGCGGTCTCGATGATCGGCTCGTCGGGGCGGCCGATGACCGTCTTGCCGTTCAGCCTGAACTCTACGGGCAGTGTGGCCAGTTGCCCGGCGCCGATGCGCTCCATCGCTTATCCCACTTCCTGCGGAAAGTACTTCATCACGGTCAGCGCCGGATTCGGCGCCGCTTGCCCGAGGCCGCAGATCGAGGCGTCCATCATCGCCTGTGAGAGCTCCCCGAGCAAGGATTGGTTCCAATGCTTCGCCTCCATCAGCGCGTGTGCCTTGGCGGTGCCCGCGCGGCACGGGGTGCACTGCCCGCAGGATTCGTCGCGGAAGAACCGCATCAGGTTGCGGGCCGCGTCCGCGGCCCTGTCCCTGTCGGAGAGAACCACGACCGCCGCCGAACCGATGAGGCCGCCGTGCGGCTGCAGCGTGTCGAAATCGAGCGGCACGTCCCCGAGGCTCGCGGGCAGGATCCCGCCCGAGGCGCCGCCGGGCAAATAGCCGTAGAACTGATGGCCGTCGAGCATGCCGCCGCAGTATTCTGCGATCAGTTCCTTTGCCGTGATGCCGGCAGGCGCCAGGTGCATGCCTGGCTTTTTCACGCGCCCCGAAACCGAGAAGGAGCGCAGGCCCTTGCGGCCGTTGCGCCCCTGCGCGGCGAACCACGCCGCGCCCTTTTCCACGATCTCGCGCACCCAGTAGACGGTTTCCAGGTTGTGCTCGAGCGTGGGGTAGCCGAACAGGCCGACCTGGGCCACGTACGGCGGCCGCAGCCGAGGCATGCCGCGCTTGCCCTCGATCGACTCGATCATCGCCGATTCCTCGCCGCAGATATAGGCGCCCGCACCGCGACGCAGGTGGATCGGGGGCAGCGCGCAGGGGGGCCTTCTCTTCAGTTTCCGGATTTCATTCCCGAGAATCGCCCTGCACCCGGCGTACTCGTCGCGAAGGTAGATGTAGATTTCCCCGACCCCGGCGCACCAGGCGGCGACCAGCATGCCTTCGAGGAAACGGTGCGGATCCCGCTCGAGGTACCAGCGGTCCTTGAACGTGCCGGGCTCGCCCTCGTCGATGTTGACGGCCAGCAGGCGCGGCGCCGGCTCGGCGGCGACGATCCGCCACTTGCGCCCCGCCGGAAAGCCCGCCCCGCCCATCCCCCGCAGCGCGGAGTCCTCCATGATCTTCGTGATCTCCTCGCGCGTGCGCTTGCCGGCAAGGCAGTCGGCGATGAGCTTGTAGCCGCCCTTCTTCCTGTAGGCGTCGAAATCAAGATAGGGATCGACCGCGCAGCGCGTCAGCCCCGCCTTGATCGCCTTTTCAATCGAGGTAGCGGAAGCATTCCTCACCGGGTTCTGTCCCACGACGGCGACCGGCGCGCTCTCGCAGCGCCCCACGCAGGGAGCGCGCAGCACGCGCACATCCTTGCCAAGGGTTCCGGGCAGTTTCTCGAGCAGGGCCTCCGACCCTGCGAGCGCGCAGGACAACGAGTCGCAGACGCGCACCGTCAGCGCCGGCGGCGCGGCTTCGCCGTCCCGGAGGACGTCGAAGTGGTGATAGAACGTCGCCACCTCGTAGACCTCGGTCTGGGACAGCCGCATCGCCTCGGCGAGCGCCGCGAGATGCGCCGCGGAGAGGCGGCCGTAGCGATCCTGGATCCTGTGCAGATGCTCGATCAGCAGGTCGCGGCGGCGCGGCGCGGCGCCGAGCAGAACGGCGATCTCATGCCGCGCGCGCGGATCGACGCGGCGGCCCTTCGGCCCCGACCTTCGCCTGGCGTCATTCTTCACGGCTCGATTATGGGCGCGCGCCCGCGCGAAGATTCTTGACTGCGGTCAAGCTCCGCGTCAGGCGGAATGGATGCGTTCGAAGCTGCGCACGTCCTTCGCGGTGATCCAGGGCGCGCTCTCCTTCTCGAACGACTTGAAATGCGGGGAGGCCATATGGGCGTCGAATGCAGCGCGGTCCGCGTATACCTCGTACAGGAAAACGCGATCCTTGTGCATCGGATCGGAGCAGACGTCGAACTGCAGGCATCCGGGCTCCCGCCTTCTGCTCGTCTGCGCGTTGTCGACAACCCGCGCCCGGAACGCATCGGCATGGCGCGAATCGACGTGAAGCATCACGGTCACGATGTACATCGCATCCTCCCTTTCAATCGCCGCCCCGGATCCACCAGCGCCCGCCTTCGTCCAGGGCGCGGCCGGCCGCCGCGAGTTCGACCAGGTGCTGCCCGACCGTGCGGCGCTCGGCATCCTCGTAATAGTAGTCGTCGAGATGCTTCGGGTAGACGAACCGGTGCGCGACGAGCTCTTCCAGCGTCGAGGGCCGCTGTCGCAGGTAATCGGCGATCGCCTGCTCGCGCGCATCCAACCGCGCGGCGAACGATTGCAGCAGCGAAAGGAACCTGTCGCGCTCGGTGATCACCCCCTTGTGGTGCGAGGTGATCCAGGCGCGCGCCGGGAGGTCCTTCACGGCCCGGAGCGTGCGCCGGAACTCGGCCAGGCTGGACGTGGCGTCGCCGTAGTACGGACCGAAGGACGAAAGATCGATGTCGCCGATGAAGGCGATGCCGCCCGGCTCGACCAGCAGCGCGCAGTGCCCTCGGGTATGGCCGGGAAGGTGGATAGCCGTCACGCGCACGCCGCCGCCGAGGTCCCAGGCCGCGCCGTCGCCGTAGGCATGCGCGTCCGGCCGGGGCGCGTAGTGGAACTTCTCCTCGATCATCGCGCGCATGCCGGGAAGGACCTTCGACGCGTAGCCGTAATGCCGCGCGAGGCCCTCCCAGCTGCGCGCGGCCTCGACGTCCGCTTCGTGCACGTGCACGTGCGCTTGCGGCAGCCGGTGCAGCCCCGCCATGTGATCTTCATGCACATGGCCGAGAATCACCAGATCGGCATCGAGCAGTTCCGCGCCCATCCGGTTCGCCACCAGCGGGGTGTCGAACGCCGCGAGCGTGTCGGCGCCGCGCACCACGACCTGGTTGCCGTCGGGATACTTTCCCGATTTTTCGCCCAGATGCACGCTCACCGGGCCGAGCCGAACGACGGGAATTTCCATTCGTCTATGTTACCCGCAGGCGCGATGGCGCGATGCGCCGCCGCGGCGCGCACGATGTCAGGCCGCGAAACAGCGCCGAACCGGACCGCCCGGGCGGCACCGCCCGCCGGAAATCGATTGCGCCGACCGCGGACATTCTGCAATGATCCGCCATCCCGCAGGAGGAACCCATGAGCTCGCCCGTCGATCCGAACAACGTCATCATGACCGGAGAAAACTCCTTCATCCGCCTCAGCGCCGACGGCGGCAAGACTCAGACCGATCGCGCCAGCCACTGGCGCGTGCTCTGGTGTCCCGCCGGCGCCGGGCACGCGCTGTTCCTGAAGAGCGCGCTCACCGGCGGCGCGGCGAGGATCTGGTCGGACAATCCGCCGGTCGCGCGCTGGCTGCAGAAGGAAATCGAGTCGCTGCTCTTTCCCGCGTTCGCCGATGCCGCGACGCCGGTGACGTCGGCGCAGTTCTCGCGCTCGGGCGGAATCGATTCCCGGGCCGCCGAGTTGGCGACGGCGAAGGACGCGGAGATCCTGCTCTGCTGGGAGGACTTCCTCGCGCCGTTCGTGCTCACCATGCCGCCGGGCACGGGCGGACGACCGATCGGGGTCTTCAGCACCTTCTTCCCGGCGCGTTCGGCGCGCATTGCGCTCAACGGCCGCCTCGCCGCCGGCGCGCCGTACCCGGAAAAGCGCGGCGAGCGCGATTCGAGCAGCGCCTGCCTGGCCTGGTCGGAGACCTGGGTGCGGCCGGCCGGCTAGGCTCAGCGCGCGCCTCGATTGCCGCTGCCTGGAAAAGCCGGTATCGTGGCGCGCTTTTCAGGACCGTTCCGGGAAAACCCGCCATGTATCGTAGCTGCACGTTTGCGCTCGCCCTTCTCGCCGCCTTTCCCGCCCTCGCGCAGAACCTCGATGGCCGCCTGAAGCGGATCGCCGAATCGAAGACCATCATCATCGCGCATCGCGTCGACGCCGCGCCGTTTTCCTTCGTCGACGACAGCAAGGCGGTGGTCGGCTTCTCGATCGACCTGTGCAAGCGCGTGGCCGACCTGATCGGCAACCAGGTCAGCGTCAAGGACCTGAAAATCAAGTGGCTCCCGGTGACCAGCCTGAACCGCTTCGATGCGATCGCCAAGGGCCAGGCCGACATGGAATGCGGCTCGAGCACGGTGACCCTTTCGCGGCTCAAGCAGGTGGATTTCTCGAGTTTCATTTTCCTTGAAACCACCGGGCTGATGACCAAGGCCGGCTCGGGCCTGCGCTCGCTGTCGGACATGTCGGGCAAGAAAATCGCGGTGATCGGCGGCACCACCAACGCGCGCGCCATCAACGAGCTGCTCAAGGCGCGCCAGGTTTCGGCCGCCGTCGTGCCGTTCAAGTACCGCGACGACGCTTTCGCCGCCCTGGAGGAGGGCCGCGTGGACGCGTTCGCGAGCGACCGCCTGCTGCTGATCGGCTCCGCGGTCAAGGCCAAGGACCCGCGTGCCTTCGACCTGCTGCCCGACCAGCTTTCCTTCGAGCCCTACGGCATCGCGCTGCCGCGCGGCGACGCGAACTTCCGCCTCGCGGTCAACAGCGGGCTTGCGCACATCTACCGCAGCGGCGAGATCGTCGACATCTTCGGCCGCTGGTTCCGTGAGCTGGGACCTCCCGGGCCGGTGATCGAGACGCTCTACATGCTGGGCGCGATCCCCGAATAGCCGGGGCCGGAGTGAAGACCAAGCCGCTGGGTCGCACCGGGGTTCAGGTCTCCGAGCTGTGTTTCGGCACCATGTCCTTCGGCGGCGACGCCGATGAGCCTGCGTCGGCCGCCATGTACGCGGCCTGCCGCGACGCGGGCGTCAACTTTTTCGACACCGCCGACGAGTACAACAAGGGGCGCTCGGAGGAGATCCTCGGCCGGCTGGTGAAGGGCCACCGCGAAAACGTGGTTCTCGCCACCAAGTGCCACAACGCGGTGAGCGAGGACGTGAACGCGCGCGGCGCCTCGCGCCGCCACGTCTCGCGCGCGGTCGAGGCGAGCCTGCGGCGGCTGCAGACCGACCGCATCGAGGTACTGTTCTACCACCGCTTCGATGCGCGCACGCCCATCGACGAGGCCATGCGCGCGATGGAAGACCTGGTGCGGGCGGGCAAGGTGCTCTACCCGGCGGTCAGCAACTGGTCGGCGTGGCAGACGCAGCGCGCGCTGGACCTCCAGGAGCGCCACGACTGGGCGCGCCTGCAAGTGGCGCAACCGATGTACAACCTCGTCAAGCGCCAGGCCGAAGTCGAGATCCTGCCGATGGCCGAAGCCAACGGCATCGGCGTCATCCCCTACAGCCCGGCGGGCGCGGGCCTGCTGTTGGGGAAATATTCCGGCCAGGCCACGGGCCGCATCAAGTCCAACAAGATGTACGCGGCGCGCTATGGCGAATCCTGGATGTTCGAAACCGCGGAGAAGTTCGTCGCCTTCTGCCGGCAGCGCGGCCTGCACCCGGTCAGCACGGCCATCGCCTGGGTCGGCGCCCATCCGGCGATCACCGCCCCCATCGTCGGTGCGCGCAACCTCGAGCAGCTCAAGGACTCGCTCAACGCGGTCGAAGTAGACATGACGCCCGCGCTGCGCGCCGAGATCACGGCGCTATCGCCCGCTCCGCCCCCAGCGACCGACCGGCTGGAAGAAATCAAACCGCCGACGGCCTAGCGCCATGTGCCGCGCCCTCCTCTACCTCGGCCAGCCGGTGCTGCTGGACAACCTGCTCTATCAGCCCGACTCGGCGCTGATCCGGCAGTCCTATATGCCGAAGATGCTGCACATGCTCAACCTCGCCGGCTTCGGGCTGCGCGCCTGGGACCCGGCCAGCGCCGACCCCGAGCGCGCCTACGCCTACTACTCGCAGTCGCTGCCGGTGTTTGACCGCAACCTGCAGAACCTGGCGCAGAAGATCCGGCCTTCCTGCGTGCTCGCGCACGTGCGCGGCGTCGCCTATTCGACGCGCGTGGAGATTTCGCTGCAGAACGTGCACCCGTTCCATTTCCAGGACGTGCCGCTGGTGCTGGCGCACAACGGCGACCTGGCCGAGTTCGCGCGCATCAAGCCGCTGCTGCTCGCGCACATCCGGCCGGAGTACCTGGCGCAGATCCACGGCACGACCGACAGCGAGTGGATCTACGCGCTGCTGGTGTCGCGATTGCCGGGTCCCCAGGATGAGTTCGCGGAAAGCTCGATGTTCCAGGCAATCCAGGAAACTCTGGACATCATTCGCGCTGCGCGCGCGAAGCTCGGCATCGCGCTTTCCTCCTCGGTGAACCTGTTCATCGCCAATGGCCGGCAGCTTGCGGCGGTGCGCTACTGCTTCGACTTCGGCTGCTACCGGACCGAGGACCCGGCGACAGTGCACGAGGCGAACCTCTCTTTCCTCTCGCTCTGGTACACGCTGGGCAGCGACTACGCGCTGCATGACGGCGAATGGAAGATGACCGGCGGAGCGGAAAACGCGGACTCGATCATCGTCGCCTCGGAGCCGCTGACGAAGGACACTTCAGCGTGGGTGGAGCTTCCCGAGTACGGCGCCCTGTTCGCCGAGCTCAGGCAGGGCCGGCCGCGGCTTGCGGTGCAGCTGCTGCAGTAAGCACGATCTGCCCGTGTAGCGCCGCCTCCAGTTCCTCCGCCTCACGCTTTGCGCGCGCCAGCTGAGCGTGGCTGATCAGCCGGGTGAGCTGGGTATTGGTCCTCGCCAGCGAGCGCATCAGGCTGCGGTGGATCGCATGCTGCAGGCTGACGGTGGCTCCCGAGTCGCCGTTGTAGATTTCCAGGAACGCCGCGCGCGGAACCTCGAGCAGGCAGCAGGCCTCGCGCGCGCGCGCGTTGTTGGCGCGCGCGGCGCCGGTGATGACCGCCATGAAGCCGACCAACTCGCCCGGGCCGGCGATCGCGACGCGCCGGATTTTGCTTTCCTTTTCAATAAAGATCTCCAGCGCGCCGCGCAGGACCAGGAAACAGGACTCGGCCTGGCGCCCCGCGACGAAGACCCAGGCGCCCCTGGGCAGCTCGAGGACCCAGCCCGCCGCGGCGAGCTCGTCGATGCCCTCGGCGTCGAACCCCTCGAAGAAGGGCAGCACCGGCAGGAATGCGCGCCAGTCGAAGGAGGCGCGGCGCGAGCGCGGCACGCCGGCGAGCGGATCGGCCGCCGGCGCCGGACCGCCCGCGGGCCGGTCCTCGGCGGCCGGATAGGCCTGCACGCGCTCGTTGAGCGCGCGCAACCGCCCGGCAAGCGCCTGCGTGATGGCCCGCTGCGTCGAAAGAGCGTTGCGCTCGCGGCTCGCCACCAGGGCGCGAAAATCGTCGCGGCCTACGAACCAGGCGTCCACGTTCGACTCGGCGACCACGGTGGCGGAGACCACTCCGCGCTCGATCAGCGCCATCTCGCCGAACATGTCGCCGTCGCCGAAGCGGGCCACGGTCAGGCGCCCGCCGCCGGGCAGCGCCACGCTCGCCGCCGCCGAGCCCGAGCGGATCAGGAACGCGCCACGCGAAGCCTCGCCCTGGCGCACCAGCTCGGCACCCTTCATGTACGACACCTCGCGCGCCACCGCGAGCAGCTGCTCGAACGGGTGTTTCGCCGCCGCCACCGGATCCCCCTGGAAGCCCAGTCTACCCGGGGTACACTGGAGCGCAACCGATTCGAGGAGGCGCCGCCACCATGAGATTCCTCTCCTTGCTGTTGTTCTTCATCGTACTTTCCGGCACCGCCGGCGCCCAGTACCCGAACCGGCCCATCAAGTTCATCATGGCCTACCCGCCCGCGGGCAGCTCGGACGTGCTCGCGCGGCCGATCGCCAACGAGATGACCAAGGGCCTGGGCCAGCCGGTCCTGATCGAGTACAAGCCGGGGGCGGGCTCGACCATCGCCGCCGACTTCACCGCCAAATCCGCGCCGGACGGCTACACCCTCGTGCTGCTGCTCACCGCGCACGCGGTCAACGCGACGCTGATGCCGAAGCTGCCCTACGACACGGTCAAGGACTTCACGCCGATCACGCTCGCGGCGGTAGCGCCGCTGGTCGTCGAGGTGCACGCCGACTCGCCCATTCGCACGCTGCGCGACCTGATCGAGGCGGCGAAAGCGAACAAGGGCAAGCTCAACTACGCTTCGGCCGGCCCCGGCAACACCAGCCATCTTGCGGTGGAGCTGTTCAAGATGACGGTGGGGGTGGACATGACGCACGTGCCCTACAAGGGCAGCGGCCCGGCGATCACCGCGATTCTCGGGCGCGAGGTGGATCTCATGTTCGACGCCATCGGCTCGTCGCTGCCGCAGATCCAGGCGGGCAAGTTCCGCGCCATCGCCGTGACCACCGCCGCGCGCGCCGCCGTGTTGCCGAACGTGCCGACCGTCATCGAGTCGGGCGTGCCCGGTTTCGACGTCTCCGTGTGGTACGGCGTGTTTGCCGCTGCCGGCACGCCGCAGCCGATCGTGCAGAAGCTGAACGCCGAGTTCAAGCGCGCCATGAACGTGCCCGAGGTGAAGAAGGTCATCGAGTCCTCGGGCTACCAGGTGGTCGGCTCGACGCCCGAGGCGCTCGATGCGCACGTGCGCGCGGAGATTGCGCGCTGGGCGAAGGTGGTGAAAGCCGCGGGCGTTACCGCGCAGTAGGTTAAGCGTGTCGCGCATCGCGCCGTCCTTGACACTCGATATCCTTCGGCGGATCAACCCCTGCCCAACTCCAAGGAGCCAAAATGAAAATCTACTACCACCCCGCCTCTACGACCTCTCGGCCGCTGATGCTTTTCGCCCAGGAGTCGAACCTTCAAGCCGATTTCCAGGTGATCGACCTCTTTACCGGAGAGCACTACAAGCCGCCCTACGAGGCAATCAATCCAAACCATCTCGTCCCGGCCATGGACGATGGCGACTTCCGGCTCACCGAATCCAGTGCGATCCTGAAGTACCTCGCCGAGAAAACGAGCTCGCCACTCTATCCGAAAGACCTAAAGGAGCGAGCGCGAGTCAACGAGCGCATGGACTGGGTGAATACGCAGCTCTGCCGCGACCTCGCCTACGGCTTGGTTTACCCGCAGATCTTCCCGCACCACAAGCGCCCGACCGACGAGGCCCAAAAGGAAACCCTGAAGTGGGGCAAGGAGCGCGCAGCGGGGTGGTTGAAGGTCATGAACGACCAGCTCCTCGGCAAGCAATTCCTCGCGGGCGACAAGATGACGATCGCGGACTTCTTCGCCGCACCCTTCGTCGCGCTGGCGGAGACGGTGGGCTCGAACCTCGGCAGCTATCCGAAGGTGAAAGCCTGGCTGGCCGGCATGAAGGCGCTCAAGAGCTGGCAAAAGGTGAACGAAGTAATCGACGGCTATGCCCGATCCCTGAAGGGACCTTTCGAGACGGTTTGACGCCATGATCAAAGGACTGCATCACAACGCCTACCGCTGCCGCGACTCAGAGGAGACACGGCGCTTCTATGAGGGGTTTCTGGGCCTGCCGCTCGCAGGCACGCTCGAAATCAAGGAGACGAAAAGCGGGCGCAAGACAAACACGCTGCATACGTTCTACCGTATGGGAGACGGCTCATACCTGGCGTTCTTCGAGGCGCCGGACATGCCGTTCGACTTCAAGGCCCAACTCGACTACGACCTGCACATCGCGCTGGAAGTGGACCGCGCAGAGCTGGAGAGGAAGTTCGCCGAGGGCAGGCAGCGCGGCATTGAGACGCGCGGGGTGTCGGATCACGGTTTCATCGACTCCATCTATTTCCGCGATCCCAACGGTTACGTGATCGAGCTTACCGTCAAGCGCCCTAATCACGACGAGAGGATGGACCCGGCGAAGAACGGCGCGCGCGCGAAGCTCGAGCGCTGGACGGAGGCGAAAAGCGAGATAGGGAAAGCCTGACCGATGGGGCAGCTTGTCGAAGGTGTCTGGCAGGATACCTGGTACGACACGTCGCGCACCGGCGGACGCTTCGAGCGCCAGCAGAGCACCTTCCGCGGCTGGGTGACCGCGGGCACCGGAGACGAGTTCGCAGCCGAGGCCGGGCGCTATCATCTCTACGTCAGCCTCGCCTGCCCCTGGGCGCACCGCACGCTCATCATGCGTGCGCTTAAAGGCCTGGAGGCGCTTGTTCCGGTATCAGTCGTGCACTGGAGGATGCTCGAGCACGGCTGGACCTTCGAGCTGGGCGAGGGCGTGGTGCCCGACCCGATCCACGGCGCGAAGTACCTATACGAGATCTACCGCGCCGCCGATCCAGAGTACACGGGGCGCGCAACGACGCCGGTGCTGTGGGACAAGAAGCGGGCGACGATCGTCAACAACGAGTCCTCCGAGATCGTGCGCATGTTCAACTCGGCGTTTGATCGTGTCGGCGCCCGTGATGGCGACTACTACCCCGAACGGCTGCGCGCGGAGATCGATGCGATCAATGGGCGCGTCTATGCCAGCGTGAATAATGGCGTCTACCGGGCCGGTTTCGCCACCACGCAGGCGGCGTACGACGAAGCGGCGAAGCCCCTCTTCGAGACGCTCGACTGGCTCGACGCGCGCCTCGCGCGGCGTGCATACCTTTGCGGCGAGATGCTCACCGAGGCCGACGTGCGGCTGCTGCCGACGCTGCTTCGCTTCGACCTCGTCTATTACTCGCACTTCAAGTGCAATCTGCGGCGCATTGCCGACTACGCGCACCTGCAGGCTTACATGCGGCGCCTGTACGAACTACCGGGGGTCGCGGCGACTTTCGACGCCAACCACGTCAAGCGGCATTACTACGAGAGCCACCGCCGCATCAACCCGAAGGGGATCGTTCCCCTCGGGCCAGCGAGCTTCCTATGACTAGCGCCCGACAGGCAGGCGCGGACTTGGTTTAGGCGGCCGCCTCGGCCATCAGCTTCGCGGCCCGCTGCGGCGTGCCATCGCCCCACGCGGCACAGTGCACAGCGCCGCGAAAAGCCGACGCATGCAAATAGTCTACACTCGCCGCGACGCATGACCACCGGACCGAAACAGATCGCGCCCGAGCGCCTGCTGGAGGTGGTTGCGGCGGTGGCGCGCGAGGCACGCCCGCACGTCGAGCCGCAGGTCGCGCTCGACACGTCGCTGGAAAAGGAGTTGGGGCTCGACAGCCTCGCGCGCGTCGAGCTGGTGCTGCGCCTGGAGAAGGAGTTCGGCGCGAGCCTGCCCGAGCAGGCGCTGGCGACCAGCGAGACGCCGCGCGACTTGCTGCGCTTCCTGCTCTCCAGCGCCGGGCACGCGTCCGCCCGCCAGGCGGCCGACACCAGCGTGGCGAGCCTCGCGCAGGGCGAAGGCGTGCGCGCGCCCTCGGAAGCGCAGGCGCGCACGCTCACCGAGGCGCTCGAGTACCACGTCGAGCGCCAGCCCGATCGGCTGACAGTGTTCATGTACGAGGAGCAGGTGGAGTTTCCGCTCACGTACAAGGCGCTCTGGGAGGGCGCGCTCGGCTACGCGGCGCGCCTCGCCGACGCGGGCCTGCAGCCCGGGCAGATGGTGGCGATCATGCTGCCCACCTGCAAGGAGTACCTGTACTGCTTCTACGGCGTGATGCTCGCCGGCGGCGTGCCGGTGCCCCTCTACCCGCCGGCGCGCCTGACGACGATCGAGGACCACATGTCGCGCCACGTCGGCATCCTGAAGAGCGCCGGCGCGACCATCATGGTCACCATCCCGGAGGCGAAGCCGCTTGCCTACCTCCTGCGAGCGCAAGTGGAGTCCTTGAATTTGATCTTGACCCCTCAGGATTTCAATGCATCGTCTGGAAAAAACTTCAATCCGGTACACCGCAAGCCCGGCGACACGGGATTCCTGCAGTACACCTCGGGCTCGACCGGCAGCCCCAAGGGCGTGGTGCTCTCGCACGCGAACCTGATGGCCAACGTGCGCGCCATGGGCGCGGCGGTGAACGCGGCGCCGGCGGACGTGTTCGTCAGCTGGCTGCCGCTGTACCACGACCTCGGCCTGATCGGCGCCAACTTCGCCTCGCTGGTGCTGGGCTTTCCGACCGTGCTCATGTCGCCGCTCGCGTTCCTGTCGCGGCCGGTGAGCTGGCTGCGCGCCATCCACCGGCACCGCGGCACCATGTCTGGGGGGCCGAATTTCTGCTTCGAGTTGTGCCTGCGCCGCATCGCCGACGAGGACATGGCGGGCATTGACCTCTCCTCCTGGCGCTTTGCCTTCAATGCCGCAGAGCCGGTCAGCCCGGAAACAATCGTCGAATTCGAGAAGCGCTTCTCGAAGTGGGGTCTGCGTCGGAACTGCCTGTCGCCCTCCTACGGGCTGGCGGAATCCTCGGTGGGCGTGGCGATCACGGTGCCCGGCACCCCCTGGCGCGCCGACCGGCTGGACCGCGAGCGTTTCACGAAGACGGGGGAAGCCGTCGAAGCGCCGGCAGGCGCGGCGTCGCCCTTGATCGTCATCGGCTGCGGCACGCCGATTCCCGGCCACGACATCCGCGTGGTGGACGCCGCGGGCCTCGAGCTGCCCGAGCGGCAGGAAGGTCACCTGCAGTTCCGCGGCCCTTCGTCCACTTCGGGCTATTACCGTGACCCGGAAGCGACCAAGGGGCTCTTCGGCGGCGGCGAGTGGCTGAACACGGGCGATCGCGCCTACCTGTCGGAAGGCACGCTCTTTCTCACCGGCCGCGAGAAGGACATCATCATCCGCGGCGGACGCAACATCAGCCCGTACGAGCTCGAGCAGGCGGTGGGCGACCTCGCCGGCGTGCGCCGCGGCTGCGTGGCGGTGTTCGGCAGCAAGGACGCGGCGAGCGGCACCGAGCGCGTGGTCGTGCTGGCCGAGATGCGCGACAAGGACGCTTCGCGCCGGGTTGGCATCGACCAGGACCTGCGGCGCATGATCAACGACCTCGCCGTCGGCCTCATCGGCGCGCCGGCCGACGACATCGTGCTCGCGCCGCCGGGCACCGTGCCCAAGACTTCCAGCGGCAAGATCCGCCGCGTCGCCGCGCGCGAGTTCTACGAGGGCGGGCCGCGGGCGATCGCCGGCGGCGCGGTGTGGCTGCAGTTCCTGCGCCTGGTGCTCGCCGGCGCGGCGCCGCAGCTGCGCCGCGGCCTGCGCACGCTGGCGGGCCTTGCCTTCGCGCTGCGCGGCTATGTCGCGTTCGCGCTGCTCTTCCCGCTCGCGTACCTCGCCGCGCTGTTCGCGCCGGGTCGCTCCTGCTGGCGCGCGGGCAGCTTCGTGTCGCGCTGGTTCTTCCGGCTCTCGGGCGTGCCGCTGGTGGCGAGTGGGCTGGAAAACCTGCCCGCGGGCAGGCCCGCGGTGCTGGCGGTGAATCACACCAGCTACCTCGACCCGCTCGCGCTGCTCGCGCTGCTGGAGTACCGCGGCTACGCCTTCGTCGCCAAGCGCGAGTTCGAGGAAAACTGGCTGATGCACCGGCTGCTGGCGGGATTCGGCACCCGCTTTGTCGAGCGCTTTGACGTGGCGAAAAGCTCGGAGCACGCCGGCGAGCTGGCCGACGCCGCCAAGGCGGGCGCCTCGCTGATCGTCTTCCCCGAAGGCACGCTCACGCGCAACACCGGCTTGATGCCGTTTCGCACCGGCGCATTCCAGGCCGCCGCGCAGGCGGGGATCCCGGTGGTGCCGGTGGCGCTGCGCGGCCTGCGCTCGGTGATGCGCGACGGCACCTGGTACCTGCGCCGCGCCGCGATCAGCGTGCACTTCGGCGCGCCCGTCGCGCCGGAAGGCGCCGACTGGGCGGCTGCGGTGAAGCTGCGCGACGCGGTGCGCGCGCAAATCCTGCGCCATTGCGGCGAGCCGGACCTGGCGCCGCGCGGGCCGGCGGCCGGATTAGAATGAAAAGCCCGTTCGAAACGCCGCCGGAGCAGCCATGAAATTTCTTTTCCTGCTGACGCTTGCCTGCTCGCTCGCCGCGCACGCGCAGACCTATCCGTCCAGGCCCGTGCGCGTGGTGGTTCCCTACGGCCCCGGCGGCACCACCGACCTGACCGGCCGCGCGTTCGCGGCCAAGCTGCAGGCCGCGTTCGGGCAGCCCTTCGTCGTCGAGAACAAGCCCGGCGCCTCCTCGCAGATCGGCGCGGCGGACGTCGCCAAGGCGGCGCCCGACGGCTACACCCTGCTGGTCGGCGCGCCGCAGCCGTTCATCCTCGTGCCGCTGTTCTTCAAGGAGGTGCAGTACGACGCGGAGAAGGGCTTCGCCCCGGTCGGCATCACCGTGCTTTCGCCCAACTACATCATCGTCGACGCCGCGACCCCCGTGCATTCGATCGCCGAACTGATCGCCTGGGCCAAGGCGTATCCGGGCAAGGTGTTCTTCGCCTCCTCGGGCACCGGTTCCACCGGCCACCTGACCGGCCTGCTCCTCAACAAGCTGGGCGGCATCGACATGCAGCACATCGGCTACCGCGGCAGCGCGGGCGCGGTCACCGATGTGCTGGCCGGCCGCGTCCCGGTGCTGGTGGACCAGCCGGTGCCGGCCATCACGCATGTGCGCGCGGGCAAGCTGCGCGCCATCGGCACCGGCACCACGACGCGAGTACCCGCCCTGCCCAATGTGCCCACCGTCCAGGAACAGGGCGTGGCGGGATTCGAGTCCACCACCTGGTTCGGTTTCTGGGCCCCGGCGGGCACGCCGCGGGCGGTCATCGACCGCCTCTGGAGCGAGCTCGCCAGGGCAGCCCAGATGCCCGACGTGCGCGACAAGTTCGAGCCGGCGGGCTACGTGGTGGCCGCGATCGGCCCGGACGCGACCGCCGCCAAGGTGCGCGCGGACCGCGCGAAGTGGACCCAGCTCGTGCGCGAGACCGGCGTCAAGCCGGAATAGCCGCCGCTGCCCACGAAATCGGCCCGCTCGATCAGCTGACGCTGCGCATCGCCAGCCGCCGCTCGGGCGTCGCGTAGCCCGCCTGGCCGCCGACTTCGACGATCGCCTTGTTGACGTCGAAGAACACCTGCCAGTAGTCGTTGTTGTGGCAGTAGGGGCGCACCGCGATCACGGTGCCGAACTCGTTGAACGTGAGGATCTCCACCGAGGGCCTGGGCGAGGCGAGCACGCCGGGGATCCTCGCCACGCGCTCGGCCAGGCGGGCGATCGCGTCGCTCGGATGCACGCTGTGCGCGATCTGCGCAGTAAGGTCCACGCGCCGGTGCGGGTTGCTCGTGTAGTTGTGGATCGTGTCAGCGAAGATCTTGGCGTTGCCGACGTAGATGCGCACGTTCTCGATATTGTCCAGCGCGGTCACGAACAGGCCGATTTCGCGCACGTCGCCGGTCACGCCCGCCACGGTGATCATGTCGCCCACCTTGAACGGGCGCAGCGTCATCAGGAAGATGCCCGCCGCGAAGTTGGAGAGCAGCCCCGCCCAGGCGGCGCCGATGGCGATGCCCAGCGCCGCGATCAGGGCGGCGAACGAGGTCGTCTCGATGCCGAGCACGCTGAACGCCGCGACCAGCACCAGGATCTTCATCAGCACGCTGGCGCCGGTCTCGACGTAGCGTCCGAGCGTGGGATCGACCTTCTGCGCGGCCAGCATCCGCCCGATCCCGGCGGAAAGCAGCCGCACCAGCCAGCCGCCGGCGATCCAGACCGCGATCGCGCCCAGGATCTTCCAGCCGAAGGGAATGAGGTAGGTGTGGACCAGGCCGGATGCCTGGCTGAGCAT
>JADLES010000062.1 GCA_020845995.1 Burkholderiales bacterium | reverse complement strand
TGTCGGGCTCGAACAGCGGCCGCAGGCGAACGATGACCGGCGCGGCAAGCTGCAGCTTGACCGCAAAATCAGCAAAGGAGCGGAAGTCGCCCATCTGCTCGCGCAGGCGCATCGCCTCCTTCGCGCGCTCGGACCCCAGGCCGGGAAGCATGGCGAGCTCGGCCTCGGTGACGCGATTGACGTCGAGCAGGCGTCGCGGCGCGGCCGGCGCCGCAGCCTCGCCCGCCTCGCTCGCGGCGTTGATGCGGATGCGCGTGCGCTCGAGCAGGTCTTCCTTCTCATATTGCTGCTCGGCGAGCCGGACGAGGAACTCGCCGCGCGCGTTCCAGGTATGGAACAGCGCAAAGAACCAGAACGCACCCGCGCTGCCGCGCAGGTAGGCGCCGGCGCCCGCGTCGGCGAAACCGCCGCTCGCCCAGACGATCGCGGCCAGCGCGCCCGGGATGGCGTAGAGCAGGCCGTAGACGACCCAGCGGAATTCGAGCACCCGAAGTCCCATGTACACGAGCGGCGCCCAGTAGAGCGCCCCAGTGAGAAAGAGCAGCAGGAACCAGGACTGCCGCGTCTCCCAGCCGACGCCGCGGCTGGTGTGCCCCATCTCCTCCCCGCGCTGGGGCCGCGAGCTCATGCCCGCGGCGCCGAGCCGACCTGCGGCGCGCCAACGTCGTCGGGCTCGCTCGCGCGCACCGCGCGCTTGTCGGCCCAGCCGCGGATCTCGGCGATGCGCTCGGCCTGCGTCGTCGAGAGCGGCACCGTGGACTTGATGGCGCGGCCGAAGTCGCTCCAGGCGAGCGCGCGCGACTCGGCGTAGGCCTCGAACAGCGCCGCGACCACCACCTGCTCGATCTCGGCGCCGATGAAGCCCTCGGTCGCCTCGGCGAGCTTGGCGCAGGCCTCGGGGGTGATCTTCAGCGAGCCGAGGACCTGCGCATCCTTGATTTTTTTCTTCATGTGGAGGGAAAAGATATCCGCGCGCTCGCGCCGCGTCGGCAGGTCGACGAAGAAGATCTCGTCGAAGCGGCCCTTCCTCAGCATCTCGGGCGGCAGCGCCGAGATGTCGTTGGCGGTGGCGATGACGAACACCGGCTTCACCTTCTCCTGCATCCAGGTGAGGAAGGTGGCGAAGATGCGCGTCGAAGTGCCGCCGTCGCTCTCGCCGCCGCGCGAGAAGCCCTTCTCGATCTCGTCCACCCACAGGATCGAGGGCGCGACCGCCTCGGCGGTGCGCAGCGCCGAGCGGATGTTCTCCTCGCTCATGCCGATGTACATGCCGAAGACGCGGCCGACGTCCAGGCGCAGCAGCGGCAGCTGCCAGGCCGAGCCGATCGCCTTGGCGAGCAGGCTCTTGCCGCAGCCGGGCACGCCGGTGATGAGCACGCCCTTGGGCGCGGGCAGGCCGTACTTCTGCGCGGGCTCCAGCCAGGACTTGTCGCGCTTTTTCAGCCAGTTCTTCAGGTTCTCCAGGCCGCCGACATCGGCGATCTGGACGTCGCTCTTCACGAATTCGACGATGCCGGTCTTCCTGACGATCTGGCGCTTCTCGTCGTAGATCGACTCGATATCGGCCGCCGAGAGGCGCGCGTCCTTCACCATCGCGCGCGCGAACGCATTCTCCGCCTCGTGCAGGGTGAGACCAAGCGCGGCGTTGGCGAAGCGGTCGATGTCCGCGTCGCCGAGCTCCACGGTCAGGCGCCCGCCGCGCTTGTTGGTCTCGATCATGCCGCGCAGCAGCTCGCGCACCTCGACCACGCCCGGCAGGTCGAATTCGAGGACCGTGATCTCCTTCTCCAGCTCGAGCGGCAGCCGCACCGTGGGCGCGAGAAACACCACGTTCTTGGGCTTGGGGCTGTTCTTGAGCAGGGTCGAGAGATCGCGCAGCTTGCGCACCACGGTGTGGTCCTGCTCGCGCTTGTCGGTGCCGAAAAAGACGTGGAAGTCCTTGAACACGAACACCGCCGGATCGGCGTGCCGGGCGACGAAGCCGAGCGCATCCAGCGGCGCCTCGCAGATCTCCCTGGCGGGCGCCGAAGGGCCGACCAGGCCGTCGGTGACGCTCCAGGTGAACACGCTCCGCGGGGTGCGCACCAGCTCCGCGTTGCGCGCGGTGTCGCGGATCATGCCCAGCACCCGCTCCTCCTCCCAGGTGCCAACGTAGATGTACGGGAACCGCGCCCGCAGCAGGTTGGCGAACGAAACGCCGAAATCCGACACGCTTCCCCCTAGCGCTCGAGCTTTGCCTTCTTGTCCTTCACTTTAGCCCACTCGTCGGCGTCCGGGGGCGCGGGCTTGCGCTCGAGGATCGGCCGCCAGCCCGCCGCAAGCTCCCGGTTGAGCGCGATCCAGGCCTGCTGCTCGTCGGGCACATCGTCCTCGGCGAAGATCGCCTCCACCGGGCACTCGGCGACGCACAGGGTGCAGTCGATGCATTCGTCCGGGTCGATGACCAGCATGTTGGGCCCCTCGCGGAAGCAGTCGACCGGGCAGACATCCACGCAGTCGGTGTACTTGCACTTGATGCAGGACTCAGTGACGACGTACGCCATAGCTATAGAATGATTTATGAATCAACAGTTTAGCATGACGTAGGCGCCAGGCCTCATAATAGCGGCTCCCCCAGCACCCCCCCCCGCATCCAAGGATCCGCGTACCCATGAGCATTGAAGCCATCCAGCACGTCACCGACGACAATTTCGGCACCGAGGTCCTGCAATCCGAGGTCCCGGTGCTGGTCGACTACTGGGCGGAATGGTGCGGCCCCTGCAAGTCGATCGCCCCGGTCCTGGAGGCGGTGGCGAAGGAGTACGACGGGCGGCTGAAGGTCGCCAAGATCAACGTCGACGAGAACCAGAGCACGCCGGCCCGGTTCGGCATCCGCGGCATCCCCACGCTCATGCTGTTCAAGAACGGCAACGTCGAGGCAACCAAGGTGGGCGCGCTTTCCAAGTCCCAGCTCACGGCGTTTCTTGACAGCAATATCTAGAAGCCCTACTCTGTAATCCGTAGCTGCGCCGCTTTGGACGACGGCGCGGTCCCACCCCCGGCGCCGGGTCACGCGCCGCTTCCTTCAGAAGATACCGGCCCGCGGCAGAGGCCGAACTCCATTCAATTGCTGAAGATGTACGCGAAACATGCAACTTTCAGAGCTTAAGAACCTACACGTCTCCGAACTGCTGGAGCAGGCGACGCAGAACGGCGTCGACGGCGCCAACCGCATGCGCAAGCAGGACCTCATCTTCGCCATGCTCAAGAACCAGGCGAAGAAGGGCGAGTCGATCTTCGGCGACGGCACGCTGGAAGTGCTGCCCGACGGCTTCGGCTTCCTGCGCTCGCCCGAGACCTCCTACCTCGCCTCCACCGACGACATCTACGTCAGCCCCTCGCAGATCCGCCGCTTCAACCTGCACACCGGCGACACGATCGAGGGCGAGATCCGCACCCCCAAGGACGGCGAGCGCTACTTCGCCCTGGTCAAGGTCGACAAGGTCAACGGCGAGGCGCCGGAGGCGGGCAAGCACAAGATCCTGTTCGAGAACCTCACGCCGCTGCACCCGGACCAGGCGTTCAAGCTGGAGCGCGAGCTGAAGGCCGAGGAGAACCTGACCGGGCGCATCATCGACATCATCGCGCCGATCGGCAAGGGCCAGCGCGGCCTGATCGTCTCGCCGCCCAAGGCCGGCAAGACGGTGATGCTGCAGCACGTCGCGCACGCCATCGTCGCCAACCACCCCGAGGTGGCGCTGATCGTGCTGCTCATCGACGAGCGCCCGGAGGAAGTGACCGAGATGTCGCGCAGCGTGCGTGGCGAAGTGGTCGCCTCGACCTTCGACGAACCCGCCTCGCGCCACGTGCAGGTCGCCGAGATGGTGATCGAGAAGGCGAAGCGCCTGGTCGAGCACAAGAAAGACGTGGTGATCCTGCTCGACTCCATCACGCGCCTTGCGCGCGCTTACAACACCGTGCAGCCGGCCTCGGGCAAGGTGCTGACGGGCGGCGTGGACGCCAACGCTTTGCAGAAACCGAAGCGGTTTTTCGGGGCCGCGAGAAACGTCGAGGAAGGCGGCTCGCTCACCATCATCGCCACCGCACTCATCGACACCGGCAGCCGCATGGATGACGTGATCTACGAGGAATTCAAGGGCACGGGCAACCTCGAGATCCACCTCGATCGGCGCATGCACGAAAAACGCATCTTCCCGGCGATCAACGTCAATCGCTCGGGCACGCGGCGCGAGGAACTGCTGCTCGCGAAGGAAGTGCTGCAGAAGATCTGGGTGCTTCGGAAGCTCCTCTACCCGATGGACGAACTGGAAGCGGCCGAGTTCCTCATCGACAAGGTGCGCGCGACCAAGTCGAACGCGGAGTTCTTCGACTCGATGACCTCTCGCCGCGGTTGATCCAAGTCCCTGATTTACGTATAATTCCGCCCCTCTCGACGGCAGGGCTTTCCGCATGAAACCTGGCATCCACCCCGACTACCAGCCGGTGATCTTCCTCGACACCTCTGTCAACCATTCCTTCCTCACGCGCGCGGTGATCGACACCAAGGGCCGCGAGAAGATGAAGTGGACCGACGGCAAGGAATACCCGGTCGTCAAGATCGAGATTTCCTCCGAGTCGCACCCGCACTACACCGGCAAGCACAAGATCGTCGACACCGCGGGCCGCGTCGAGAAGTTCAAGCGCCGCTACAGCAAGAAATCGGCCGCCTGAGCGGAAGGAGCGGGCCCCTAAAGGGCCTTCGGGGTCGATGCTGCCCCGCCTCGCCTTACCTCCTTCCCATGCCGTCCTCGCACTGATCGCCGTGGCGTTCGTCGCGCCGGGGCTGGTCGGTCACGACCCCTGGCGCGCCTTCGACGTCATCGCCATCGAGGTCGCGCATCAGATGCACCTGAGCGGCGACTGGGTCGTGCCGCGCGTGGCCGGCGAGCCCTGGCTGGAGGATCCGCCGTTCTACCACTGGCTCGCACTCGCCTTCGGCAAGGTCTTCGGCGGTCCGCTCGGCTTTCACAACGCGGTGCGCATCGCGAGCGGCGCGGCGATGCTGCTCGCGGCCTGGACGCTGTACCTCGCGGCGCGGCATTCGGCCGGCCCGGCGGACCCGGAAAATCCGGCGGGCGAGCCCACCACGACCGAGCGCCGCGGCGCGGGCGCCGCGGCAATGCTGCTGCTGCTCGGCTCCACGGGCCTCATCGTGCATGCGCACGAGGCGGTGCCGGACATCGCGACCCTCGCCGCCGAATGCGGCGCCCTGTGCCTCGCTTTCCTCGGCAGGGGGAGCCCGCTGCGCGCCGGGCTGACCTTCGGCGCCGCCCTTGGAGTCGCCTTTCTCTCCACGGGGGTGGTCGTGCCGGCGGCGCTGGGGACGGCGGTGCTGCTCGCGCACTTCGCGTGCGACGAATGGCGCGCGGCGCGCGCGGGCCGATTCCTCGCCGCGGCGGTGCCCGCGTTCGCCCTGGTGGCCGCCTCCTGGCCGCTGGCGCTCCAGCTGCGCTCGCCCGAGCTCGCGTCGCTCTGGTGGCAGACGGCCATTGGCGCGCGCGGCGAATTCCTGGACAACCTGGGCTATTACCTCGGCACCGCCAGCTGGTTCGCCTGGCCGGCGTGGCCGCTCGCCCTCTGGTCGGCCTGGGTCCTGCGCGCGCAATGGCGCACGCCGCGCGTGTTCGTGCCGCTCGCCGCGGCGCTGCTCCTGCTCCCGGCCGTCGCCTGGACCGGACCGCGGCAGGACATCAACACCATGCTGCTCGTGCCGCCGCTCGCCATGCTCGGCGCGCACGGGGTGGCGCGGTTGCGCCGTGGCGCGGCCAACTCCCTCGACTGGTTCGGCGTCATGACCTTCACCTTCTTCAGCGCCATGGTCTGGCTCGGCTACGTCGCGTTGCTGACCGGCTGGCCGCGCCGGATCGCCCGCTACCTCGCCAAGCAGGCGCCGGGCTTCACGGCGCAGTTCGAGCCGCTGCCGTTCGCGGTCGCGGTCGCGCTCACGCTTGCCTGGCTGTACCTGCTTTATTTCGCCGCGCGCTCGCCGTGGCGCGGCGTCACGCGCTGGGCGGCGGGCGTGGCGCTCCTGTGGGGCTGCTTCGCCACGCTGCTGTTGCCCTGGGCCGATCATCTCAAGAGCTACCGCGGCGTCGCGCTGCAGTTGAACGCGATGCTGCCGGCCGATGCGGGCTGCATCGCCGCGCGGGGGATCGGCTCGCCGCAGCGCGCGGCGCTCAGCTTCCATGCCGGCATCCGGACCGAACCCTGGCGCGCCGCGGACCCGCCGGGCGCACCCTCCTGCCGCTTGCTTCTCGTGCAGGGCAGGCTGCGCGCCGAGGTTGCGCCCGGCCCCGGCTGGCGCAAGCTGGCCGACGTCGGCCGGCCCGGCGACAAGGGCGAGCGCTTCCGGCTGTATCGTTACGGCACCGGCGAGAGCCGCTGATCCAAGACGTGAATACCACCCCGCCGACCGATTGCCCCGCCTGGCGCAAGCTCCAGGCGCATGCCGAGAGCTGGCGAGACGCGCGCCTGGGCGAGTTGTTCGCCGGCGATCCGCAGCGCGCGCGCACGATGCGGGCCGAGGCGCCGGGACTGCGCCTGGACTACTCGCGCCAGCGTCTGGGCGCGCTGACGCTGCGCCTGCTCGCCCAGCTCGCAGACGAGCGCGGTTTCGAGCAGTGGCGCAGCGCCCTCTTCGCCGGGGAGAAGATCAACTCGACTGAAGACCGTGCCGCCGGACACATCGCGGCGCGCCGGCAAGCTCCCGTTGCCGGATTACCGGATCCCGGGCGCTACGCGCGGATCGTCAACCTGGGCACCGGCGGCTCGGATCTGGGGCCGCGCCTGCTCGCCGATGCCTTCGGCGCCCATGCGCCCGATGTGCGCTTCGTCGCCAATCTCGACCCTCTGGAGCTCGAGCGCGCGATCGCCGGCGCGCAGGCGGACAGCACGCTGGTGGTGGTCGCCTCCAAAACCTTCACCACGCAGGAAACCCTCGCCAATGCCAACGCGTTGAGGCAGAAGGGTTTCCGGAATTTCGTCGCGGCGACCGCGAACCCCGGGGCGGCGCGCAGATTCGGCGCGACCGAGGTTTTCGAGTTCTCCGAGTCGGTCGGCGGCCGCTACTCGGTCTGGTCGGCGGCGAGCCTTGCCGCGCAGATCGCCATCGGCGCCGAAGCCTTCGCCGAATTCCTCGCCGGCGGCCGCGAGATGGACGAGCACTTCCGTGCCGAGCCGCTGCTCGAAAACGTGCCCGCGCTGATGGCGCTCGTGGGCGCGTGGAACGTGAACTTTCTCGGCATGCACGCGCACGCCGTGCTGCCCTATTGCCACCGCCTGCGGCTGCTGCCCGCGTACCTGCAGCAGCTGGAGATGGAATCCAACGGCAAGCGCGTGGACCGCGAGGGCCGGCCGGCCGGCTACGCCACCTGTCCCGTCGTCTTCGGCGCCGAGGGCACCCCGAGCCAGCATTCCTTCCACCAGCTGCTGCACCAGGGCACGGCGCCGGTCGCCGTGGATTTCATCGACGCCGCGGTCAACGACGTCCTCACCGCCAACCTGCGCGCGCAGGCCAACGCGCTGGCCTTAGGCACCGGGGATGCGGCGCTGCCGCCGCACCGGCAACATCCGGGGAACCGGCCTTCGAGTATCCTCACGTTCCGTTCCTGCACGCCGCGGGATCTTGGCCGGCTGATCGCGCTGTACGAGCACAAGGTCTTTGCCCAGGGCGTGCTCTGGAACATCAACAGCTTCGACCAGTGGGGGGTCGAGCTCGGCAAGCAGCTCGCGCAACGCATCATGGAAGGGAGGTAGCGTGGACCAGGAAACGTTCAATCTGAGCATCCGCAAGTTTCTCAAGATGGTCGGCGTCAATTCGCAGCGGGAGATCGAGCAGGCGGTCCAATCCGCGCTGCAGCAGAACAAGCTGGCCGGCACGGAGACGGTGCCGGCGCTGGTGACGCTCGAAATCCCCTCGCTGGGGGTGAGGGTGCCTTTCCAGGGCGAGATCAAACTAAAATAGCCGCATCACCGGAGAGGAACCCTTGAACAAGGCGCGGGAATTCGACCAGACCGTGGCCGCGGAGCTGAAGGCCCTGCTCGGCGAGCGCGTATCCACTTCGCCCGCGGTGCGAGAGCACCACGGCAAGGACGAGTCCTATTTCCCGCACGCGTTGCCCGACGCCGTGGTCTTTGCGAAAAGCACCGAGGAAGTGCGCGACATCGTCAACATCTGCCGCGCGCATCGTGTGCCGATCATCCCGTACGGGGTCGGGACTTCGCTCGAGGGCCACGTGCTCGCCGTGCAGGGCGGCGTGTGCATCGACCTGTCGCAGATGAACCAGGTGCTCGCGGTGCACGAGTCCGACCTCGACGCCGTGGTGCAGGCGGGCGTGACCCGCAAGCAGCTCAACGAACACATCAAGCACACGGGCCTCTTTTTCCCGGTCGACCCGGGCGCGGACGCCACGCTGGGCGGCATGGCCGCGACGCGCGCCTCGGGCACCAACGCCGTGCGCTACGGCACCATGCGCGAGAACGTGCTCGCGCTCAAGGTGGTGCTCGCCGACGGACGCGTCATCCGGACATCGCGGCGGGCCAAGAAATCCGCCGCCGGCTACGACCTGACGCGCCTCTTTGTCGGCTCCGAGGGCACGCTCGGCATCATCACCGAGGTCACGGTGCGCCTGTACCCGGTGCAGGAGGCGATGTCGGCCGCGGTCTGCGCCTTCGCGACGGTGGACGGCTGCACCAACACCGTCATCCAGACCATCCAGGCGGGCGTGCCGATCGCGCGCTGCGACCTGGTCTGCGACATCACCATCGACGCGATCAACAAGTACAAGAAAACCGGCTACCGCGTGGCGCCCACCGTTTTCTTCGAGTTTCACGGTTCGAAGGCATCCGTGATCGAACAGGCGGAAACGGTGCAGGCGATCGCCAGGGAAAACGGCGGCATGGATTTCGTCTGGGCGACCAAGCCCGAGGAACGCACCCAGCTCTGGCAGGCGCGCCACGACGCCTACTTCGCCTGCCTGCAAATCCGCCCCGGCACGCGCGCCGTGTCCACCGACGTCTGCGTGCCCATTTCACGCCTCGCCGAATGCGTACGCGAGACCATGGCCGACGTGAAGAACTTCATCAACCCGGTGCCGATCCTCGGCCACATCGGCGACGGCAACTTCCACCTGGTTCTGCTGGTGGACCCGAACAAGCCGGAGGAGACAGCGCTCGCCAAGCAGTTCAACAAGCGCGTGGTCGAGCGCGCCCTGAAAATGGATGGCACCTGCACCGGCGAGCATGGCGTCGGCATGGGCAAGATCGGCTCGATGACCCTGGAGCTGGGCGAGGACGTGGTCGGCATCATGAGCGACATCAAGCGCCTGTTCGACCCGCACGGCCTCATGAATCCCGGCAAGGTGGTGCCCTCGCGTTGATGTCCCTCAGGAGGAACCTAATCATGTCGGCGGAGCAAAAACTCAAGCAGTTGGGCCTCGACCTCGGCGCCGTTTCGGCGCCGGCGGCGAACTATGTGAATGCCGCAAGGACCGGAAACCTGCTTTTTCTCGCCGGCAAGGGTCCGCGCCCCGACGCGAGCGGCAAGCGCCCCAGCGGGAAAGTCGGCCGCGAGTACACCGTCGAGCAGGCCTACCAGCATGCCCGTACCGTCGGTCTCGATTTGCTGGCCGTCATGCGCGCGGAACTCGGCAGCCTCGACAAGGTGAGGCGCGTGGTGAAGGTGCTCGGCATGGTCAACGCCGTGCCCGAGTTCACCGACCACCCCAAGGTGATCAACGGCTGCTCGGACCTGTTCGTGGAAGTCCTCGGCGAAGCCGGCAAGCACGCGCGCTCGGCGGTCGGCATGGGTTCGCTGCCGATGGGCATCCCCGTCGAGATCGAGTGCATCGTCGAGGTCGTCTGACCCCGGGGCGCAGGGCCTCGCCCCCTCGCGCGTCAGATCGTCATCACCGCCTTGCGGTAGAACTTCAGCTCCTCGATCGACTCGTAGATGTCGGCGAGCGCCTCGTGCTTGCCGGCTTTCAGCTTCATCATTGCCTTCACCGTCTCGGGCTGCCAGCGCTTGACCAGCTCCTTCAGCGTGGAGACGTCGAGGTTGCGGTAGTGGAAAAAGGCTTCCAGCTTCGGCATCCAGCGCGCGAGGAACCTGCGATCCTGGCAGATCGAGTTGCCGCACATGGGCGATGTGCCCGCCGGCACGTGCTGCGCGAGGAAATCGAGCGCCCGGCGCTCGGCGCCGGCCTCATCCAGGGTCGAGGCCTTGACCCTGTCCACCAGACCCGACTTGGCGTGCATCGAGCGATTCCAGGAGTCCATGGCGGCGAGCACCTCCGCGGGCTGGCGCACCACCAGCACCGGCCCCTCGGCGACGAGGTTGAGCTGCGCGTCGGTCACCAGCAGCGCCACCTCGATGATGCGGTCGCTCTCCGGCGCGAGGCCCGTCATCTCCATGTCGATCCAGATGAGATGGTTGGCGTCGGGTTTGTTGGATGCCGCGGGCATGTCGTATTCTCTCACGCATGGATCGCGCCTTCGCCTGGACCTTCCTCGCCGCGCTGCTTGCCGCGACGGCGACGCGCCTCTGGCTCGCCGCGCGCCAGGTGCGCCACGTGCGCGCGCACCGCGATGCCGTGCCCGCTTCCTTCGCCGGCGCGATTGCGCTCGCCGCGCACCAGAAGGCGGCCGACTACACCGTCGCCAGGACCGGCGTGGGCGTGGCCGATGCCTGCCTGTCGGCGGCGGTTGCGCTCGCGCTCACCTTCGGCGGCGCGCTGCAGTGGCTGTCGGATGCCTGGGCGCGCCTGCTGCCTCCGTTCGCCATCGCGCACGGCACGGCGCTCATCGTCTCGGTGATCGTGCTCCTCTCGGCGATCGAGCTGCCGCTCACGCTGGTGCGCACATTCGTGGTCGAAGCTCGCTTCGGCTTCAACCGCATGACGCCGAAGCTCTTCGCGATTGATCTCGCCAAGCAGGCGCTGGTGTCGGCGCTGCTCGGCATCCCGCTGCTGGTTCTGGTGCTCTGGCTGATGGCGCGCATGGGCGAGCACTGGTGGCTCTGGGTCTGGCTCGCCTGGGTGGGGTTCAATCTGCTGGTGCTGCTCCTCTACCCGACCCTCATCGCACCCCTGTTCAACAAGTTCAGTCCGCTCGAGGACCGCGACCTCGCCGCGCGCATCGAGTCGCTGCTCGCGCGCTGCGGCTTTCGCGCGAGCGGCCTGTACGTGATGGACGGCTCCAAGCGCTCGAGTCACGGCAACGCCTATTTCACCGGCTTTGGCGCCGCCAAGCGCATCGTCTTCTTCGACACCCTGCTCGAGCGCCTCGCGCCCGCCGAGGTCGAGGCGGTGCTCGCGCACGAGCTCGGGCACTTCAGGCGCCACCACGTCTGGAAGCGCATCGCGGTGCTGTTCGCCGTCTCGTTCGCGCTGCTCTGGGTGCTCGGGCAGTTGATCGACCAGCCCTGGTTCTATGCCGACCTCAACGTCTCCACCAAGAGCACGGCCATGGCACTGCTCCTGTTCGCGCTGGTGCTGCCGGCGTTCACCTTCCTGCTGCAGCCGCTGCTCAGCCTGCATTCGCGCCGGCACGAGTTCGAGGCCGACGCCTACGCCGCCGCCCATGCGAGCGCGGCGGAGCTGGTGCGGGCGCTGGTCAAGCTCTACCAGGACAACGCCTCGACCCTGACACCCGATCCGCTGCATTCGGCGTTCTATGATTCACACCCGCCGGCGGCGCTGCGCATCGCGAAGCTGAGGACCGCGTGAGCGGGTTCGCCGAACGGCGCTGCAAGCCATGCGAGGGCGGCATCGCCCCCTACACTCCTGCGCAGGCGCAGGAACTGCTCGCGCAGCTCAAAGGCTGGATCATCGAGGACGGCAGGCTGGTCAAGCTCTATCCGTTCAGGAACTATTTCGAGACCATGGCCTTCGTCAACGCGCTTGCCTGGATCTCGCACCGCGAAGACCACCACCCGGACCTCGCCGTCGGCTACAACAAATGCCGCGTCGAGTACACGACCCATGCCATCGGCGGCCTCTCGGAGAACGATTTCATCTGCGCCGCCAAGGCGGACGCCCTGTTCCACCTCTGATGAAGCGGGTCTTCAGCTCCCACAACGCCGTGCTCGCGCACCATGTGCGCAATCTCCTCGCGGCCGAAGGCATCGAGACGGAGGTGCGGAATCAGCTGCTCTCCTCCGCGATGGGGGAGATCCCGCCGGCGGAGTGCCAGGCCGAGGTCTGGGTGCGGGACGATGGCGACGCCGCCCGGGCGTCCAACCTGCTGCAGCGCCCGGCGCCCGCCGGTCCGGAGTGGAGCTGCGCCTGCGGCGAGCGGCTGGGCGCGCAGTTCACCCAGTGCTGGAAGTGCGGCGCGCTCAAGGGGTCCTGAGCAGGAACTCGGCGATCGTCTCCACCACGCGCGGCTCGATCGGCGTCGCCGGATCGGTGTAGGCGGCGAGCTGGTCGGCATCCGACCGGCAGTGCTTGAGCACATGGTTCATGCCGGGAATGATGCTCAGGTCCGCGAGCCGGTTCGCCGCGGCGAGAACGCGCGCCTCGGACACCGGCACCTGCAGGTCCGCCGTGCCCTGCACGATGAGGACCCGCAGGCCGGGCGCGCGGATCTCGGCGGCCGGGTCGTAACGCAGCCACGACATCAGATACGGCTGCACGCTGGGGCGGAACAGCGCGCCGAACTCCGCCGGAACGTTCGGCGCCAGCCGGCCGGCGGCCAGCTCATCGAGGATCGCCATGCCGCGCCGGCGCGGATCCTCGGGCAACCGCCGCAACTGCTCGCCAATCAGTTCCACGGCCGGCCTTCCCGCTCCGGCGACCGAAACCGCGGCGAACGCCTCTCCGCGCCCGGCCGCGAGCAACGCGACCAGCGCCCCCTCGCCGTGCCCGATCAGCGCCAGGCGCGGCGCGCCGCCAATGCGCTTCAGATGCCCGGCCCACGCGGCGGCGTCGGCCACGATGTGCTCGAATCGCAGCGCGCGCTCGTCGGGCGCCGCCGCGTTGCTCGCGCCGACGCCGCGCTTGTCGTAGCGCAGCGTGCAGATGCCGCGCGCGGCCAGTCCTCGCGCCAGCTGCTTGAGGCTATCGCTCGCGAGTCCCGGCTGGTTGCCGTCACGGTCGGTCGGCCCGGAGCCCGCGACGATCAGCGCGCAGACCGCGGGCGGCCCGCCCGCCGGGCGCTCGATCGTGCCGTGCAGCCGGCCGCCGCGTGCCGCGATGGCAAGCTCCTCGGCTTGCGCCGCGGCGGCGAGCAGCGCCAAGCAGATTGCCGCCAGCCGCCGCGCCGCGCGCACCGGATCAGAACAACCGCGCCAGGCTGATCACCATCAGCACGAACACCCAGAGCACCAGCGCGCGCCAGAGCAGGCCCACGGTGCTCTCCAGGTGCGGCGCATCCGCCGCTTCGCCCAGGCCGAGGTCGCTGCGCACGCGCAAGCCCTCGATCTCGGTGAGCGGCATGCCCAGGCGCACGCCCAGCGCGCCGGCGCCCGCGGCGAGCAGCACGCCCTGATCCGGATCCGGCCAGGTCGCGGCCTGGCTGCGCCAGCAGTAGACCGCGTCCTCGAAATCACCGACCACCGCGAAGGCGAACGCGGTCAGGCGCACCGCCGGCCACTCGAGCAGCGCGCGCACGCGCGCCGCGAAGCGACCGAACTCGCCCCTGCCGCGCCAGCGCCGGTCGAGGAAGCAGGCCATGCGGTAGAGGATCGCGCCGCTCGGGCCGGGCAGCAGCACGAACCAGAACAGCACGCCGAACACGTGCCGGTGCGAGGCGACGATCGCCTCCTCGATGGCGAGCCGGATGACCTCCTCGCGGCTGCGCTGCGTCGCGGGCTCGCCGCGCCAGGCGCCGAGCAGCTCGCGGGCGCGATCGATGTCCTCGTCGCGGAGCGCGGCCTGTATTCCCGTGAAGGAGTGGCTGAATTGCCGGAAGCCGAGCGTGAGGTAGAGGCAGGCGACGTTGAGCAGGAGCGCCGCGAGCGGATTGAGCCACAGCAGCAACGCGTACAGCGCCGCCGCCGCGGCCACCGGCAGGAGCGCCGCGATCGCCCAGGCAATGGTGCCATGGCGCGCCTCGCCCGCGTTGAACGCCCGCTCGAGCCAGTCGGCCCAGCCCGCCAGCGCGGCGGCAACCGCCTTGCGGTTGCCGAGCGGGCGCCACTGCTCGAGCAGCAGCGCGGCAATGATGGCGGCGACTCCCATGCCCTTCAGAGTCTACCCTGCGCGAGAAGGTTCGCCAGGTTGACCAGCATGCCCGCGGTGGCGCCCCAGATGATTTGGCGTCCATACTGCATGGAGAAGAACCAGCGCAGCTCGCCCTGCCACTCGCGCGACTCGCGTCGGCGGTTGGCGGGGTCGAGCAGGAAGGCGAGCGGCACCTCGAAGATCTCCTTCACCTCGTTCGCGTCGGGGCGCAGATCGAACGGCGGCATGACGACACCGATCACCGGCGTGATGCGAAAACCCGTGCGCGTGCAGTACTCGGGCATGCGGCCGAGCAGCTCCACGCGCGCGCGATCGAGGCCGATCTCCTCGCGCGCCTCGCGCAGCGCGGTTTCCTCGGGCGAAGCATCGTCGGCATGCACGCGCCCCCCCGGGAAGCTCACCTGGCCGGAATGCTCCTTCAGGTGCACCGCGCGCTGCGTGAACAGCACCGTGAGATCAGGCTCGCGCACGACCACGGGCACCAGCACCGCGGCCGGCCGCAGCGCGGCGGGCTCCGGCCGCGGGCCGTCGTCCCCGTAGATCGATGCCACGGGCGGCGCCGCGGCGGCAAAGCGCCGCCGCAGCTCCGCGAGCGTCATGGCACGAGGATGACCGAGCCCGTGGTCTTGCGCGACTCGAGGTCCCGGTGCGCCTGCGCGGCGTCGGCCAACTCGTACTTCGCCGTGGTCTCGATCTTCACCCTGCCGGACTTGACCACTTCGAAGAGCGCGCTCGAGCGCTCGAGCAGCTCGGCGCGGCTGGCGATGTGCGTGGCGAGCGTCGGCCGCGTGACGTACAGCGAGCCCTTGGTGGAAAGGATGCCGAGGTTCACCGGTGGCACCGGTCCCGAGGCGTTGCCGAACGAGACCATCAGCCCGCGCGGCCGCAGGCAGTCGAGCGAGCCTTCCCAGGTGCTCCGGCCCACCGAGTCGTACACCACCGGCACGCCCTTGCCGCCAGTGATCGCCTTCACCTTCTCGACGAAGTTCTCCGTGTTGTAGTTGATCAGGTGTTCGGCGCCGTGCGCCTTGGCGAGCGCGAGTTTCTCGGCCGACCCCGCGGTGGCGATGACGGTGACGCCCAGCGCCTTCAGCCATTGGCAGGCGATCAGCCCCACGCCGCCCGCGGCCGCGTGCCAGAGCACCGTCTCGCCCTTCTTCACCGGGTACGTGCTGAAGATCAGGTAATGCACCGTCAGGCCCTTCAGCAGCATCGAGGCGGCCTGCTCCTCGGAGATGCCCTGCGGCAGCTTGACCGTCCGTTCGGCGGGGACGAGCCGCGTCTCGCAATAGGAACCCGGCAGCCCCGTGTAGCACACGCGGTCTCCAGCCCTGAAGTCGGTCACCCCGGCACCGACCGCCTCGACCAGGCCCGCGCCCTCGTTGCCCGCCACCGCCGGCAGCGGCATCGGATACAGCCCCGAGCGCTGGTAGGTGTCGATGAAATTCACGCCGATCGCGGTATGCCGGACGCGCACCTGCCCTTGCGCCGGATCGCCCACCGCCACGTCTTCCGTCTGCAGGACCTCCGGGCCGCCCTGCTTGTGGTATCGGACTGCCTTCGCCATCGCTGTTCGCCTCCTGGTTACGGTTTCCGGTCCTTGTCCTGCGGTGCGTTCATCTGCATCGCCTGCTGCATCGCCTGCTGCATGCCCTGCATCTGCTGCAGTCCCGCCTTCTGCATCTCCAGGCCCTGGATCGCCGCGCGCAGCATGGTCAGGTTCATGTTCAGCCACATCTCCACCGATTTCAACTCGGCGATGCGCTTCTCCAGCTCCTGCGGATCCAGGGTCGGCATCGCCATGCCCGGCACCGGCACGCCGAGCGGCCCCCATAGCCGGCGGAACATCTCGAACGGATCCTGCGGGTTGCCCTGCTGCCCCTGCTCTGCCATGGTTCAGACCTCCGTGCCATCGAAAAAGTCGCTCACCTCCCGCGCGCGAACGGCGGTGTCCTGGTAGCCGAGGTCGATCAGGGTACGGCAGAACGATTCCTCGAACAGAAGATAACTCACCAGGTTCGAGCCCGAGCGGTTCATGGCGCCGGTCGGGCGCAGCACGAAGCGCACCATCGGCGGCAGCTCGTGCACGAAGCGCGCCGCGATCCGCTCCAGCGGCTGCGAGGGGGAGATAAACAGCACCTTCACCGGCCTGAGCGGCAGGTTCACGGACTGCAGCACCTCCGGCGGGATCAGACGCACGGTCTTGTTGATGCGCTCCATCCGTTCCAGGTCCACCGAAAGGCCGTCGAGGAATATGGAATTGAGCGCGTGGCCCGCGACCTGCGCGAGCGAGGGGTAGACGTTCGAGCGCGCGCGCGCCATGTCCGGGGTCTGCCGCCCGGTGCCCACCACCAGCACGCGGTCGGCGCCCAGGTGCAGCGCCGGGCTGATCGGCGCGATCTGGCGCACCGAGCCGTCGCCGAAATACTCGCGGTGCACCTTCACCGCGGGGAAGATAAACGGCAGCGCCGAGGAGGCGAGCAGGTAGTCGAGCTTGAGCGACACCGCGGCGCCGATCCTCTGGTTGCGCTCCCAACCCTCCAGCCCGGAGCCGCCCTGGAAGAAGGACACGCTCTGGCCCGAGGTGTAGCCCGAGGCGGTGACGCTGACCGCGTAGAGCGCGCCAGAGTCGATGTGCTCCTGGATGCGCTCGAAGGGTAGCGTGCGCTCGAGCATGTCGCGCAGCGGCGCGTTGTCGAGCAGCGAGATCGGGTTCTGCCGGGACAGCCAGGACAGCGCGCCCAGCCAGCGCAGGCCGCGGCGCGCGATGCTCGCCACGTCGGTGCGGTAGACGTGGTGGCAATGCATGTGCTCCCAGACCTCGAGCAGGTTGCCGACCGCGCGCGAGAAATGGTCGGCGAACACCGCCAGCGTGGTGGCGTTGATGGCGCCCGCGGAGGTGCCGCACAGGATCGGGAACGGGTTGCGCTGCGGGTTGCCGAGGATGTCGCGCACCGCCTTGACCACGCCGACCTGGTACGCGGCGCGCGCGCCACCGCCAGTGAGCACGAGTCCTGCGCGAGGTTTCATCGGGCGGGTTTCACTAGAACAGGGTCTGTTCCTGACCGCGCGGCGCGTTGGCGTCGGCCACCGTGAGCGCGGTCATGTTGACGATGCGGCGCACCGTCGCCGAAGGGGTGAGGATGTGCACCGGGCGCGCCGCGCCGAGCAGGATCGGACCGATGGTCACGTTCTCGGAGGAGGCGATCTTCAGCAGGTTGAACGAGATGTTGGCCGCGTCGAGCGTCGGCATCACCAGCAGATTGGCCTCGCCGCGCATGCGCGAGCGGGGGAAGACGCGCTGGCGGATCTCGTCCGAGAGCGCGGTATCGCCGTGCATCTCGCCCTCGACCTCCAGCTCCGGCGCGCGCTCGCCCAGCAGCGCGAGCGCCCGCTGCATTTTGCGCGCCGAGGGGAGGTCCACCGAGCCGAAGTTCGAGGCCGACAGCAGCGCCGCCTTGGGCACGATGCCGAAGCGGCGCATCTCCTCGGCCGCGAGGATCGTCATTTCGGCGATGTTCTCGGCATCCGGGTCCGGGGTGACGTAGGTATCGCAGATGAAGACCATGCGGTCCGGCAGCAGCAGGGCATTCATCGCCGCGTAGTTGCGGATGCCGGCGCGCCGGCCGATCACCTGGTCGAGGTAGTGCAGGTGCAGCGCGTGAGTGCCGAAGGTGCCGCAGAGCATGCCCTCGGCTTCACCCTTGTGGATCATCATCGCGCCGATCAGCGTGAGCCGCCGCCGCATCTCGATCTTGGCGTATTCAGGCGATACGCCGCGGCGCTCGGTGAGTCGGTGGTACGTGGTCCAGTATTCGCGATAGCGCTTGTCGAACTCGGGGTTCACGGTCTCGAAGTCGCGCCCGGCGCGCATGCGCAGGCCGAGGCGCTGCAGCCGCCGCTCGATCACCTGCGGACGGCCGATCACGATCGGCCGCGCGATGCCCTCGTCGAGGACCACCTGCACCGCCCGCAGCATGCGCTCGTCCTCGCCCTCGGCGTAGACCACGCGCCTGGGGTTCGCCTTGGCGGCCGCGAACAGCGGCCTCATGATCAGGCCCGAGTGGTAGACGAATTGCGAGAGCGAAGCGCGATAGGCCTCGAGATCCGCCAGCGGCCGCGCCGCCACGCCCGACTCCATCGCCGCCGCCGCTACCGCCGGCGCGATCTTCGCGATCAGGCGCGGGTCGAAGGGCCGCGGAATCAGGTACTCCGGGCCGAACTTCAGGTCCTCGCCGCCGTAGGCGGCCGCGACGATGTCGGATGCCTCGGCCTGCGCGAGCTCGGCGATCGCGCGCACCGCCGCGAGTTCCATCTCGCTGGTAATCGTCGTCGCCCCCACGTCCAGGGCGCCGCGAAAGATGAACGGGAAGCACAGGACGTTGTTCACCTGGTTCGGATAGTCGGTGCGGCCGGTGGCGATCACGCAGTCCGGGCGCGCCTGCCTGGCGAGCTCGGGGCGGATCTCCGGCTCGGGGTTGGCGAGCGCGAGGACCAGCGGGCGCGGAGCCATCTTCTGCACCATCGCCGGCGTGAGCACGCCGCCCGCCGAGAGGCCGAGAAACACGTCGGCGCCGCCGATCACCTCGTCGAGCGTGCGCGCCTTCGTCTCGGCCGCGAACTTTTCCTTGTGCGCGTCCATCTCCTCCGTCCTGCCCCGGTACACCACGCCCTTGATGTCGGTGACGACGATGTGCTCGCGCGGCAGGCCCATCTTGACCAGCAGCTCCAGGCAGGCGAGCGCCGCCGCGCCCGCGCCGGAGACGACCAGCTTCACGTTTTCGATCTTTTTGTCGATGACCTTCAAGCCATTCAAGACAGCGGCGCCGACGATAATGGCGGTGCCGTGCTGATCGTCGTGGAACACCGGAATCTTCAGGCGCTCGCGCAGCTTGCGCTCGACGACGAAGCATTCCGGCGCCTTGATGTCCTCCAGGTTGATGCCACCGAAAGTCGGCTCCAGCGCGGCGATGATGTCGACCAAGCGGTCCGGGTCGCGCTCGTCGATCTCGATGTCGAAGCAGTCGATGCCGGCGAACTTCTTGAACAGCACCGCCTTGCCCTCCATCACCGGCTTGGCGGCGAGGGGCCCGATCGCCCCCAGGCCGAGCACCGCGGTGCCGTTGGTGATCACCGCGATCAGGTTGGCGCGCGAAGTGAGGTGGACGGCCTCGACGGGATCGCGCCGGATCTCCTCGCAGGCGATCGCCACCCCGGGCGAGTAGGCGAGCGCAAGGTCGCGCTGGTTGATAAGCTGCTTGGTCGCAAGGACCGCGATCTTGCCCGGACGAGGCAGGCGGTGGTACTCGAGGGCGCTCTTCCTCAGTTCCTCGTCCACCGCGGTTCCTCGTCCATTTCTCCCGGGATCGGGTAAAAATTATATCTCGATGAACCGCACCGCCCCGCCCGGCAGGAGCGCCTCACGGCGCTGCGCCGAAATCCAGCCCTTCGTGGTCATGGACGTGCTCGCGCGCGCGCACGCGCTCGAGGCCGCCGGCCGGCGCGTGATCCACATGGAGATCGGCGAGCCGGACTTCGCTGCGCCCGCGCCGGTGGCGCGGGCCGCAGTGC
The DNA here is from genome assembly GCA_020845995.1 of Burkholderiales bacterium. Classification (GTDB taxonomy): domain Bacteria; phylum Pseudomonadota; class Gammaproteobacteria; order Burkholderiales; family SG8-39; genus RBG-16-66-20. The sequence continues at coordinate 11,384 of JADLES010000062.1, read as the reverse complement.
GCGCCCTGCGCGCCGGGCAGACCGCGTACACCGCCACGCTCGGCCTGCCCGCGCTACGCGAGGCCATCGCCGGCCATTACGAGACCTCGATCGGGATGCGCGTCTCGCCGGCGCGCATCGCCGTGACCGCGGGCGCCTCGGCGGGGTTACTGCTCGTGCTCGCGCTCTACGTCGACCCGGGCGACGAGATTCTCGTACCCGATCCGGGTTATCCCGGCTACCGCCACCTGGTGCGCGTCTTCGAGGGCCGGGCGCGCGCGCTCAAAGTCTCGCCGGCGACGAATTTCCAGCCGACCGTGGAAATGGTCCGCGCCGCGTGGGGTCCGCGCACCCGCGGTCTGCTTCTGGGTTCGCCGTCGAACCCTACGGGGACCATCATTGCGCAAGCCGAAATCGGCGACATCGCGCGATTCATCGCCGCGCGCGGCGGCGTGCTGATCGTCGACGAGACTTACCAGGGGCTGGTGTACGGTGGACGCCCGGAATCCGCCGCCGGCCTGCCGGGCGAAGTCGCGGTGGTGAACAGCTTCTCGAAGTATTTCTGCATGACCGGCTGGCGCCTGGGCTGGGTGGTGCTGCCGCAATCAAGGGGCGACGCGCGCATGCGGGAGTTCGAGAAGCTCGCGCAGCACCTGTTCATCTGCGCGCCCACCGTCGCCCAGCACGCCGCGCTTGCCTGTTTCGCGCCCGGCACGCTGCGGATCCTCGAGCGCCGGCGCCGCGAGTTCCAGCGCCGGCGCGACTTCCTCGTGCCGGCGCTGGAGCGCGCCGGCCTGGAAATCCCGGCGCGACCCTCGGGCGCGTTCTATCTCTATGCGCGTTGCCCCACCGACGGACGGCGGTTTGCCCTGGAACTGCTGGAAAAAGCAGGCGTCGCGGCAACGCCGGGAATCGATTTCGGCGCTCACGGCACCCGGCGCTTCGTGCGCTTCGCCTATGCCCGCGCGATGGCCGACCTGCAGGAGGCCGCCAGGCGCCTGGCGAGATACTGCGGGCAGATCAGACCGCGGTCCGGCGGGCCTGCTTAAGCGCCTGCTGGAGGCGCGCGCGCTCGGCGAGCACCTTGAAGGCGTAGGCGGAGTTCGGCTCGTCGAAGGCGCCCGCGTACATCTGCAGCGCGGTTTCGGTCTCGCCGAAGCGCCGCAAGTATTCGCGCAGGATCTGCGCGCCGACCTGGATGTTGACCTCAGGGTCGAGCAGCGCCCCCTCGCCGCCGTGTCCGGCCAGCTTGTCGGCGTGGAATTTCGGGATCACCTGCATCAGGCCCTTGGCGCCCAGATTGCTTTCGGCGACCGGGTTGTAGCGTGATTCGACCGCCATCACGGCGAGCAGCAGCAGCGGGTCCACTTTCCACTCGCCGCCGACGCGGTAGGCGGTAGCGACGAAGCCCGCGACGGCGTCCTGCGCCACCCGGTAGCGCCTGGCGAGGAACTCCGCAATGGCGCGCTGGTCCCGCTCCTGCGCGCCCAGCGCGCCCGGTTGGATGGTGCCGGCGGTGACATTCGCCCCCGCGTCCTCCCAGGTCTCGGCCCACGCCGCGGACTGGCGCAGCAGCGCTTCGCGCGCGGCGGGCAGCATCGCGGCCACCAGCACCGTCAGGCCCAGCATCGCCAGCATCGACCTCGCGGCCGACCACAGGCGCAGCGCGCCCGCCAGGCGGGGGAGACGGAATGCCGATTCGGTCGTTTCCATCTGCAACCTCCAGATCTTCCGCGCCGGCACCTCGCCCTCCCCGACCAGCCGCAGGCGCCTCGAGGAGCGCTCGGGCGGGACTTGCGCGGGGGAGTTTCGCGGCTCCCCGGATGAGACCAGGGTGCTCCGCATTCGCGCCAAGCCGGGCAATTCCTTGCTTGCCGACCGGCGCCGCCGGACCTTACAGTCCGAGCGAGATTGTTGCGACGCAACAGCATGAATCATATCGAGAAACTCTCTTTTCTGTCAAATAGATCTTCATCTCCGAGATATAAAAGGTTGTGCATCGCGAAATCCTTGTTCATCAAGGGTTTTCCGCTCGTGCGGACGGCTGTTGTGGACTGAGGAATATCGCTGGCGCCAAGGAAGCCTCGCGGACCATCCCGGGCATGCCAGCAGAGCCGGCGTACACGGGTGGTCCGGAGAACTTCACAGGCCCGCGGAGGGCTGTTCACCCCCCCGTCACATTCCCAATCAGGCCCCGCTTACGGCCGGGATCCGGTCGGGAAGGGCCATGCGGCCGCCGGGTTGAGCGCGGTTGCCGCGCTGCCGGTCTTGGTGGCCGACGGCATAGTCCTCGCCGTCATCGCAGGGCTGGCCCTGGGTCGTGCGGATCTGCCTGCCGCCTTTTTGTTCTTCTTGGACTTGCCCTTCGCGGCTTTCTTCTTACCCGCGACCCTTCTTGCTGCCTTCTTCTTGGACGATTTCTTCTTGCCTGATGATTTCTTCTTCTTTTTCTTCTTCTTGCCGCCTTTTTTCGCTTTTTTCTTCGCCATAACGATCTCCTTAGAGGTAGTTGCGAAAGAAAGCCCGGCCGCACCGGCCCGGACTATTCAAGCGCCGCGCGAACACCGCCCGGCGTGTTGAATGCTTCACTTGCCGCCTCGCATGGCGAGGTTCTGGTACAGGACCTCGTTGTCGAGCCGGATGCCGCCTTCCCAGGTCACGGTCGCCGACTCCGGGTCGACGCTCACCTTCTCGAACTCGCGCACATCGCGCCAGAGCTTGAACGCGCCGATCTCGAGCAGATTGCCGAGGAACACGCTGCCCTCGAGCCCGTCGTCGAACCGGATCCAGAGCCTGTAATCCTCCTCGGCCTTGCATGCGGTGACTCTGTGCATCTCGCGTCCTTTCATTCCCAGTTGAGCGCGCCGCCGGTCTGGTACTCGATGACCCGCGTCTCGAAGAAATTGCGCTCCTTCTTCAGGTCGATCATCTCGCTCATCCAGGGGAACGGGTTCGCCGCCCCCGGGTACATCGGCTCCAGGCCGATCTGCTGGCAGCGCCGGTTGCAGATGTGGCGCAGGTATTCCTTGAACATCGGCGCGTTCAGGCCGAGCACGCCGCGCGGCATGGTGTCCTCGGCGTAGCGGTATTCCAGCTCCACGCCCTTGCGGAATATCCCCGTCAGCTCCTCGCGAAATTCCGCGGTCCACAGCTGCGGGTTCTCCAGCTTGATCTGATTGACGAGGTCGATGCCGAAGTTGCAGTGCATCGACTCATCGCGCAGGATGTACATGTACTGCTCGGCCGACCCGGTCATCTTGTTCTGCCGGCCGAGCGCGAGGATCTGCGTGAAGCCGACGTAGAAGAACAACCCCTCCATCAGGCAGGAGAAAACGATCAGGCTCTTGAGCAGCTTCTGGTCGGCCTGCGGCGTGCCGGTCCGGAACGACGGGTCGGTGAGCGTGTCGATGAACGGAACCAGGAACTCGTCCTTGTCGCGGATCGACGCGATCTCGTGATAGGCGTTGAACACCGCGCCTTCGTCCAGGTTCAGGCTCTCGACGATGTACTGGTAGGCGTGCGTGTGGATCGCCTCCTCGAAGGCCTGCCGCAGCAGATACTGCCGGCACTCGGGCGCCGTGATGTGGCGGTAGGTGCCCAGGACGATGTTGTTGGCCGCGAGCGAGTCGGCGGTGACGAAGAAGCCGAGGTTGCGCGTGACGATGCGCCGCTCGTCCTCGGTAAGCCCGCGCGGGTTCTTCCAGAGCTCGATGTCGCGGCTCATGTTGATTTCCTGCGGCATCCAGTGGTTGGCGCAGGCGGCGAGGTACTTCTCCCAGGCCCACTTGTACTTGAACGGCACCAGCTGGTTGACATCGGCCTTGGAGTTGATGATGCGCTTGTCTTCCACCCGGATGCGGCGGAAGGCGGCATCTGCCGGCGATCGCGGAGTCGTTGCCGGGGTGGGTGGTACGAAACCGCTGGCAGGCGGAACGCGCAGGCCTGCGAGCGGTTTCGTCACACCTTCTTCTTCAAAATTCAGCATTGCCGGCACGCCTCGTCGTGGTGGCCGCGCCTACTGGCACGCCTCGCATTCGGGGTTGTCGAGCGAGCAGAATTCCGCCCCCCCCGCCGGCGCCTCGGCAAGCGTGTCGGCCGAGCCGCCCGTGGTCGGCACGGCATTCAATGCGCCCGCCTTGGTGGTGGACTTCTCCGCATGCGTGGCGCCCATCGCGCGCAGGTAGTACGTGGTCTTGAGACCCCGGATCCAGGCGAGCTTGTAGGTCTCGTCGAGCTTCCTGCCCGAGGCGCCTGCCACGTAAATGTTGAGCGATTGCGACTGGTCGATCCACTTCTGGCGCCGCGCGCCCGCCTCGACCAGCCATTTCGGCTCGATCTCGAAGGCGGTGGCGTACAGGCGGCGCAGCTCGGCCGGCACGCGATCGATGCGCGCGAGGTTGCCGTCGAAGTACTTCAGGTCCGCGATCATGACCTCGTCCCAGAGGCCGGCGCGCTTCAGGTCCGCCACCAGGTATTCGTTGGTGACCGTGAACTCGCCCGAGAGGTTCGACTTCACGTACAGGTTCTGGTAGGTCGGCTCGATCGAGGCAGATACGCCGATGATGTTGGCGATGGTCGCGGTCGGCGCGATGGCGATGCAGTTGGAGTTGCGCATGCCGTGCGCGCGGATGCGCGCGCGCAGCGGCTCCCAGTCCAGCGCCGAGCCGCGCTCGAGCTCGACGTAGCCGCCGCGTTCGGCCGCGAGCAGATCGAGGGTGTCCTGCGGCAGCACCCCCCGGTCCCAGAGCGAGCCCGGGAAGGTCGAGTAAGGTCCTCGCTCCTCGGCGAGCTCGGTCGAGGCCCAATAGGCGCAGTAGGCGACCATCTCCATCGAGCGGTCGGCGAACTCGACCGCCTCGGGCGAGGCGTAGGCGATGCGCAGCTTGTGCAGGCAGTCCTGGAATCCCATGATTCCCAGCCCCACCGGGCGGTGGCGCAGGTTGGCGTTCCTCGCCTTGTCGACCGCGTAGTAGTTGATGTCGATCACGTTGTCGAGCATGCGCATCGCCGTGCGGATCGTGCGCCCGAGCTTGTCGAAGTCGAGCGCGCTCGTGCCGTCTCCGCGCGTGAACAGATGCGCCACCAGGTTGACCGAGCCCAGATTGCAGACCGCGATCTCGTCGCCCGAGGTGTTGAGCGTGATCTCGGTGCAGAGGTTCGAGCTGTGCACCGTGCCCGCGTGCTGCTGCGGGCTGCGCAGGTTGCAGGGATCCTTGAACGTGATCCAGGGATGCCCGGTCTCGAAGAGCATGCTGAGCATCTTTCGCCACAGGTGCACCGCGGGCAGCTTCCTGTGGAGCTTCAACTCGCCGCGCGCCGCCTTATCCTCGTAGCGCAGGTAGGCCTCCTCGAACCCGCGGCCGACCGCGTCGTGCAGCTCCGGCACATCGGAGGGCGAGAACAGCGTCCACTCGGCGTTCTCCATGACCCGCTTCATGAACAGGTCCGGGATCCAGTTGGCGGTGTTCATGTCGTGCGTGCGCCTGCGGTCGTCGCCGGTGTTCTTGCGCAGCTCGAGGAACTCCTCGATGTCCAGGTGCCAGGTCTCCAGGTACGAGCACACCGCGCCCTTCCTCTTGCCGCCCTGGTTCACCGCGACCGCGGTGTCGTTGACCACCTTGAGGAACGGCACCACGCCCTGCGACTTGCCGTTGGTGCCCTTGATGTGGGACCCCAGCGCCCGCACCGGCGTCCAGTCGTTGCCCAGGCCGCCCGCGTACTTGGCGAGCAGCGCGTTTTCCTTGATCGCGTCGTAGATCCCGGTGAGATCGTCGGCCACCGTGGTCAGGTAGCACGACGACAGTTGCGAGCGCAGGGTGCCTGAGTTGAACAGCGTCGGCGTCGAACTCATGAAATCGAAGGCCGACAGCAGGTCGTAGAACTCGATCGCGCGCGCCTCCTTGTCCGGCTCGTTCAGCGCGAGGCCCATCGCGACGCGCATGAAGAAGGCCTGCGGCAGCTCGATGCGCTGGCCGCGCTCATGCAGGAAGTAGCGGTCGTACAACGTCTGCAGGCCGAGGTAACCGAACTGCAGGTCGCGCTCGGCGCGCAGCGCCCTGCCCAGGCGCTCCAGGTCGAAGCTCGCGAGCGCGGGGTCGAGCAGCTCGGCGGCGATGCCGCGCGCGATGAAGGCCGGGAAATAGATCGCGTAGCTTCCGGCCATCTGCGCCTGCGACACCTCCTCGCCGAGGACTTCCAGGCGCATCGCGTGCAGCAGCAGGCGCGCGGTGACGTGGCTGTAGGCGGGGTCCTTCTCGATCAGCGCGCGCGCGGCGAGGACCGCGCACTTGCGCACTTCGTCCATCGGCACGCCGTCGTAGAGGTCGCGCAGGAGACTCTCGCGGATGGCGGCGGGCCGCGCGCCCGGCTCCAGGCCCTCGCAGGCCGAGGCGAGCAGCGTATCGAGTGCATTGAGATCGAGCGGCTTCCTCTGCCCGTTCTCGACGACGTGCAGCTGCGCGCGGGCGACCTGCGTTTCCTTCGCCGCCTTCTCCTGCGCGCGCTGCTCGGCGCGGATGCGCGAGCGCTCCTCGCGGTAGAGAACGTAGGAACGCGCCACGTCGTGCTGGCCGGCGCGCATCAGCGCGAGCTCGACCTGGTCCTGGATGTCTTCGATATGGAAGGTGCCGCCCTGCGGCTGCCGGCGCACGAGCGCGCGCACCACGCTCGCGGTCAGCTCACTCACCAGCTCGCGCACGCGCGCGGAGGCCGCCCCCTGGCTGCCGCCCACCGCCAGATAGGCCTTGGTCATCGCCACCGAGATCTTGGCCGGCTCGAAGCCCACCACCGCGCCGTTGCGGCGGATCACCCGGCAGTCCGCGTAAGGCGCGCCGGGCGCGGCGCTGCCGGGCCCGGCGATCTCCGGTCCGATGGCCGTGGCGGCTGCGGTGCCCTCCTGCGCGATCTGCATTTCCCGTCTCCCGTATCCCCGTCGGCGCCGGCGGCGGGGAAAGCGCCCCCGTCCCGGGCTCCGGAGAAACCACAACATGTAGTGCTGAGCTGCTGATCCACCACTAATTCTTGTGGGGCACTTTACCATGCAGTGCGGGATTTGCAAGCGCGCGCGTGTTGCGCACCGCAGCGACAATACTAAATAGAGGCGTTTCGCCCCCCCGAACCCACAAACCGTAGTGGTTAGCTCCGAGCCAGGGCGGCGTGCAGGCGTGGCCAGTCGAAGCCCGCGCCCGGATCCGTCTTGCGCCCGGGCGCGAGATCGCTGTGTCCGGCGACCGCGCGCAGGGGCAGCAGCGCGCGCAGTCGGATGATCAGGCCTGCAAGCGCGTCGTACTGCGCGCGCGCAAAGCCCGCGTCGTCCACGCCCTCGAGCTCGATGCCCACCGAGATGTCGTTGCAGCGCTCGCGGCCGCGCCAGCGCGAGACGCCGGCGTGCCAGGCGCGCGCCTGCAGCGGCACGAACTGGACAAGCTCGCCGTCGCGGTAGAGGAGAAAGTGCGCCGAAACGCGGAGACGGGCCAGACCGGCGAACGAAGGATGCGCGGCCGGGTCCAGCCGGTTGGTGAACAGCCGCTCGATCGCGCTGCCGCCGCCGTCCCTACCGTAGCGCCCGCGCGGCAGGCTGATCGCGTGCACCGCCACCAGGCGGATCTCGGCGCCGGCAGGGCGGCTGTCGCAGTTTGGCGACGGTGTCCGTCGCGCGCCGCCGAGCCAGCCGCCCGCGTCCTCAGCCGTCGGCACCGTCCTGCCCGGGCTCGCGGATACCGAGTCGCTGCATGCGATAGCGCAACGTGCGAAAGCTCACCCCCAGCAATCGCGCCGCCGCCGTACGGTTGAAGCCGGTCTTCGCCAGGGCGGCGAGGATCGCCTCGCGCTCCACCTTGTCCAGATACGCCGGCAGCGGGCTGCCGGCCGGGTCGGGCGCCCCACGCGCCACGGCCATGCCTTCGGGCGCCTGCGCCAGGGAACGCAGGCGCAGGTCCGCGGGCTCGATCTCGATCGCCTCGGACAGCGCGACCGCGCGCTCGAGGATGTTCTCCAGTTCGCGCACGTTGCCGGGAAAGTCGTACGCCGTCAGCTCGGCCAGCGCCGCAGCCGAAAGCCGCCGCGGCGGCATCCCGCCCTGCTGCGCGAGCCGCGCGAGCACCGCCTCGGCGATCGTCGGGATGTCCTCGCGGCATTCGCGCAAGGGGGGCATCTTCAGCTCGATCACGTTCAGGCGGTAAAAAAGATCGCGCCGGAAACGGCCGCTCTCGGCGAGCGCGGCAAGGCTCTGGTGCGTCGCCGAGATGATACGCACGTCGACCGCCTGCTCCTCGGTCGCGCCGACCTTGCGCACGCGTTTTTCCTGGATCGCGCGCAGCAGCAGCACCTGCATGTTGAGCGGCAGCTCGGCGACCTCGTCGAGGAACAGCGTGCCGCCGTGCGCCGCCTGGAAAAAGCCGTCGCGGTCCTGCGCGGCGCCGGTGAAGGCGCCCTTGCGGTAGCCGAACAGCTCGCTCTCCATCAGCGACTCGGCGATCGCGCCGCAATTGACCGGCACGAACGGCTGATCGCGGCGCGCGCCGCCCAGATGAATGAGGCGCGCGGCCAGTTCCTTGCCGCTGCCGGATTCGCCGGTGATGCACACCGGCGCCTGCGTGCGCGCGAGCTTGGCGGTAAGCGCGCGTACTTCCTGCAGCGGCGGACTGTCGCCGAGCAGCTGGCGACCCGCGGCCGCCGTCTGCTCGCGGCCGGGCAGCGACAGCGCGGACTTGATCAGCGCGCGCAACTGGCCCAGGCCCACCGGCTTGGAGACGTAGTCGAAGGCGCCGGCCTTGAGCGCGGCGACCGCGTTCTCGGCGCTGCCGTAGGCGGTGATCACCGCCACCGGCAGGTCGGCGCCCAGCCCCGCGATGTGGCGCACCAGCTCGAGGCCTTCGCCGTCGGGCAGCCGCATGTCCGTGAGGCACAGCTGGTAGCTCGATTCCTGCAGGCGCCGGCGCGCCTCCTCCAGCGAGCCCGCCGAGTCCACCGCGAGCCCCATCTTCGCGAGCGTCAGTTCGAGGAGCTCGCGGATGTCGGGTTCGTCGTCGACCACCAGCACGCGCTGCTCGCGCGCGCCCCCGCCCTCGCCCTCGCCGCGACGCTCGCCTTTCCTCACGCGCGCTTCACGGCGATTGCGCCTCGCGGCAGAGAACACGGAAATGCGCACCCTGCATATCGTCGACGTACTCCAGCGCCCCGTCGTTGGCGGCGCACAGTTCGCGCGCGAGGTACAGACCCAGGCCCGTGCCCTTGCTGTCGGTGGTGAAGAAGGGCTCGAACAACTGGCCCAGGATCGAGCGCGCAACTCCCGGGCCGTTGTCGATCACGTTCAATTCTACTTGATCGCCAAAGGCATTCAGGACGATGCGCACGCTTCCAGCTTCGGCGCGCGCATGGCGCAATCCATTGCGCAGCAGGTTCCACAGCACCTGGCGCAGGTGCTCGCGATCGAAGCTCACCGCCATCGGCTGCGCCATCTCGATGACGATGCGCCCCGGCGGCACGGACTCGTTAGCGCAGAAGTCCTCGACGAACGCGGGCAGCCAGGTGTCGAGCGGCACGCGCTCGGCGGCGGCGCGGTCGCGGCGGTTAAGCTGCAGCACGTTCGACACCAGCCGCTCCAGGCGCTGCGTGTTGTCGTGGATGATGCGCGTCAGCCGGCCCCGCTCGCGCTCGCGCTGCTCCTCGTCGAGCAGCTCGGCGGCATGGCTGATCGCCGACAGCGGATTGCGAATCTCGTGCGCGATGTTCGCGGTAAGGCGCCCCAGCGCGGCCAGCTTGATCTGCTGGGCTTCCTCGCGCGCGCGCGTCGTGTCCTCCACAAACAGCACCGTGGGCTGCTCGGCATCACCAGTGGCCATCATGCGCAGGCGCAGCCCGCGGCCCTGCAGCTCGGTCTCGAGCCGCGCCGCGGCGGCCTCGCCCTCGCGCCAGGCGCGCCAGTGCGCGGCGAATCCGGGCACGAGCCTCGCGAGCTCGGTGCCGCGCAGCGCGCCGGCGCCGAGGAGGCGCTGCGCCTGCGGATTGTGCTGCGCCACGCGGCCCTCGCGGTCGAGCACCAGGACTCCGTCCTGCATGTCCGCGATCACGAGCTGGTTGACGCGCAGCTGCGTCTGCAGCGCGCGGCCGCGCTCGCGCGCAAGGCTCTCGTTCGCCGCCACGCGCTGCGCCAGCCAGCTGACCACGCCGGCGCCGGCGAAGCCGCCCATCGCCAGCAGCGCCGGCTGCAGGTAGTTGGCCTCCGGCGCGTCGAAGCGCAGCACCCAGTAGGTCTGCTCCAGCAGCAGCGCGATCGCCGCCAGCGCCGCGTACAGGATCGCCAGGCGCCGCGGCGCGACCAGCGCCGCGCCGGTGATCGCGACGAGCAGCATCACGCCCAGGCCGGAGCGGATGCCGCCACTCGCGAACATGAGCAGCGTGATGGCGACCACGTCCAGCGCGAGGTGCGCGGTGAGCTGCGTGTTGAACAGGTCCTTCAGGTGGCGCAGCACGCTGTGGAACATTACGGCGAGCGCGAGGTAAATCGCGCAGACCGCGCGGAACAGGCCCAGCCGGTGCGAGCCCAGGTTGAGCGCGTCGTCGTAGAACGCGGTGATGCCGAGGAACAGGGCCGCCAGCACCATGCGGTAGTAGTTGAAGTAGCGCAGCGAGATCCAGAACGAGTCCGGCGTGCGCGGATCGCGCGCGAACAGCCCGGAATAGCGCGGCGGCGGCTGCATCAACCCTCGCGCGGACCCGCGCGCCAGTGCTCCTCGCTGCAGTAGTAGCGGCCGCCGGCGCTGCGCGCCTCCGTCTTGGGCAGGTTGACGCCGCAGTGGGCGCAGCTCACGAGGTCGCCCCCGGCGGCGCCCGGCGACTCCCCCGACGCCTGCTTGCGCGGTCCGGCCAGCGCCCGGCGCAGCAGCCAGACGACGGCGATCACGATCGCGAGGATGAGGAGCAGCCGGCCCATGCGGCCATTATGCGGGAATCGGCGGAGCGGGAAAATGCGTGCAAAGTACGAGCTATCCGTGCGAATCCCGTACGTGATAAGTTCGCGCCAAGAGACCCTTTATCACCGCCTCGACCATCCAGCGCGACGAACGCATCGATCTGCGGCTTTCCGCGGAGCTGAAGACACTGCTCGCGCGGGCGGCTTCCTATTCCGGGATGTCTCGGTCGGGTTTTCTCGTCTCCAGCGCCTCAGAGCGAGCCAAGGTACTCGTCGCCGAACGCGAAACGCTGACGCTTACGGGGCGGGACTGGCGCGCATTTCTGTCGGGGCTCGACAAGGCCGGGCGTCGTCGCCCAAGACTCGAGGCGGCAGCGAAGCGCTACCTGGGCCGCCGATCGACACGCGGTGAGCGATAGCTGGCGGATCGAGCGGTTTGCCGAATCATCGGGATCGTGGCGGTACTGCTCGACGCCAAGCACGAGAAAGCGCG
>JADLES010000061.1 GCA_020845995.1 Burkholderiales bacterium | reverse complement strand
GCGACATCAGCGTGCTCAACTGCCTGCGCGGGCGCGTCATCGAGGTCGGCGCCGAACCGGGCGCCAGCACCGACCTGCGCATCGACCTGGGCGGCGCCGAGATCCTCGCGCGCATCACGCGCCATTCCGTGGGCCGCTTGCAGCTTGCTCCCGGCAAGGAGGTCTGGACACTCGTGAAGGCGGTGTCGCTCGACCGTCCCAGCGTCGGCTACGCCTGATATACTTCCTGTCGTGGGGAAGGCAGACTCCCCGCAGGCAGGAACCCCAAGACGCAGGTGCGTCCAAGCGCTGCAGGACTCTTGAGGAGAGAGCCATGGACGCGCCTGCCGTCACCGCCGCATCCCTTCGCCAATCCCTTGCCTCCGCGCGGCCGACTAGGCGGCGAGCTCGCCGCCAAGCCGAAGGGCGCGAGCACGCGCTGGGTGACGCGCGAGCGCCCGAAGATCGACCGCATCGCCTGCCCCTGGCTGCTGCGCCGCTTCGTCGACCCGGACGCCGAGTTCCTCTACGTTCCCGCCGCCGACGTGGTGCGGATCGCTACGGAGCGCGAGGCCGTGCCTTACGACGTTGCCGACGTCGAGTTCTCGCACGAAGGCGAGCTGTGCAGCTTCGATGCCTTCCTGAAGCAGTACCGGTTTGGCGATCCGGCGCTGGCGGAGCTCGCGGTGATAGTGCGCGGCGCCGACACCGGCCGGCCCGAGCTTGCGCCGCAGGCGCCGGGGCTGCTGGCGATCTCGCTCGGGCTGTCCTTGAACTACGAGAACGACCTGGAAATGCTCGAGCGCGGCATGATCGTCTACGACGCGCTCTACTCCTGGTGCAGGAAGGGAAAGAGCGAGACGCACACCTGGAATCCAGCCCTGTACAAGTAGGTTTTGGCGAGGCGCTGCGCGTCTGGCTGAAGATCGGCTGCCTCGGCTTCGGCGGGCCGGCGGGGCAGATCGCGCTCATGCACCGCGTGATCGTCGATGAGAAGAAATGGGTCGACGAGCCGCGCTACCTGCACGCGCTCAACTTCTGCATGCTTCTGCCCGGGCCCGAGGCGCAGAAGCTCGCGACCTACGTCGGCTGGCTCCTGCACGGCGTGCGCGGCGGCCTTGCGGCGGGGATCCTGTTCGTCCTGCCCGGCGCGCTGGTGATGCTCGCGGTGAGCCTGCTCTACGTGCTGGGCAGCGGCGTGCCGGTCGTCGACGGCGCGCTCTTCGGCATCAAGGCAGCGGTGCTGGTCATCGTGCTCGAGGCGCTGATCCGCATCGGCAGGCGCGCCCTGAAGACGGCACTCCTCTACTCGATCGCGGCGCTGGCCTTCATCGGCATCTTCTTTCTCGACCTGCCCTTCCCCGCGATTGTGATCGCCTCGGCACTTCTTGGTTTTTTCTTCATAGAGAATGAATCAACACAGCAACCCAGGGCTCCGCTGCCTGGCCGCTGGCGGCAATTCTGGATCGCGATCCTCGCGGGCCTGGCAGTGTGGTGGGCCCCGGTCGCGCTCGCGGTCGCGCTGCTCGGCACGGAGCACATCTTCGCCGACATCGGCATCTTCTTTTCCAAGCTCGCCACGGTCAGCTTCGGCGGCGCCTATGCCCTTCTTTCCTACCTGGCGCAGGAAGCGGTCGAAACCTATCACTGGATGTCCGCGCCCGAGATGGTCGACGGGCTCGGCCTCGCGGAAACGCTGCCCGGACCGCTCATCAAGGTGACGCAGTTCGTCGGCTTCCTCGGCGCCTGGCGCGACCCGGGCCCGCTCTCGCCGCTTGCCGGCGGCGTGCTCGGGGCGGCGCTCACCACCTGGGTCACCTTCGCGGTGCCGATGCTGTTGATCTTCGCCGGCGCGCCGTTCGTCGAGCAGCTTCGCACGAACAAGCGCCTTTCGGGCGCGCTCACCGCCGTCACCGCGGCGGTGGTGGGCGTGATCCTCAACCTCACGCTCTGGTTCGCGCTGCACGTGCTCTTCGCCGAGGTGCAGGAAACGCGCCTCGGGCCGCTGCGCTGGTACGCCCTTGATCCGCTTGCCCTCGACCTGAAGACGGGCGCGCTCGCGCTGCTCGCGGCCTTCCTCGCCTTCGGCCTGAAACGCGGCCTGATCGAGTTGATCGGAATCATGGCGGCGCTCGGCATCGGCCTGCGCCTCATGGGCTGGTGATGCCTCCGGCGCGCGCCGTCTACCTCGCGCGCGCGATCCGCGACTTCGGCGACGGCTTCGTCGCCGTGCTCCTGCCCGTCTACCTGACCGCGCTCGGCCTCTCGGTCTTCCAGGTGGGCCTGGTGGCGACGCTGGCCCTGCTTGGCTCGGCGCTGCTCACGCTCGGCATCGGCTTCCTGGGCGCGCGCCACGACCACCGGCGGCTCCTGCTCGCGGCCTCGCTCCTCATGTGCGCGAGCGGGCTTGCCTACGCCGCCTCGAGCGATGCCTGGGTGCTGTTCATCGTCGCCTTCGTCGGCACGATCAATCCCTCGGGCGGCAGCACCAGCGTGTTCGTGCCGCTCGAGCACACCGTGCTGTCGGCCGCCGTGCCCCCCGCCGGGCGCACGCGCGCCTTCGCGCGCTACAGCCTGGTCGGCGCGCTTGCCGGCGCCTGCGGCGCGCTCGCCGCCGCGACGCCGGACTGGCTGCAGGCCCTGGGTATCGGCCAGCTGGCCGGAATCCGCTGGATGTTTGCCGCGTACGCCATCCTCGGCATTGCAGGCGGAATTGCATACCGGCAAATTCCAGCTAGAACGGAAGCCAGCCAGGCACCTGCCCATGCACTCGGCCCCTCGCGCCGCATCGTCTACCGGATGGCCCTGCTCTTCAGCCTGGACTCGTTCGCCGGCGGCTTCACGGTGCAATCGCTGCTCGCGCTCTGGCTGTTCACGCGCTTCGACCTTTCGCTCGCCGCCGCGAGCCAGTTCTTTTTCTGGAGCGGCGTGCTCGCCGCCTTCTCCTTCCCCGTCGCCGCGTGGATCGGCGCGCGCATCGGCCTGGTCAACACCATGGTGTTCACGCACATCCCGTCGAGCCTGTGCCTCATCGCCGCCGCCTTCTGCGATGCGATCGAGCCGGTGCTCGCGCTGCTGCTCGTGCGCGCGTTCCTCTCGCAGATGGACGTGCCGACGCGCTCCTCCTACGTGATGGCGGTGGTCACCGAGGCCGAGCGGCCGGCGGCCGCGAGCGTCACGGCGGTGCCGCGCAGCCTCGCTTCGGCGGCGAGCCCGGCGCTCGCCGGCGCGCTGTTCGCCGCCGGCCTGCACGCCTGGCCGCTGCTGCTCTGCGGCGGCCTGAAAATCGCCTACGACCTGCTATTGTTGGCGGCATTCCGCAACCTCAAGCCCCCGGAGGAACGCTGATGGCCGCGTACGTGATCGCCGAAGTCGATGTGCAGGACGCCGCGCAGTACGACGAATACCGCAAGCTGGTGCCCGCGACCATCGCCGGGCACGGCGGCAGGTTCCTCGTGCGTGGCGGCGCGGTCGAAACCAAGGAGGGCGGCTGGGCGCCCAGGCGCCTGGTGGTGCTGGAGTTCCCGACGATGGACCAGGCGCGCAAGTGGTACCACTCGGCCGAATACGCGCCCGCGCTGGCGATACGGCTGAAAGCCGCGAAAACCAGGCTGCTGCTGGTCGAGGGCGCCTAGCTACTTCTTCTTGCCGGACGTCGTCGCGGGCGCGGATTTCGCGTCGACGATGCCCTTGTTCTTCTTGTAGTTGGCGACCGCCCGGTCCTGCGCCTTGGCGAGATCAGCGGCGTCCTTGGCCTTCGCTGCCGCGGCCTTCTCGGCCTCGGCCGCCTTCTCGGCGTCGGACTTGGCGGGCGGCGGCGGCAGCTTCGCCTGCACGCTCGCGAGCGAGCCGAGCGCGAGTCCGGCGGCAAGCGTCGCGGCGATCCAGAGCTTCTTCATGGTGTCTGCCCCTCCTCGTTCAGTGCTGCGCCTGCACCGGCGCCTGCGCGCCCGGCGGCGGCGCGGTCGCGTCGACCCCGCCCGCCTTGACCTCGTCGTACCAGTAGCGGTGGTGCTCCTTCGCCCAGGTCTCGTCGGTGACGCCGTCGCGCATGTTGCGGTAGGCGCCCTCCACGCCGATGGTGCCGACGTAGATGTGGCCCATTGCGAGCACCATCATCACGATCGCGCTCAGCGAGTGGATCACGTTCATCTGCTGCATGGTGGTGCGCAGCTGCTCGAAGTTGGGGAAGAGCATGATCACGCCGGTGACGCTGAGCGCGATGCACAGCGCCACCACCCCCACCCAGAAGTACGCCTTCTCGCCGGCGTTGAAGCGTCCCGAGGGCACGTGCTTGCCGGACCAGAACATCGCCAAGGCGCCGCCGAACCAGGCGAGATCGCCCTTGCCCGGGAGGTTGTCCTTGATGTAGACCAGGATCATCACCACGAGGCCGACGATGAACAGCGGCGCGACGAAATTGTGCAGATTCTTCGACAGCGCGGTCAGCCAGGAGAACAGCGTGTAGCCGAGCACCGGCAGCAGCAGGTGCTTGCCGAACAGGATGATCAGCCCGGTCACGACCATGATCACGAACGCGATCGCCGTCGTCCAGTGCGCCCAGCGCTCGAGCACCGAGAAGCGCTGGATAAGCCGGCCCGTGGGCTTGTCGTGCAGCATCAGCGGCCCGCGCGCGAAATAGAACGCCGCGATCGCGGCCGCGACCAGCACCAGCAGCCAGCCGCCGTAGAACGTGACCGGCCCGTTGCGGAAGTTGCGCCAGGCCTCGCCGGCGGTGCTCATCGCCTCCTGCCCGGGGAACCGCGCCTGCGGCTGGATGAGCACGCCGGTCTCGCGCCCGGGAATGCTCGTGTAGTTGGGCTGACCCGAGCGCACCTCGCGCCAGACCGGCGCATTGTTGCCCGGCTGCTCCCGCGCGCGCTCCTGCTGCGCCTTGGCCGCTGCTTGCTGCGGTGCCGCCGGCTCGGCCGGCGCCTGCTGCGCTGCCGCGGGCAGCGCCAGCGCCAGCGCCAGCGCCGTCCCTGCCGTCAGCCGCGAAATCGTGCGCATGGGTTCGGGCTCCTCTTCCTGGCGCTCACCGGTAAATGCGGCGGTCTTCGTGTTGCGCGAGCTGGCGCTTCCGGATCTGCTCCTCCCAGCTCGCGCGATCGCCCTGCTTCCAGCTCGGGCCGGCGGCCAGCGGCGCGTTGCTCCAGGCCGCGGTATCGCGCCGGACGGTCTGCCCCACCTGCTTGTCGGTGGGCACCGTCTGCTCGACCTCCATGCAGCCCACGGCGAGGAGCGCCGCGGCGGCGAGCAACCCGGCGCGGTTCACGACTTGCCCCCGGCGGGCGCGGCCGGCACGGGCGCGGGCGCGCCGGCGCCCTTGGGCGGCTGGCCGTAGGCGGCGCCCCAGCCCCAGGCCTCGGCGCCCTTGCTGCCTCGGCGCGCGACGCGTTCGCGGTAGATGTCGGCGATCACGTCGCCGTCGCCGCCCAGCAGCGCCTTGGTCGAGCACATCTCGGCGCAAGCCGGGAGCTTGCCCTCGGCCAGGCGGTTGCGGCCGTACTTCCGGAACTCGGCCTCCGAGCGGTCGGCCTCCGGCCCGCCCGCGCAGAACGTGCACTTGTCCATCTTGCCGCGCAGGCCGAACGCGCCCGCCTGCGGGAACTGCGGCGCGCCGAACGGGCAGGCGTAGAAGCAGTAGCCGCAGCCGATGCACAGGTCCTTGTCGTGCAGCACCACGCCGTCCGCGGTGCGGTAAAAGCAGTCCACCGGGCATACCGCCATGCAGGGCGCGTCCGAGCAGTGCATGCAGGCGACCGAAATCGACTTCTCGGCGCCGACCATGCCGTCGTTGATGGTGACGACGCGGCGGCGGTTGACGCCCCAGGGCACCTCATTTTCGTTCTTGCAGGCGGTCACGCAGCCGTTGCACTCGATGCAGCGCTCGGCGTCGCAGAGGAATTTCATTCGGGCCATGAGGGTCTCCTCTTTCTTCTCTCGTTAGGCCTTCGCCACTTCGCACAGCGTGGTCTTGGTTTCCTGCATCATGGTGACCCGGTCGTAGCCGTAGGTGGTGGCCGTGTTCACCGCCTCGCCGCGCACGATCGGCGCGGCCCCTTCGGGGTACCAGGCAAGCATGTCCTGGCCCTGCCACCAGCCCGCGAAATGGAACGGGATGAAGCAGGTGTCCGGCCCCACGCCCTCGGTCACCTTCGCCTTGACCTTCAGGCGCGGGTGGCTGCCGTCGCCGTTCCTGCCCGGCGTGCTCACCCACACGTAGTCGCCGTTCTTGATATGGCGCAGGCTCGCGGTGACCGGGTTGATCTCCACGAAGTTATCCTGCATCAGCTCGGCGAGCCACGGATTGGAGCGCGTCTCGTCGCCGCCGCCCTCGTATTCCACCAGCCGACCGCTGGTCAGGACCAGCGGGAACTTCTTGTACATCCCGTCCTGCACCGCCTTCTGCTGCGCCGACTTGAACAGCGTCGGCAGGCGCCAGAGCGTCTTCACGTCGTCGTGCGTCGGGTACTTGGCGACCAGGTCCGGGCGCGGGCTGAAGATCGGCTCGCGGTGCTGGGGGATGGCGTCCGGCCAGTTCCAGACCACCGCGCGCGCCTTGGCGTTGCCGAAGGGCGTGCAGCCGTGCTTCATCGCCACGCGCTGGATGCCGCCGGAGCGGTCGTTCGCCCAGGTCTTGCCCTCGGCGGCCTTCTTCTCGTCCTCGGTCAGCTCGTCCCACCAGCCGAGCTTCTTCAGCAGCACGTGGTCGAACTGCGGGTAGCCGGTGGTGATGTCGCTGCCCTTGTTGTGCACGCCGTCCTCGGCGAGCAGGTTGACGCCGTCCTTCTCGACGCCGAACAGCGCGCGAAACGCGTGCCCCCCGTCCATCGGGTGCAGGTGCGTGTTGTACAGGTTCGGCGTGCCCGGGTGCTTGATCGCCGCGGTGCCGTAGCAGGGCCACGGCATGCCGAAGTAATCGCCGGCGAGATCGTAGCCCGTCTTCGCGTCCTTGCCGGCTTTGCAGCGCAGCGACTTCACGTCAAAGAGGTGCATGTTGCGCATGTGCGCCTGCATCCGCACCGGCGACTGGCCGGTGTAGCCGATGGTCCAGGTGCCCTTGTTGATCTCGTTGATCGTGACGTCCTCGATGACCGGCTCATCGCCGCTCTTGGATTTCACGACGCGCAGGTTCTGCCGGCCGTCCTTCTTGCCGATGAACTGGTCGCCGAAGCCCAGCTTCTGCGCGAGCTGGTACATGATGGCGTGGTCGGTGCGCGACTCGAACATCGGCTCGATGACTTTCTCGCGCCACTGGATCGAGCGATTGGACGCGGTGACCGAGCCTTCGCATTCAAGCTGCGTCGCCACCGGCAGCAGGTACGCGCCCTCCTTGCGCACCATCGCGAACATGGCGGCGGAGGCGGACGGATACGGGTCGATCACCACCATCAGGTCGAGCTTCTTCATCGCCTCGACCATCTCCGAGCCGCGCGACTGCGAGTTCGGCGCGTGGCCCCAGAAAATGATCATGCGCAGGTTGGGATCCTGGTCGATGTTCTCGGGCTTCTCGGTGACGCCGTCGATCCAGCGCGACACCGTCATGCCCGGCTTGGTCATCATCGCTTCCGAGGCGTAGCGCTTCTTCAGCCAGTCGAGGTCCACGTTCCAGACGGCGGCCCAGTGCGCCCAGGAGCCGGGCGCGGCGACCGCGTAGTACCCCGGCAGCGTGTCGGGGTTGGGCCCGAGGTCGGTCGCGCCCTGCACGTTGTCGTGGCCGCGGTAGACATTGCAGCCGCCGCCGGATCGCCCGACGTTGCCGAGCGCGAGCTGCACGATGTTGGTCGCGCGCACGATGGCGTTGGCATTGGTGTGCTGCGTCTGCCCCATCGCCCAGATGATGAAGCCCGGCCGGTTCTCGGCCATCGTCTTGGCGATGTACTCGATGTCTTCGGGCGGCGTGCCGGTGACCATGGAGACCTGCTGCGGCGACCACTTCTCCATGACGTCCTTCTTCACCTGGTCCATGCCGTAGACGCGGTCATGGATGTACTGCTTGTCTTCCCAGCCGTTCTTGAAGATCACGTGCAGGATGCCGAACAGCAGCGGCACGTCGGTGCCGGAGCGGAAGCGCACGTACTTGTCGGCCTTCGCGGCGGTGCGCGTGAAGCGCGGGTCGGCCACGATCACCTTGCAGCCGTTCTCCTTCGCGTGCAGGGTGTGCAGCATCGACACCGGGTGCGCCTCGGCGGCGTTCGAGCCGAGAAACAGGAGCGACTTGGCGTTCTGCTCGTCGTTGTACGAATTGGTCATCGCGCCGTAGCCCCAGGTCTGGCCGAGGCCCGCCACCGTGGTCGAGTGGCAGATCCGCGCCTGGTGGTCGGTGTTGTTCGTGCCCCACAGCCGCACCCACTTGCACAGCAGCTGCGACTGCTCGTTGTTGTGCTTCGAGGAGCCGACGACGAACAGCGAATCCGGCCCGCTCTTTTCGCGGATCTCGAGCATCTTCTTCGAGATCTCCTCGTAGGCCGTGTCCCAGGAAACGCGCTTCCACTTCCCGCCCTCGAGCTTCATCGGGGTTTTCAGCCGGTGCGAGTCGTGCGCGATGCCGTGCTCGCGGATCGCGGCGCCCTTCGCGCAGTGCGCGCCGAGGTTGATCGGCGAGTCGAACACCGGCTCCTGCCGGATCCATACGCCGTCCTGCACGTGCGCGTCGATCGCGCAGCCGACCGAGCAATGCGTGCACACCGTGCGCTTGACCTCGATCTTGCCCGGGGCGGCGTCCTTCGCCCGCGCCTCGCCGATGATGCTGAACGGCAGCTGGCTGGCGATGCCGGCGGCGCCGGCGGTGACGCCCGAGCGCTTGAGGAACGTGCGCCGATCGATGGTCCTGGCGAGCACGCCCGCGAGGCCCTGCGCGAGGCGCGAGCGCGAGCCCACGCTTCCCTTCGTCTTGCGAGTGAGCAGCATGAGCGTCTCCTACACCTTGGTGGTGCGGTAGTAGTTTTCGATGTGCGCGCTGACCTGGTAGCCGCCGCTCGCGCGCTTGTCGCGCGCCGCGGGCGCCGCGCCCGTTCCCGCCGTCCTGGCGACGATTGCCGCCGCCCCCGCCGCGCCGCCGGCGCCCGCGGTCATCAGGAAATGCCTGCGCGAAAGCACCGGTTTTTTCTGGCTCATGCTGCCTCCTCCTTTTGCGTCGCGCCCGCTGCGTCGAATCGGGGCTGCGGGTGAAATTTCACGCACGTTATTCCTCTCTTACCCATTGATCAAGAGCGGAAAACGGTTCAACCGAAAATAATTCTTGACTGGAGCTTGGCAATTGATAGTCATTCTCGTTTGAGGTGAACTACAGCATCCGGAACACCTCGTTCTCGACCTCCAGGAAAGCGCGTGCGAAGCGCGCCACCACCCGGTAAAAAACCGCTTTGGGCGAAGCGCTTACCGCATCGCAAAAAGCAATTCCCCCGCGATAGAGGAAGCGATCGAAGAACTGCCGCTGCTCTTCGTCGGTCCGTTGCTGCACCGCAATAGCAAATCGCATCGCTTCGCAGAGCGCGGCGATGTGGTCTTCGGGCTCGCTCGCCGGCTCGCGTCGCGCGATGCCCCAGGCGCGGAACTGCTGGCGCACGTCGACCAGCGGCGTGTCCGTCGCGTAGCGGATCGTGTAGTGCGTGAGATACGGCGTGACTTCCGCCTTTCCCGTGCCGATGAACAGATCGGTGTGCTCCTGCTCCAGCTTCACCGGAAACGCGCTGCGGCTCGCCGCCGCCAGCTCCGCCCAGGCGCGCGCGAGCGGCCCGTCGCCCTCGAAGCCGCCGCCATGCACGATCTGCGCGAGCAGGCCCTGGTCCGGCGGCGCGTAGAACAGGCGCGCGACCATCCCGTAGGCGGCGGCCCGCGCCGCGTCCTCGGGCGCGAGCGGCTTGGCCTTCTGCGGCGCCTCCGGCGCGCTCACCGGCGGTCCGTGTAATCGAAGATCGAGGGCTGGTCCTTCGAGCCCGCCATGTCGGCGACGCGGCAGTCGCCGCACATCTGCAGGCGGCGCAGCGTCCCGGCGCCCGCGAACATCGCGTGCGCGCCCAGCTTCCCCGTCATGTTCTCGATCATGCGCTTCGTGGCAAAGGGCTTGCCGCAGGCGACGCACAGGAACGGCTCGGCCTCGTGCAGCGTCACCGGCTGCCTCGCCTGGTCGTCCAGCGACAACCTCGGCACGAGCGCAAGCGCGTTTTCCGGACAGGTTTTCACGCACAGCCCGCACTGCACGCAGGCGCGCTCGATGAAGCGCAGCCGGGGTGCGTCGGGCGCATCGAGCAGCGCGCCCTCGGGACAGGCGCCGATGCAGGCCTTGCACAGCGTGCAGGTTTCCCTGTTCACCGTGATCGCGCCGAACGGAGCGCCCGCGGGCAGGGGAATCGGGGCCTTTTCCCTCTTGCCCTCTTTCGCCAGGAAATCGAAGGCGAAGTCGAGCGACGCGCGTTTCTCGGCGGAGAGATGGAACGCGGCGGGCGATTCCACGCCGCCCGCGGGCGCAAGCTCCCACAGCGCCTGTTCCAGACGATCGGCGTCGATGACGCCGAAATGCGCGCCCGCGAAACCAAGGCCCTGCAGCACCGCCTCGGCGTAGGTCATCTGCTTTCGCAGCGCGGCCACGTAGCCCTCGGGCTCGGCCCCCGTGGCGAGGACGCGGACCTGGCTCGCGCCATAGCAGATCGCGCCCAGCAGCAGGTCGATGCCCACCGAGGCGATGTGAATGCACTCGAACGGGATCGCGCGCGCCGGCAGCCCGCGCCCCGCGCCCTTCGCGCCGCGCCCGCGCGCGCCGAAGCCGGCGCGCCGGCCGAGCGCGCGCACGGCTTCGCGGCCCTTGCCCATGTCGTGGACCAGCAGGCAGGCGTCGCCGCCGCCCGCGTCGCGATAGACGGCGAGCAGCGCCTTGAGCCGGGCGCCGAGGTCCGGCACCGACGGGTAGACGTGCGTCATCGCACCCGACGGGCACACCGTCGCGCAGCCGCCGCAGCCCGCGCACAGGTGCGCTTCCACCTTGACATGATCGCCGTCGGAGGCGATCGCGCCGGTCGAGCACACATCCAGGCACTGCGTGCAGCCGGTCTTGCCCGAGCGGCCGTGCGCGCAGATGCGTTCGCGGTACTTCGTGAAGCGCGGCTTGGAGAATTCGCCCACCAGCGCCGCCAGCTTGCGCGCCGCGAGCGCCTGCTCCAGCGGATCGGCGCCTGGCGCGGCGTAGCCCTGCGGCAGGTCGGGCAGGCGGAGGAGCGGCGCGCGCGACAGATCGAGCACCAGGTCGAAGCGCTCGCGGCGCGCCTCCGCCTTGCGCGAGAAGTCGATCGCCCCCACCGCGCCGCAGGCACGCACGCAGTCGCGGTGCGCCTTGCAGCGTTCCAGATCGATCTGGTAGCCGAGGTCGATCGCCCCCTCGGGGCAGGCGCGCACGCAGGCGTTGCAGCGCGTGCAACGCTCCAGGTCGATCGGGTTTTCCTGGACCCACTCCACCTCGAACGCGCCGAGCCAGCCGCGCAGAGCGGTGACCTTGCCCGACCAGACCGGGAAGCGCCGCTCCTCGGGCAATTCTCCGTCCGCTTTCCCGGTGAGCAGCACGCTTACTTCAAGCTGCTCTTCCAGCCGCGCCGCCCAGTCGAGCGCCGCCGCGGCCGGACCGATGACGAGCAGCTGACCGCCGGACTCGTAGTCGACCTGCGGCACGGGCTCGGGCTCCGGCAGGCCCGCCGCGGCGAGCAGCGCGGCGATCTTGGGCGTGGCCTCGCCGCCCTCGACGGACCAGCCCGCGGATTCGCGGATGTTCACGAACGCGAGGCGCGCCTGCGATTGCGCCGCCGCGGCCAGCTCGCCGAACAGCGCCGCCTCCTGCGTGCACGCGACCACCAGATCCGGGTCGGCGAGCGCGGACTGGAATTCGGCCGCCTCCCTGCGGCAGAGCTCGGCGTGCACCGTCAGCGGCTGCCTCGATCCGAGCGCGCGCGCGAGGCGCTTCGCGTCGAACGGGATCGTGCCGTTGCAGGAGCAGAGCTTAAGCGTCTTGCCGTCCAGAGGCATCCCCGGCTTCCGGCCGCGGCTTCTCCGAGGCGGGTTCCCGCGCCCGCGCGGCCCGCTCCTCCGCCTCCCGCTTCTCGTCGAACAGCACGCGGCGCGCGTGATCCAGCGTCTTCAGCATCTCGGCGGGAATCGGATCCTCGCCCGTGAGATCGATCGAGAACGGCTCGAAGGGATCGTGCGACTGGAAGTGCGCGTCGGCGAAGAGCTTCTTCAGCGCCGAGCGCCGCGTCTCCAGGCTGACGCGCGGATCCATGAACGGCTTGAAATCGGAATCCGGCCGCAGGCTCTCCACCGGCGGCAGCGCGGGAGGCGCGGACGGCTTGAGCGGCGCCGATGCGTTCCCCTCTTTCGCCGGCGCGGCGTCCTCGGCGGCCTGCCCGGCCGCGCGTTCCTGCTTCAGCCGCGACCAGCGATCGAGGAACGCCTCCCGGCTCTCCTCCGCGCTCATCGCTCGACGCGGTCTTTCGGATGGACGAACGAGCGCGGCTTCCTGCGCTGCTTCGGCGCGGGAACGTAGTTCCGCTCGACGTACTCGCCCACCCATGCGAACACTCCCGCAGGCATCGCGACGCTGTCCACCGAATGCCCGCCGTCCATCCAGCGGCCGGCCTCGTCGTAGCTCGCGCTCAGGTAAAGCGGCAAGCCGCGCGCGCCGGCCTCGCCGGCCGCCTCGTCCTCCATCCGCCAGAGGACGAAGACGCGCGGCGAGCCCGAGGAAACGTTCATGTAATAGCCCTCGATCTCGTCGCGATGGATCTCGAGCGGAAGACCCGGATACAGCCACTGCTGGTAGTCGTCGCGCGTGACCAGCGCGCGCGCGGCGCCCGGCGGCTCGCCGGACTCCAGCACCGCGGTCGGCTGCCAGACGACCTGCGCCCAGCGGCTGCGCGCCTTGCGCCGTTCCATCACCACGGCGAGCGCGCGCGCGAGTTTTTCCATCCGGCGCACTATACGCTCTGCTATCATGAATTTGCAGGGAAAATCATCGTGCCGAACAAGGTCATTCCGATCCGAATCGCCCCGCCCGCCGCGCCTTCCGGGGGGGGCGGGCGATCGCCTGCAACGGCCCGGGGGCCGTTGGCCGACACGCTCGGCCGGACGCTGCGCGACCTGCGCGTTTCCGTCACCGACCGCTGCAATTTCCGCTGCACCTACTGCATGCCGCGCGAGGTGTTCGGGGCGGACTACCCGTTCCTCGCGCACGGCGCGCTGCTGCGCTTCGAGGAGATCGCGCGCCTCGCGGGCATCTTCGTCGGCCTGGGGGTGAGGAAGATCCGCCTCACCGGCGGCGAGCCGCTGCTGCGCAAGGACCTGCCGGTCCTGGTCAGGATGCTGGCGCCGCTGGGCGCCGAGCTCACGCTGACCACCAACGGCTCGACGCTGGTCCGGCACGCCGCGGCGCTGAAGGACGCGGGCCTGGACCGGCTGACGGTGAGCCTGGATTCGCTCGACGAGGCCACCTTTCGCGCGATGAACGACGCCGATTTTTCCGTCGCCAGGGTGTTGGAGGGCATCGCCGCGGCGCGCGACGCCGGCTTCGCGCCGATCAAGGTCAACATGGTCGTCAAGCGCGGCGTCAACGACCATCAGGTCGTCGCGGCCGCGCGCCACTGGCGGACGCATGGGAGGCCCGGCGATCACATCCTGCGCTTCATCGAATTCATGGACGTGGGCAGCACCAACGGCTGGCGCATGGACGAGGTGGTTCCTTCCGCCGAGGTGCTGCGACGGATCGGCGAGGTCTTCGCGCTCGAGCCGGCCGAGGCGAACTACGCGGGCGAGGTCGCCGAGCGCTGGCGCTACCGGGACGGCGCAGGCGAGATCGGCGTCATCTCCTCGGTCACGCAGGCGTTCTGCCGCGACTGCAACCGCATGCGCCTGTCGACCGAGGGTTCGCTCTACACCTGTCTCTTCGCGCAGCGCGGCCACGACCTGAAATCGCTGCTGCGCGGCGGCGCCGACGACGAGGAGATCGGCGACGCGATCGCCGCGGTGTGGCGTCGGCGCGAGGACCGCTACTCGGAGATCCGCACCGCGGAGACGGCGACGCGGCGCAAAGTCGAGATGTCCTATATTGGAGGCTGAGGCGGTGCCGGAACACCGTCGCCCCCTGCTGACCAACGCCGCGCGCCCCGCGACCTTCCAGGTCGAGGCCTACAACGAGCGCGGCGAGATGGTGCCGACCGCGATCGCCGGCGAGCACCCGCTCACCCTTTACCTCGACAAGCGGGAACTGGTCACACTGATGACGCTCGGGCACGCGCCCGAGGCGCTCGCGCTCGGCTTCCTGCGCAACCAGCGCCTGGTCGCGGGCATCACCGACGTCGAAGCCGTGCAGGTGGACTGGGAAACCGATTCGGTCGCGGTGACAACGCGCAAGAAAGCCGCCATCAAGAAGAAAACGCGGAAAAAAACCGTCACCACCGGCTGCGGCCAGGGCACCGTGTTCGGCGACCTGATGGAAGAGATCGACGGCATCCGGCTGCGCGAGGACGTGGTCCTGGCCGAAGAGGGCCTCTTCACGCTCGTCGAGAAAGTGCGCCGGCACGAGACCATCTACAAGCAGTCCGGCGCCGTGCACGGCTGCGCGCTGGCGACGCTCGCGGGCGAGATCCTGATGTTCGTGGAGGACGTCGGCCGCCACAACGCCGTGGACGCGATCGCCGGCTTCATGTGGCTGGACGCCATCGACGGCGCGGACAAGCTCTTCTACACCACCGGCCGGCTCACCTCCGAGATGGTCATCAAGTGCGCGCAGATGCGCATCCCGTTCCTCGTTTCGCGCTCCGGCCTCACCAAGATGGGCCACGAGATCGCGCGGCGGGTCGGCCTCACCATGATCGGCCGCGCGAGCGGCCGGCATTACCTCGCCTTCACCGGCCGACAGCGGCTGCGCGCCAGCGCGCAGCGCCCCACCGCGCTCGCCTGAATGTTGCCGCAGCTCGGCCCCGCGCAGGCGGTCGCCCCGCCCTGCGAGAGCGTGGCCGCGTGGTGGCCGCGGCACCGGCGCATCGCCGCCGAGCACCCCGGCACCATCGAGCAGGCGATCGTCGGCGGCTTCGTCGCCGACCGCGTCGGCTGGGCCTTCGCCTCGGGCTACCAGGCGGCGCTGCACGCGCTCTTCCCCGACGCGCCGCAGGATCGCCTGTGCGCGCTCTG
>JADLES010000060.1 GCA_020845995.1 Burkholderiales bacterium | reverse complement strand
CTTACCATCCACCCATGCGCGGATTGCCTCTGGTTGCGCTGTTCTGCGGCGCGGCGTGCATCGCCTTGTCGCCGATCTGGGTGCGCGTGGCCGACGTCGACCCCACCGTGAGCGCGTTCTGGCGCGTGTGCCTCGCGATTCCGCTCCTCTGGTTTTTGTTTTTTTCCTTGAAAACAACCCGAAAAGAAAATTCACGCTTGCCGTCGCTGCCGATGCTCGCCGCCGGCATCGCGTTCGCCGGCGACCTGGCCTTCTGGCACTGGTCGATCCAGTACACCTCGGTGGCAAACTCCACGCTGCTCGCCAACCTCGCGTCGATCTTCGTGACGCTCGCGGCCTGGGCGCTCTGGAAGCAGCGCCCGAGCGGGCTGTTCGTGGCGGGCCTCGCCGCCGCGCTGCTCGGCGTGGGCCTGCTGGTGCGCGCGAGCCTCGGGTTCTCGCCCACCGCGCTGCTCGGCGACGCGCTCGGCGTGGTGACCGCGCTGTTCTACGCCTGGTACCTGATGACCGTGAAGGACCTGCGCGACCGCGGCGCGGCCACGCTGCAGCTGATGGCCGTGACCACCACCATCACCGCCGCGATCCTGCTGCCGGTGGCTCTTTTTTCAGGCGAACCGCTCCTGCCGCGCTCGGAATCCGGCTGGCTGACGCTCCTCGGCCTGGCCTGGATCTCACACTCGGCGGGGCAGGGCCTGATCACGTTCGCTCTCGCGCATTTGCCGGCGACTTTCTCCGCGGTCGGGCTGCTGCTGCAGCCGGTGATCGCCGCGGGTTTCGCCTGGCTCCTGCTCGCCGAGCCGCTCTCAGCGCTGCAATGCGCCGGCGGCGCAGTGGTGCTGGCGGGCATCTACCTGGCCCACCGAGGACGAGGAAATTCCTGAAGTTCGCCTATGCCGCCACGGTCGCGACTGGCTCGCCGGAAGGGCTGTATTCGATCTCGCCGATCTCGTACACGAGCTCGCCCTCGGCGCGCAGCAGGTCGGCGGCTTGCGCGGCGTCGCCCTTGGCGACCGCCACCACCATGCCAATGCCGCAGTTGAAGACGCGGTGCATCTCGTCCTCGGCGACGTTGCCCTCGCGCTGCAGCCAGCTGAAGAGTTCGGGCTGCGGCCAGGACTTCGAGCGGATCGCCGCGCGCGTGCCGTGCGGCAGCATGCGCGGCACGTTGCCGACCAGGCCGCCGCCGGTGATGTGCGCCATCCCCTTCACCGGCAGCGCCGCCATCAGCTTGAGCATGGGTTTCACATAGATGCGCGTCGGCTCCATCAGCGCATCGGCCATCTCCGAGTTGATGTGCGTGTCGCCGAGGATCCGCCGGATGAGCGAATAGCCGTTGGAATGCGCGCCGCTGGAGGCGAGCCCGAGCAGCACATCGCCGGGGTGGATCGAGCGGCCGTCGATGATGCGGCCCTTCTCCACCACGCCTACGCAGAACCCGGCGAGGTCGTATTCTCCCGGCGGGTACATGCCGGGCATTTCCGCGGTCTCGCCGCCGATCAGCGCGCAGCCGGCCTGCTCGCAACCCTCGGCGATGCCGCGCACCACGCGCACCGCGACCGCCGGGTCGAGCTTGCCGCAGGCGAAGTAGTCGAGAAAAAAGAGCGGTTCGGCGCCCTGCACCAGCACGTCGTTGACGCTCATCGCGACCAGGTCGATGCCGACGCCGTCGTGGCGCGCGAGCGAGAACGCGAGCTTGAGCTTGGTCCCCACGCCGTCCGTGCTCGACACCAGGATCGGCTCGCGGTACTTCGCCGGGATCGCGCACAGCGCGCCGAAGCCGCCAAGACCCGCGAGCACCTCCGCGCGCAGCGTGCGCTTCGCAAATGGTTTGATCGCCTCGACGAAGGCGTCCCCGGCGTCGATGTCGACGCCGGCGTCGCGGTACGAGAGAGGGTCCGGCATGACGCTAAAATGATGTCTTTTCAGCAATTTTACGATGAAGCCGCTCGCCGGATGAAGCAACTTGCGTTGAGCATCTCGCCGCCGCCGCGGCCGACGCTCGACAACTTCGTTCCCGGCGCCAACGCGGAACTGCTCGCGCATCTGCGGCGCCTGCAGTCCGGCCGTTTTTCCGAAGGCGTGCTGTACCTCTGGGGCGAGGAGGGCTGCGGCAAGAGTCACCTGCTCGCCGCTTGCGGGGCAGACAAGGCCGTTGACGATGTCGAGACGCTGGACGAAACGGCGCAAATCCGCCTGTTCCAGGACATCAACGAGGCGAGGCAGGCGGGCGCGGCCGTGCTCGCCGCGGGCAACGCACCGCCCGCGCGGCTGCCCCTGCGCGAGGACCTCAGGTCGCGCCTCGCCTGGGGGCTCGTCTACCAGGTCAAGCCGCTCGGCGACGGGGAGCGCGCGGCCTTCCTGCGCGCGGAATCCGCGCGGCGCGGTCTTCGGCTGGCCGACGACCTGATCGCCTACCTTCTGACGCACATGCGCCGCGACCTGCGCTCGCTCACCGCGGTTCTCGACCGGCTGGACCAGTATTCCCTGGAGACGAAACGCCCCATTACCCTGCCGCTGGTCCGGGATGCCTTCAAAAAATGAACCTCACGCTGTTTGATCTCGACAATACACTGCTTGCCTGCGACAGCGACTACGAATGGGGCCAGTACCTGGTCGACCAGGGCGTGCTCGAGCGCGCGGAGTACGAGGCGCAGAACGCGGCCTACTACGAGCAGTACCAGACCGGGACCCTGGACATCCACGAGTTCCTCGGCTTCGCGCTGCGGCCGCTCGCCGCCCACGCGCCCGAGGATCTGGCGCGCTGGCACGCCGGCTTCATGCAGGCGCGCATCCGGCCGGCGATGACGCCGGCCGCGCGCGAGCTGGTGCGCGGGCACCTGGCGTCCGGCGACCTGTGCGCGGTGGTCACCGCCACCAACAGCTTCGTCACCGGGCCGATCGCGCGCGAACTCGGCGTTCCGCACCTGGTCGCGACCGAGCCCGAGCGCGCGGACGGGCGCTTCACCGGCCGCGTCGCGGGCACGCCCTGCTTTCGCGAGGGCAAGATCGCGCGCGTGCGCGACTGGCTCGCCGCGCAGGGCCGCGCGCTGGCCGATTTTCCGGCGAGCAGCTTCTACAGCGACTCGCACAACGACTTGCCGCTGCTGGAGCTCGTGTCGCGCCCGGTGGCGGTCGACCCGGACCCGATGCTCGCAGCCGAGGCCCGGCGGCGTGGCTGGCCGGTGATTTCCCTGCGGTAGAAGAAAAAAGAAAATGGGGTCAGAGTCATTTTTCTCGCCGCGGGATCAGGCATGCGAATATCCTTTCCTGAAAAATGACTCCGACCCCATTTTCTAGATGATCAAGCGCTTCATCCGCCGCGTGCTGGGTCTGGAGTCTCCGGGCCCGCGGCGCGTGCCGCCGGCGCGCCATCATCTCGCCCGCGGATCGATCAGCGGCAGCGCGCTCAAGGTCTGCGACGTGCTCGGCGGGCGCGGCCACGCCGCCTACGTGGTGGGCGGCGCGGTGCGCGACATCCTGCTCGGCATCAAACCGAAGGATTTCGACGTCGCCACCGACGCACGGCCCGAGCAGGTGAAGCCGCTCTTTCGCCGCGCGCTGGTGATCGGCCGGCGCTTCCGCCTGGTGCACGTGATGCTGGGACCGGAGACGATCGAAGTCTCGACCTTCCGCGCCGCCGACAGCCAGCCTGCCGAGAAGGACGAGCACGGCCGCGTGCTGCGCGACAACGTCTTCGGCTCCATGGAGGAGGATGCGCGCCGGCGCGACTTCACCATCAACGCGCTCTACTACGACTGCCGCTCGGGCGAGGTCGTCGACTATCACGAGGGGCTGGAAGACCTGAAAAAGCGCAGGCTGCGCATGATCGGCGACCCGGAGACGCGCTATCGCGAGGACCCTGTGCGCATGTTGCGCGCGGTCAGGCTCGCCGCCAAGCTGGGACTGACCATCGATGGCGCGACGCGCGCGCCGATCAAGCGGCTCGCGCCGCTGCTCGAGCACGTGCCGCCGCCGCGCCTCTTCGAGGAAATGCTGAAGCTCCTGCTCTCGGGCCATGCCAGCGCCTGCCTGCGCCAGTTGCGCCACGAGGGCCTGCACAAGGGTATGCTGCCGCTGCTGGACGTGATCCTCGAGCAGCCGCTCGGCGAGCGCTTCGTGACGCTCGCGCTCGCGCAGACCGACGAGCGGGTCCAGGCCGACCGCCCGGTGTCGCCCGCGTTCCTGTTCGCCGCGCTGCTCTGGCACGAGGTGCTGGCCGCATGGAAGGCGCGCGAAAAGCGCGGTGAGCGCCGCATGCCGGCGCTGGAGGCGGCGATGGACGAAGTGCTCGAGGTGCAGAGCGGCAAGCTGGCAATCACGCGGCGACTGACCGCGACCATGCGCGAAGTCTGGGCGATGCAGCCGCGCTTCGGGGACCGCTCCGGCCCGCGCCCCTGGCGGCTGCTGGAGGCGCCGCGCTTTCGCATGGGCTACGACTTCCTCGCGCTGCGCGCCGCGAGCGGCGAGGTTCCCGCGGAGTTGGAGAGCTGGTGGCGCGCGTTCCAGGGGGCGAATGAGGAGACGCGCCGCGCGATGCTCCTGCCCGAGGCGGGCGGAGCGCGCCGCAAGCGGCGGCGCCGGCGCCCTGGCGGCAAAGCCCCCGAAGGCGCGCCCACGCCGGCATGACCTTCGCCTATGTAGGGCTCGGCGCGAACATCGGCGAGCCGCACCGGCAAATCGAGGCCGCGATCGAGGAACTGCGGAAGCTGTCGGCTCCGGGAAGTTTCCTGGTTTCGCATCTTTACCGGAGCGCCCCGCTGGGCGGTCCTCCCCAGCCCGACTTCCTGAATGCCGTCGCACGGATCGACACAAGTCTGTCGCCCGAGGCGCTGCTCGGCGAGCTACAGGCGATCGAGGACCGGCACGGCCGCGAGCGGCCCTTCGCCAACGCGCCGCGCACGCTCGACCTCGACCTGCTGCTCCATGGAGACCGCCGGCTGGACGGCGCTGGCCTCACCCTGCCTCACCCGCGCATGCACGAGCGCGCCTTCGTGTTGCAGCCTTTGCTTGAACTTGATGCTGAAATCTCGATTCCGGAAAAAGGCAAAGCCGCCGCCTTGCTATCGGCTTGTGGCCCGCAGAGGGTCGAAAGGATGCCGCGTGGATAGGTTCCGCCACATCGCGGTCGAGGGGCCGATCGGCGCCGGCAAGACCAGCCTCGCGCACCGGCTCGCCGAGCGCCTGGGCGCCGAGCTGCTGCTCGAGCAGCCGGGGGAGAATCCCTTCCTCGCGCGCTTTTACCAGGACATGGCGCGCTACGCCCTGCCCACGCAGCTGTTCTTCCTCTTCCAGCGCTCGCGCCAGCTGGAAGTGCTGGCGCAGCCGGACATGTTCGGCCGCCCGGCGGTGTCGGATTTCCTGCTCGACAAGGACCCTCTGTTCGCGCGCATCACGCTGTCGGCCGACGAGCTGGCGCTGTACCAGAAGATCTACGACGCGGTACGCCCGCGCGCGCCCGCGCCCGACCTGGTGGTCTACCTGCAGGCGCAGCCGGCCACCCTGCTGGAGCGCGTGCGCCGCCGCGCGGCCGGCTACGAGCGCGGCATCGGCGAGGAATATCTCGCGCTGCTCGCGGAGGGATACGCGCGCCTCTTTCACAACTACGCCGCCGCGCCGGTGCTGATCGTGAACTCCGAGAACCTCAACTTCGTCGCGCGCGACGCGGATCTCGAGTTGCTGCTCGCGCGCATGCGCGCCATGAAGAGCCGGCGCGAGTTCTTCAGCCTGGGCTGAGCCGCTGCGCGTCGCCCGCGACATCGCCGAGCTGCGCCGCGCCGCGGGCGAACTCCCCGGGCCCGCCTTCGTGCCAACGATGGGCAACCTGCACGCCGGGCACATCGCGCTCGTGCGCCTCGCGCGCGAGCGCGCGCGCCACGTCATCGCGAGCATCTTCGTGAACCGCCTGCAGTTCGCGCCGCACGAGGACTTCGACCGCTACCCGCGCACTTTCGAGGCCGACTGCGCCAGGCTCGCCGCCGAGGGAGTCGACCTGGTGTTCGCGCCCGATGAGCGCGTGCTGTATCCCGAGCCGCAGCAGTACATCGTCGAGCCCCCGCCCATCGCCGGCGAGCTCGAGGGGCGCTTCCGGCCGCGCTTCTTTCATGGCGTAGCCACGGTGGTGCTCAAGCTGTTCAACTGCGTGCAGCCGCGCATCGCCGTGTTCGGCAAGAAGGATTATCAACAGCTGCACGTGGTGCGCGGCCTGATCCGGCAGTTCAACCTGCCTATCGAGCTGGTGGCAGGCGAGACGGTGCGCGAAGCCGACGGGCTCGCGCTCAGCTCGCGCAACGGCTTCCTGTCGGGCGCGGAACGCGCCGAAGCGCCCCGCCTCGCGCGCCTGCTGCGGCGCGTGGCCGGGGGCCTTGCGCCCGCCGAGGCGAGCGCCGAACTCTCGCGCGCCGGCTGGCAACCCGACTACGTCGAAATCCGCCGGCAAAGCGACCTCGCGCCCCCCGCAGCGGGCGACAGCGCGCGCGTCGTGCTCGCCGCCGCGCGCCTGGGCGCCACGCGTCTCATCGACAATCTCGAATTCTGACTCCGGCGGTCCCCGCCGCCGGCGCGCCGGCTAGCTCGGGTAAGGCTCGAACATCATCTGCTCGACCGCGCAGCCCATCGCCTGCGCGATCCTGTCCATGGCCTCGTCGGTGAGCTGCACGGGCTGGAAATCGGCGTCGCCGCCCTTCTTCACGATGAAGGCCTTCGCCGCTGCCTCGGTGCTCCAGGTGACCACCGGGTCCGGGCTGACGCCCGCGACCTGCTGGCAGACCGGGAAACCATCGGCCTTGTAGATGATGGCGTACATGAAAAATCCTCCGAACTTCCCGCGATGCGCGACCCGAAAACTTTACCCGATGGCGGGGGGGTTCGGCTAGAACCCGGTCCGTTCTTTCCGACCCGCCGGTGCCGCGCCGGCGGACGGGTCGAAAAAGCAACCTCCTTGTTTGCATGAAGAAATTGTCCCGCAAGGGGCTTGAGAGAGACGCATTCCGAGCCCGGCCTAGGCCTGACCGGTCGAATTCCTGCGTTCCTGCAGGTAGCGCTCTAGCGACTCGCGGATTCCCGCAAGTTCGTCGCGCATTCTCTTCAGGATCGAGGGGATCTGCAGCCTGATCTCGGCGTCCGAGCGCCGCCCCAGGTCCCGGCAGTAGCCGGTCAGCCGCTCGGCGCCCATGCTCGTGGCCGAGCCCTTGATCGCATGCAGGTGGCTGCGGAACTCCGCGACGTTGCGCGCGCCCAGCGCCGATTCCATCTTCGCCATCAGCGTCACGTTGTCGGCGACGAACACTCCGATCAGCTTGTCGATGAACGCGGGCGAAGAGCCCAATCCCTCGAGATCGGCGAGCGTGGCGGGGTTGATCACCGGCGCCGCCTCTCCCTGCGCGGCCCGCGATTGCCTCGCGCCAGCCGCGGCGGGAACCGTCTCGACCGCCTTCGCGCCGCGGAGCGCGCGCACGGCGGTGGTGAAACCGCGCAGCCTGGCGATCATCCCGGCCGGCCGTCCCCGCCCGCGCGGCGAACGGCACCCAGCACGCTCATCGTGTTGCTTACTGCCGACAGCACATCAATCCGCGCCCTTGCCATCGATTCTCCACCGGGAAAGCAGCGCGAAAGACTACGCCCCACGGCGGGGGCTGTCCAGACGCAGGGCGCACGCTCCTGACAAAGAATGACCGCCTGGTGCCGGAAGTGGGACTCGAACCCACACGCTTTTGAGGGCGGCGGATTTTGAGTCCGCTGCGTCTACCGATTCCGCCATTCCGGCAATGGCGCGAATTCTATAATGCGCCGCCATGAAGCTTGCAGAGTTCGATTTCCAGCTGCCACCGGAATTGATCGCGCAGCGCCCCGCCCCCGAGCGCTCGGCGAGCCGCCTGCTGCACCTGGATGGAACCACGGGCGCGCTGCGCGATCTCGCCTTCGCCGACCTGCCCGGGCTGCTTGACGAGCGCGACGTGGTGGTTCTGAACGACACGCGCGTGCTGAAGGCGCGGCTGCACGGCGCCAAGCTGACCGGCGGGCGGCTCGAGCTGTTCGTCGAGCGCATCATCGCCGAGCGCGAGGCGCTCGCGCTCGCGCACTCGGGCCATCCGTTGAAGGCGGGCCACCGCCTTGCCGTGGGCGACGGGGTCGCTGTCGAGGTGCTCGGGCGCGAAGCTGATCTAGTGCGCGTGCGTTTCGCCGAACCGGTCGCCGCGGTGCTCGAGCGCTGCGGCGAGGTGCCGCTGCCACCCTACATCCGCCATGCGCCCGACGCCGAGGACGCCCAACGCTACCAGACGGTCTACGCCGACAAACCCGGCGCCGTCGCGGCGCCGACGGCCGGGCTGCACTTCGATCGGGAAATTCTTCAAAAAATAGGAAACAAAGGAACGGTGATATCAAGAATTACCCTGCACGTCGGCGCGGGCACGTTCCAGCCGGTGCGCACCGAGAACATCGAGGAGCACCGCATGCACAGCGAGCGCTACGAGATTCCGCCCGACGCGCTTCGGGAGATCGAGGGAGGACGGGTGCTCGCCGTCGGCACCACCACCCTGCGCGCGCTGGAGACCTGGAAGCGGACGGGGAAGACCTCGGGCGAGACGAACCTCTTCGTGCATCCCGGCTTCCGCTTCCGCGTGGTGGAGCGGCTGCTCACCAATTTCCACCTGCCCCGCTCCAGCCTGCTGATGCTGGTCGCCGCCTTCGCGGGGCTGGACAACATCCGCAAGGCCTACGCGCACGCGATCGCCGAGCGCTACCGGTTCTTCTCCTACGGCGATGCGATGCTGATCGAGCGAAGCACATGAAGTTCTCCGTTACGCACCGCGACGGCGCCGCGCGGCGGGGACGCCTCGAGCTCGCGCACGGGGTCGTCGAGACCCCGGTCTTCATGCCCGTCGGCACCTACGGCACGGTGAAGGCGATGTCGCCCGAGGAGCTCGAGCGCCTCGGCGCGCAGATCGTGCTCGGCAACACCTTCCACCTCTGGCTGCGGCCCGGCACGGACGTCATCGAGAAGCATGGCGGCCTGCACGGCTTCATGGGCTGGCGGCGCCCGATCCTCACGGATTC
Source organism: Burkholderiales bacterium (assembly GCA_020845995.1). Classification (GTDB taxonomy): domain Bacteria; phylum Pseudomonadota; class Gammaproteobacteria; order Burkholderiales; family SG8-39; genus RBG-16-66-20. Next base: position 9,954 of record JADLES010000060.1, on the reverse strand, counting down.
CGGAGGCTTTCAGGTTTTCAGTCTTTCGTCGTTCAGAAAAGTGACTGAGGAGGGCGTGCGCTTCGCATCGCCCATCAACGGCGACAGGCTGCTGCTCACGCCGGAGACGTCGATGCAGATCCAGAAGTCGCTGAATGCCGACGTCGTCATGGCCTTCGACGAGTGCACGCCCTACCCCGCCACCGAGAAGCAGGCGAGCAAGTCGATGGAGCTCAGCATGCGCTGGGCCGAGCGCTCGAAGCGCGCCCACGAGGGCAATCCGAACGCGCTGTTCGGGATCGTGCAAGGAAGCGTTTTCGAGGGATTGAGAGATCTTTCACTAAGAGCGCTGCAAGACATTCGTTTCGACGGCTATGCGATCGGCGGTCTTGCGGTCGGGGAACCGGCCGCAGATCGTTCCCGGGTCATGAGCCATGTTTTGATGGCAATGCCGGCAGACAAGCCCAGGTATCTGATGGGCATGGGCACGCCCGAGGACCTCGTCGAGGCGGTGCAGGCAGGCGTCGACATGTTCGACTGCGTGCTGCCGACGCGCAACGCGAGGAACGGCTGGCTCTACACGCGCTCCGGGGACGTGAAGATCCGCAACGCAAGATGGCGCGACGATCCGCGGCCGCTGGACGAGGCCTGCGCCTGCTACGCCTGCCGCAATTTTTCGCGCGCCTACCTGCACCACCTGCAGAAAGCGAACGAAATTCTCGGCGCGCGCCTCAACACCCTCCACAACCTGCACTACTACCTCGGGCTAATGGAGGAGCTGCGCGAGGCGATCGCGGCGGGCCGGCTGGCGGACACCGTCGCGCGGCTGCGGGAAGGGCGCGGGCAACCGGCGTAGGCGACGCAAGCTGCTATAATTTCACGCTTTTCCGGCATTCCAGACGAGGTTTTCCGTGCTGATCTCCCCTGCTTTCGCGCAGGCCGCACCTGCGGGCGGCGGCGACGCCGGGCTGATGAGCTTCCTGCCCATCATCCTGATGTTCGTGCTGCTGTACTTCCTCATGATCCGGCCGCAGATGAAGCGCGCCAAGGACCACAAGGCGATGGTGGACGCGCTGCAGAAGGGCGACGAGGTGATCACCGCCGGCGGCGTGCTCGGGCGCATCACCAGGGTGTCGGATGCCTACGTTTCCGTGGAGATCGCGGCGAACACCGAGGTCAGCGTGCAGAAGGGCGCGGTGCAGACGCTGCTGCCCAAGGGCACGCTCAAAAGCATCCAGTAAGTGAACCGCTACCCGACCTGGCGGTACGTGCTGGTCGCCTGCGCGATCGCCGCCGCCTTCCTCTACACGCTGCCGAACTTCTTCGGCGAGTCGCCCGCGGTCCAGGTCTCCAGCGCGAAGAGCACGGTCAAGGCCGACGAGGCGCTGCTCGCGCGCATCGAGCGCACGCTCAAGGGCGCGGGCGTGCAGCCGACCGGGCTGCTGCTCGATGCCAACGGCCTGCGCGTGCGCTTCGCCGATACCGACGCGCAGCTGAAGGCGCTCGACCTGATCGAGAAGGCCCTCAACCCGGAGCACGACAACCCGTCGTACGTGGTCGCGCTCAACCTGCTCTCCTCCTCGCCCGGCTGGCTCACCGCGCTGCACGCGCTGCCGATGTACCTCGGCCTCGACCTGCGTGGCGGCGTGCACTTCCTGCTGCAGGTGGACATGCAGGCGGCGCTGCAGAAGCGCCTGGAGGCCTTCTCGGGCGAGGTGCGCTCGCTGCTGCGCGAGAAGGATCTGCGCCACGCCGGCATCGCGCGCGAGGGGCAGACGCTGCGCATCCGCTTCCGCGATGCCGCGCTCCGCGACAAGGCGGAGCTGGCGATCTCGGCGCAGATTCCGTCCCTCGATCTCGCGCGCCGCGACGACGGCAAGGATCAGCTGCTGGTGGCCACGCTCAAGCCCGCCGCGCTCAAGAGCGAGCAGGAGATGGCCATCAAGCAGAACATCACCACGCTCGGTCGCCGCGTCAACCAGCTGGGCGTCGCCGAACCCGTGATCCAGCAGCAGGGCGCCGACCGGATCGTGGTGCAGCTGCCGGGCGTGCAGGACACCGCCAAGGCGAAGGAGATCCTCGGGCGCACCGCGACCCTGGAAGTGCGCATGGTCGACGAGGAGGCGATGCGCTCGGGCAGCAGCTTCAACGTCGACGTGTTCCCGGAGAGGAAGCGCGACGGCAGCATCAGCAACGTGCCGGTGAAAAAGCAGGTGCTGGTGACCGGCGACCAGTTCACCGGAGCCTCGGCGACCTTCGACCAGGACCAGCGCCCGGCGGTGGCGGTCGAGCTGAACGACGCCGGCGGCCGCGTCATGCGCCAGACCACGCGCGAGAACCTGCGCAAGCTGATGGCGATCATCCTCCTCGAGCGGGGCAAGGGCGAGGCGATCTCGGTGGCCACCATCCAGGGCGAGTTCGGCAGCCGCTTCCAGATCACCGGCAGCTTCACGCCCGCGGAAACCAACGACCTCGCGCTGCTGATCCGCGCTGGGTCGCTCGCCGCGCCGATGGAAATCATCGAGGAGCGCACCGTCGGGCCGTCGCTCGGCAAGGACAACATCGAGAAGGGCTTCAACGCGACCAAGTGGGGTTTCATCGCGATCGTGCTGTTCATGAGCGTCTACTACGCCCTTTTCGGCGTGATCTCGTCGGTCGCGCTGGGGGTCAACCTGCTGTTCCTGGTGGCGCTGCTCTCGCTGCTGCAGGCCACGCTCACGATGCCCGGTATCGCGGCGATCGCGCTCACGCTCGGCATGGCGATCGACGCCAACGTGCTCATCAACGAGAGGATCCGCGAGGAGGTGCGCGGCGGCCAGACGCCGCAGGCGGCGATCGCGGCGGGCTACGAGCGCGCCTGGGGAACGATCCTCGACTCCAACGTCACCACGCTCATCGCCGGCCTCGCGCTGCTCATCTTCGGCTCGGGCCCGGTGCGCGGCTTCGCGGTGGTGCACTGCCTGGGCATTCTCACCTCGATCGTCTCGTCGGTGGTGGTGTCGCGCGCGATCGTCAACCTCGTGTACGGGCATCGCCGCAGGGTCGCCCGGCTGGCGATCGGCAACACCGCCTGGAAATGAACTGAGGGCAAGGAAACCAGGCCGCCATGGAATTCTTCAAGATCCGCCGCGTCATCCCGTTCATGCGGCATGCGCTGGTCTTCAACGTGATCTCGCTCGTCACCTTCCTCGCCGCGGTGTTCTTCCTCGCCCATAAGGGCCTGCACCTCTCGGTCGAGTTCACCGGCGGCACGCTGGTCGAGGTCGCCTACAAGGAGCCCGCCAACGTCGAGGCGATCCGCGCGGCGCTGGACAAGGCCGGCTTCAAGGGCGAGGTGCAGAACTTCGGCTCCTCGCGCGCGGTGCTGATCCGCCTGCCGATCGAGAAGGAGCAGTCGAGCTCCGCGCTGTCGCAGAAGGTGGCCGAGCTGCTGAAGGCGCAGGACGCGAGCGCCGAAGTGCGCCGGGTGGAGTTCGTCGGGCCGCAGGTCGGCAAGGAACTGTACGAGTACGGCGCGCTTGCCCTGCTGGTCACCGCGGCGGGCATCGTCGTCTATCTGTGGATCCGCTTCGAATGGCGCTTCGGCCTCGCGGCGATCATCGCCAACCTGCACGACGTGGTGATCATCCTCGGCTGCTTCGCCCTATTCCAGTGGGAATTCTCGCTGCCGGTGCTGGCGGCGGTGCTGGCGGTGCTCGGCTACTCGGTGAACGAGTCGGTGGTGGTCTTCGACCGCGTGCGCGAGAACTTCCGCAAGATGCGCAAGGCGAGCGTGCCCGAGGTCATCGACAGCGCCATCACTGGCGTCATCTCGCGCACCATCATCACCCACGGCAGCACCCAGGCCATGGTCACCACCATGCTGATCTTCGGCGGCCCGGCGCTGCACTACTTCGCGCTCGCGCTCACCATCGGCATCTGCTTCGGCATCTACTCCTCGGTGCTGGTGGCGAGCCCGCTGGTGATGTGGCTGGGCGTGGACCGCTCGCAGTTCGTGCGGCCGGCCAAGAGACCGCGCGGCCGGGACGAGAACGAGGGCGCCGTCGTTTAAATGGGGACAGACCCCATTTTTCTCATCTCGCCAATGAGAAAAATGGGGTCTGTCCCTATTTGAGGATTTGCACGAGGTTCGAGTAGTCGTCGGTCCAGGTGCGCCAGGCGGGGCGCTCCTCCGGCGGCTTGGCATCGGCTGCCGCGATCTCTTTCGCGGCCAGCGCCGCCGCGTTCCTCGCGATCAGCACCCAGTCGGTCCTGGTGTGGTCCTCGTCGCCGTCCTTGCCGTCGTCCGACACCAGCACCGCCTGCAGGCGGTGCTCGCGGACGAGGCGACCGACCACCGGCGGCAGCTCGAGGAAGCGGTTCGAGACGTGGAAGGCGATCACCCCGTCCGGCTTCATGTGGCGCAGGTACAGGCCGAGCGCCTCCATCGTGATCAGGTGCACGGGAATGGAGTCGCTGGAGAAGGCGTCGACCGCCAGCACGTCGAAGCCCTGCGGCGGCTCGCGCTCCAGGTTCAGGCGCGCATCGCCCAGGACAACCTCGACCTTCGCCTCGGTGTCAGAGAGGTAGGCGAACAGTCGCCGCGCCACCTCCTCGACTTGCGGGTTGATCTCGTAGAAGCGGAACTCGTCGCCCCGGCGCCCGTAGGCGGCGAGCGTGCCGGTGCCCAGGCCGATCACTCCGACCTTGATCGGCCCGCGCTTGCGGGCCGCGGCGATCGCCAGGCCGATGCCGGAGGTGGGTGTGTAGTACGTGGTGGCCTCGCGCCGGCGATCGCCTTCCATGTACTGCTCGCCGTGCATGATCATGCCGTGCACCAGCCGGCGCAGGTGGTAGGCGCCGCCCGGCTCGCCGTACTCCTTCACCCGGATCGCGCCGTAGAAATTGCGCTGCGACTCGAGCACGTTCCTGTGCAGGCGCGCGCCATCGTAGGCCGCGCAGGCCGCGACCGCGAGCAGCGCCGCGAGGCTGGCCCAGCGCGCCACCGGATGCACGGGCGCGAAGCGCACCGCCGCCAGCGCCGCCAGCGCGACCAGTGCGAGGCCCAGTTCGTAGTGCAGGTTGAAGACGAGCGGCGCCGCCACCGCCACCAGCAGCCCTCCCAAGGCGCCGCCGGCCGAGATGGTCAGGTAGAACGCCGTAAGGTGGCGCGCCGCCGGCCGCGACCGGTAGAGCTCGCCATGGCAGAACAGGCAGCCCACGAACAGGCCCGAGAGGAACATGGCGAGCTGCAGGCCGAGGTCGAACTGGAAGCGGTCGTCGGCGAGCAGCCAGGCCATGCCGCCGAGCCAGACGAGGAGCACGCTCCAGTAGACCTCCACCCGGTACAGGAGCCGGCCCAGCCGCCCGCCCTCGAACGCGAGGATGAAGGTGAGCAGGTAGAGGGTGAGCGGCGCGAGCCACAGCATCGGGATCGCCGCCACGTTCTGCGTCACGTGGTTGGTCACCGCGAGCAGCAGCACCGATCCCGTCGCCGAGAGCGCGAGCCACAGCAGGTAGTCGGAGCGATTGGGTGGGGGGGCGATTTCTTCTTCCAAGGAATTTGTCTTCAGCGAAGAGGCTGAAGAAACAGACCATGCCAGCGCCACGCATAAAACGGCAAAAACGGCAAACAGGAGGGACCACCAGAACACCTGCTCGCGGTTGCCGAGGAACGGCTCGACCGCCAGCGGGTAGCCGAGCAGCGCGAGCAGCGAGGCGAGGTTGGACACCGCGAAGAGGCGGTAGGGGTCCAATCCGGGGCGCGCGCGCGCGAACCATGCCTGCAGGAGCGGGCTGGTCGAGGCGAGCAGCAGATAGGGCAGCCCGACGGTGGCGCCGAGCACGAGCAGGATGTGGGAGATCGGCTCCTCCGTGCCGAGCGGCTTCCAGCGCTCGGCCGGGGCGATCGGCAGGGTCGCCAGCGCCAGCGCGAGCAGCGCCGTGTGCACGAGCGCCTGCCGGCGCGGACCGAGCTTCGCCTCGGCCGCGTGGGCGTAGGCGTAGCCGGCCAGCAGCAGCGTCTGGAAGAACAGCATGCAGGTGGTCCATACCGCCGCGGTGCCGCCGAACCAGGGCAGGATCTGCCGCGCGATCAGCGGCTGCACGAGGAACAGCAGGAACGAGGACAGGAAGATCGTCCCGGCGTACATCGCGCGCCGCCCTAGATGCGCTTGGCGAGCCGGGCGGCGAGACCGGTGTAGGACGCGGGCGTGAGCGCGAGCAGGCGCTGGCGCTCGGCCGCCGGGATCGGCAGCGCGCGGATGAACGCGGCAAGCCGGTCGCGGTCCAGCCGCCGGCCGCGCGAAAGTGCCTTCAGCTTCTCGTAGGCGCCGGGCACGCCGTGGCGGCGCAGCACCTGCTGCGCCGCCTCGGTGAGCACCTCCCAGTTGGCCTCCAGGTCCTCGGCCATGCGCCGCGGATCTGCTGCCAGCCTGCCCAGGCCGCGCAGGCAGGCGACGTAGCCGAGCAGCGTGTGCCCGAGCGCGCTCCCGGCGTTGCGCAGCGCCGTGGAATCCGACAGGTCGCGCTGCCAGCGCGACACCGGCAGCTTGTCGGCGAGGTGGCGCAGCAGCGCGTTGGCGACGCCGAGGTTGCCCTCGGAATTCTCGAAGTCGATCGGGTTCACCTTGTGCGGCATGGTCGATGAGCCGACCTCGCCCCGCTTCGCCTTCTGCCGGAAGTAGCCGAGCGAGATGTAGCCCCAGAGGTCGCGGTCGAGGTCGAGGACGATGGTGTTCGCAGCCGCGTAGGCGTCGAACAGCTCGGCGACGCAGTCGTGCGGCTCGATCTGCGTGGTGTACGGATTGAACTGCAGCCCCAGGCCTTCGACGAAGCGCGCGCAGAACGGCTCCCAGTCGAACTTCGGGTAGGCGACGGCGTGCGCGTGGTAGTTGCCGGTCGCGCCGTTCATCTTGCCGAGCAGCGGCACCGCCTCGATGCGCGCGCGCGCGCGCCGCAGGCGCTGCACGACGTTGGCGAGCTCCTTGCCCAGCGTGGTCGGCGAGGCCGGCTGGCCGTGCGTGCGCGCGAGCATCGGCAGCGAGGCGTGCCTGCGCGCAAGCCCCCGCAGCGCGGCGGCGAGCTCGTCCAGCCGCGGCAGCATCGCCTGGCGGCGCGAGCCCTCCAGCATCAGGCCGTACGCGAGATTGTTGATGTCCTCGGAGGTGGCCGCGAAATGGATGAACTCGAGCGCGCCCTGCGCCTCGCGGTTGCCGGCGAGCTGCTCCTTCAGCCAGTACTCGATCGCCTTGACGTCGTGGTTGGTCCGCGCCTCGATTTCCTTGATCTTTTGCGAATCCCTCTCCGAGAACGAGGCAACGAGTTTCCTCAAGTCAGCGGACAATTTCCTGGAAAAAGCCCGCAGCTCCGGGATTCCCGGCTCGGCGGCGAGCGCCTGCAGCCAGGCAAGCTCGACCCGCACGCGATGGCGGATCAGTGCGTGCTCGCTGAAATACGGCCGGAGGGGATCGGCGGCGCCTGCGTACCGGCCGTCGAGCGGCGACAGCGCGGTCAGCGGGGATGCCATGGCGCCTATTATATAATCCGCGCCCGTGATGAAACTGCTCGGCTCCGTCACCAGCCCCTACACGCGCAAGGTCCGCGTCGTCCTCGCGGAAAAGAAGATCGACTGCGACTTCGAGACCGTGGACGTCGCGCCGTCCGCCAACCCGGTCAACGCCAGCAACCCGCTCGGCAAGGTGCCCACGCTGATCCTGGACGACGGCACCGCGCTCTTCGATTCGCGCGTGATCGTCGAATTCCTCGACAACGTCTCGCCGATCGCGCGCCTCATCCCGGAGGAGAACCGCGAGCGCGTCGCGGTGCGGCGCTGGGAGGCCCTTGCCGATGGCGCGCTGGATGCCGGCCTGCTCGTGCGCTACGAGTCGCTGCGGCCGAAGAAGGAGCAGAGCAAAGCCTGGGTCGAGAAGCAGTCGGGCAAGCTCAAGCGCGGCCTGGCGATGATCGCGGCCGAGCTGGGCGAGCGCGCCTGGTGCCACGGCGACCGGTACTCGCTCGCCGACATCGCGGTCGGCTCCTGCCTGGGCTGGGTGGAATTCCGCCGGCCGGGCGGCGTCGACTGGCGCGCCGAGTATGCCAACCTCGCGCGCATCCACGACAAGCTGATGGAGCGCCCGGCATTCGCCGACACCGCGCCGAGGTAACAGGAGGCGCTGCGAGCGCTCGTGAAAATCGGGGGCAGAGTCCGATTTTCTAGCTGATCACGGCCCCGCCGAGGCAGACCGGGCCGTCGTAGAGCACCACCGACTGCCCGGGCGTCACCGCCCATTGCGGGCGCGAGAATTCCACCGCGATGCCGCCGTCTTCCGCGCTGGCCAGCACGCAATCGGCATCCTCCTGCCGGTAGCGCGTCTTGGCCGAATGCGCGCTGCCCGCCGCGGGTGCGCCGCCGCCGACCCAGCTGGCGTCCTGTGCGCGCAGCGATCGGCTCATGAGCAGGGGATTGTCGCGTCCCTGCACCACGATCAGGGAATTCGATCCCGTATCCTTGCGCGCGACATACCAGGCATCGCCGCTGTTGTCCTTCGTGCCGCCGATGCCGATGCCCTTTCGCTGGCCGATGGTGTAGTAGGCGAGGCCGATGTGCGTGCCCACGCGCGCGCCCCGGGGCGTCAGGATCGGCCCCGGCTCATGCGGCAGGTAGCGGTTCAGGAATTCGCGGAATGGCCGCTCGCCGATGAAGCAGATGCCCGTGGAGTCCTTCTTCGCGTGGTTCGGCAGGCCCGCCTCGGCGGCGATGCGGCGGACATCCGATTTGTTCAGCTCTCCCAGCGGGAACAGCACGCGCGAGAGCTGCGCCTGGTTCAGGCGATGCAGGAAATAGCTCTGATCTTTCGACGCATCCTTTCCCTTGTGAAGCTCAAAAAGTTCGTTTCGTCGAACAACCCTCGCATAGTGCCCGGTCGCGATCTTCGCCGCCCCCAGGCGCAAGGCGTGGTCGAGGAAGGCCTTGAACTTGATCTCGGCGTTGCACAGCACGTCCGGGTTCGGCGTGCGGCCTGCCTGGTACTCGCGCAGGAAGCCGGCGAACACGCGCTCCCTGTACTCGGCGGCGAAATTGACGGCCTCGAGCTCGATGCCGATGGCGTCGGCGGCCGCCGCCGCGTCGATGAGATCCTGGCGCGTCGAGCAGTATTCGTCGCTGTCGTCGTCCTCCCAGTTCTTCATGAACAGGCCCACCACCTCGTAGCCCTCGCGCTTGAGCAGCAGCGCGACCACCGACGAGTCCACCCCGCCCGACATGCCGACCACGATCCGCTCAGGCATGGACGTTCGACAGTACTTCGATGGCGAAATTGCGCCCGCGCAGGTAGTCGTCGACGCACTGCTGCACGAGGGGCGAGCGGTGCATGGACGACTTCGCCTTCAGCTCGGCCGGCGTGAGCCAGTGCAGCGCGAGGATCTCCTTGTCGAGGGAGCGCTCCACTGTACCCAGGATCCGCCCCGTGAAGCAGAAGCGCAGGAAGGTGACGTCGGCGGGCTTGTAGTGCCAGCGGTAGATGCCGATGAGGCCGGTCGGCTCGAAGCGGTGCGCGGTCTCCTCCAGGACCTCCCGCGCGCAGGCGGCGAGGATGGTCTCGCCGGGGTCAAGGTGCCCGGCGGGCTGGTTGAGCACGCGCCGGCCCTCCTGCAGCTCCTCGACAAACAGGAAGCTGCCGTCTCGCTCGATCACCGCCGCGACCGTGACGCTGGGCCGCCAGATCATCTCAGGCGACCTTGCGCGTGTTCTTGCGGATGAACTCGGCCATGCGCGCCACGCCCTGCTCGATCGCCTGGCGCGAGGCGGCATAGGAAAAGCGCAGGTGCTGGCCCTCGCCCGGCACGCGCGCGCCGAAGTGGATGTCGGCGAGCACCGCCACGCCGGCTTCGTGCAGCAGGCGCTTGCGCAACTCCTCGGAGTCCTTGGCGCCGACCATGCGGCAGGCCTCGGTGACGTTCGGCCAGGCGTAGAACGCTCCCCCGGGAAGCTTGCAG
>JADLES010000059.1 GCA_020845995.1 Burkholderiales bacterium | reverse complement strand
TCACATTGCCGTCCAGAATCGCGGCCCTGCGCCCGAACGCGAACACCGCGATGGCCGCCGCGGTCGATGGGCCGATCCCGGGGAGCTCCTCGATGCTCTCCGGCGTGTCGGGGAACGCCCCGCGGCGCTCAATCTCGCGCGCGGCGCGCAGCAGGTTGCGGCCCCGGGCGTAGTAGCCCAGCCCGCTCCACAGGCCCAGCACCTCCTCCTCCGCAGCCGCGGCGAGCGCGCCGACATCCGGAAAGCGCGCGAGGAACCGCAGGTAATAGGGAATCGCCGCGGCCACCCTCGTCTGCTGCAGCATGACCTCGGCGAGCCAGATGCGGTACGGATCGCGCGTGCCCTGCCAGGGCAGATTCCGCCGTCCGTGGCGACGCTGCCAGCGGATCAGCTTCTGCGCGAAATCCACCACGCCGCGATTCTATGGCAAGGTAGCGTCCCCATGCTCGCCTTCGTTCTTCGCCGCATCGCCCAGGCCGTGCTGGTGATGCTCGCGGTCGGGCTGATCGCGTTCTCCCTGTTCCGCTTCGTCGGCGATCCGGTGCTGTTCATGCTCGGCCAGGATGCGACCCCGGAGGACCGCGCGCGCATCACCCGGCTGCTCGGGCTGGACCAGCCGTTCTACGTCCAGTACGCGCAGTTCGTCGGCCGCGCCCTGCAGGGAAATTTCGGCCTCAGCCTGCGCCAGGCGCAGCCCGTCTCGAAGCTGATCGCGGAGCGCCTGCCGGCCACGCTGGAGCTGTCCCTGGTCGCCGCCCTGCTCGCGCTGGTGGGCGGAGTCTCGATGGGCGTATACACGGCGCTGCGGCGCAATTCCTGGCTCGCCCAGATGATGCTCGCCGTTTCGCTGGTGGGCGTTTCCCTGCCCACGTTCCTGATCGGCATCCTCCTGATCCTGGTGTTCGCGGTGCTGCTGGGCTGGCTCCCCTCCTTCGGCCGCGGCGACACGGTGGCGCTCGGCTGGTGGAGCACCGGCCTGCTCACGGCATCGGGACTGAAATCGCTGATCCTGCCGGCGATCACGCTCGGCCTGTTCCAGATGACGCTGATCCAGCGGCTGGTGCGCTCCGAGATGCTCGAGGTGCTGCGCACCGACTACATCAAGTTCGCCCGCGCGCGCGGGCTGACGGATCGCGCGGTGCACTTCGGCCACGCGCTCAGGAACACGCTGGTGCCCGTGATCACGATCACCGGGCTTCAACTGGGCGCGATCATCGCGTTCGCCATCATCACCGAGACGGTTTTCCAGTGGCCCGGGATGGGCTTGCTGTTCATCCAGGCGGTCGGCTTCGCCGATGTGCCGGTCATGGCCGCCTATCTGTGCCTGATCGCGCTCTTTTTCGTCGTCATCAACCTGATGGTCGACCTGCTTTACTATGCGGTCGACCCGCGCCTGCGGATCGACCGTTCGATCGCCGCGGGCTGAGACCAGGCTTGCCCCCATCCCCGGCCGAACACGCCCATGAACGCACCCTCGAAACAGCTCGACTCCCCCGTGGAGAGCATCCGCGCCTATCACGCGGAACTGCGCGCGATCCGGCGCGACATCCACGCGCACCCTGAGCTTGCCTTCCAGGAGAGTCGCACCTCCCAGCTGGTGGCCGAGCGCCTTGCCTCCTGGGGAATCGGGGCGCATCGCGGCCTCGCGAAGACGGGCGTGGTCGGCGTCATCGAGGGCCGGCGCACGGCGAGCGGCCGCGCGGTCGGCCTGCGCGCCGACATGGATTGCCTGCCGATGCACGAGCGGAACGAATTTCCGCACAAATCCCGGCACGCCGGCCGCATGCACGCCTGCGGCCACGACGGCCACACCACCATGCTGCTGGGCGCGGCCCGGTACCTCGCGGAGACGCGGAATTTCGACGGCACGGCGTACCTGATCTTCCAACCCGCCGAGGAAGGCGGCGGGGGCGGCAAGGCGATGGTGGACGAAGGTTTGTTCGAGCGCTTCCCGGCCGGCGAGGTCTACGCCGTGCACAACTGGCCGGGCCTGCCCCCCGGCAAGATTGCGGTTCGGCCGGGCCCGGTGATGGCGGCCACCGACGAGATCGCGATCACCGTGCGCGGCAAGGGCGGCCATGCCGCGATGCCGCACCTCACTGTCGATCCGGTCGTGATCACCGCGCAGGTCGTCTCCGCGCTGCAAACCATCGCCAGCCGCAGCGCCAATCCCCTGGACGCGATCGTGGTGTCGGTGTGCTCGATGGAAACCAGCCAGACCAATGTCTTCAACGTGATCCCGGATTTCGTGAAGCTGATCGGCACGGTGCGCACGTTCCGTCCGGAGACGCGCGACATGGCCGAAGCCCGCATCGGGAGCATCGTTGCCGGAGTGGCCAAGGCGCTCGGCGGCGGCGCCGACTGCGAATACCGCCGCGGCTACCCGGCGACGGTCAATACCGTGCGCGAGGCGCGGTTCGCGGCGCGGGTCGGCGAACGGGTTTTCGGCAAGGCGAACGTCATCACCGACGCCGAACCCACCATGGGCGGCGAGGACTTTTCCTTCATGCTGCAGGCGCGGCCGGGCGCCTACGTCTTTCTCGGACAGGGCGGCGGGCCGGATAACTGCTTCCTGCACAACCCCGGCTACGATTTCAACGACGACATCATCCCGCTGGGCGCGGGCTACCTCGCCGCGCTGGTCGAGGATTCGCTGCCGCTGAAGTGAACCTCCAGGCGATCTGGAACCACGACCTGGCGTACAGCTTCCGCAGGTCGCCGGTCACCGTCGCCGCGGCGCTCCTTACCCTCGCGTGCGTGGGCGGCGCGCTGCTCGCGCCCTGGATCGCTCCGTACAATCCGTTCGACGCGGCCTCGCTGGACCTGAACGCGGCGTTCGCCCCCCCGGCCTGGTCCGCACAGGGCAGACCGGGCTACCTGCTCGGCACCGACGACCAGGGCCGCGACCTGCTCTCCACGATCCTGTACGGCGCGCGGATCTCCCTCGGCGTGGGGATCGCCGCGGTGCTGTTCGCGCTTTTCCTGGGCGTGACGCTCGGGCTGCTCTCGGGCTACTTCGGCGGCCGCCTCGATGCGGCGATCATGCGCATCGCCGACATCCAGCTGTCTTTCCCGGCGATCCTGATCGCGCTGCTCGTCGACGGCGTCGCCCGCGTCGCGCTGCCCGCGAGCTCGCACGACGAGATCGCCGTTCCGGTGCTGATCTTCTCGATCGGAGTATCGGGCTGGGTGCAGTACGCGCGCACGGTGCGCGGCTCCACGCTGGTGGAGAAGAACAAGGAGTACGTCCAGGCGGCGCGCGTCATCGGCCGGCGCCCGCTCGCGATCATGCTGCGCCATGTGCTGCCCAACGTCATGGGGCCGGTCCTGGTGATCGCCACCATCCACATCGCGACCGCGATCATCACCGAGGCCACGCTTTCCTTTCTCGGCGTGGGCGTGCCGCCGACGCGGCCCTCGCTCGGCACCCTGATCCGGATCGGCAACGAGTTCCTCCTCTCGGGCGAGTGGTGGATCACCGTTTTCCCGGGCATCGCCCTGGTGATCCTCGTGCTCTCGGTCAATCTGCTCGGCGACTGGCTGCGCGACGCGCTCAACCCGAAGCTCCGGTGAGCGCCGTGCCGGAAAAGGGGGCCCCGGCCCCCCATCAGAACCCCTCTCCCGTCCTCGAGGTCCGGAATCTTCGCGTCGAGTTCCCCTCGCGGCGCGGCACGCTGGTCGCGGTGGACGGGATCTCGTTCGCGATCGCGCCGGGCGAAGTGCTTGGCGTGGTCGGCGAGTCCGGCGCCGGCAAGTCGCTGACCGGAACCGCCATCATCGGCCTGCTCGAGCCGCCCGGGCGCATCGCCGGCGGGGAGATCCTGTTCGAGGGCGAGCGCATCGACCTCCTGCGGGAAGAGCGGATGCGCCGGATCCGCGGGCGGCGCATCGGCGCCATCTTCCAGGATCCGCTCACGTCGCTCAACCCGCTCTATACCGTGGGCGCGCAGCTGGTGGAAACCATCCGCACGCACCTGCCCGTGGGCATTGCCGACGCGCGCGCCCGCGCGATCGCGCTGCTTCGCGAGGTGGGCATCCCCGCGCCGGAGGCCCGGATCGATCACTATCCGCACCAGTTCTCTGGCGGGATGCGCCAGCGCGTGGTGATCGCGCTCGCCCTCTGCGCCGAGCCGCGGCTGGTCATCGCCGACGAGCCGACCACCGCGCTCGACGTCTCGATCCAGGCGCAGATCATCCAGCTGCTGAAAAAACTCGCGCGCGAGCGCGGCACCGCGATCATGCTGATCACCCACGACATGGGGGTAATCGCCGAGACCGCCGACCGTGTCGCCGTCCTCTATGCCGGCCGGATCGCGGAAATCGGTCCGGTCCGGGAGATCGTCGGCAATGCGCGCCATCCGTATACCGTGGGGCTGATGGGCGCGATACCGAAAATCGGCGCGGGCGCCGGCAAGCGCCGGGCGCGCCTCGTGCAGATCGAAGGCTCGATGCCGCGGCTGAACGCGATGCCCGCCGGTTGCGCCTTTCATCCCCGCTGCGCGAAATGCTTCGCGCGCTGCACCCGGGAGCGGCCGGAGGCGCGCCCGATAGGTCCCAACCTCGCCGCCTGCTGGTTGTATGAATAGCGCCGCGCTGCTCCGCGTGGCGGACGTCGGCCGGGATTTCGATGTCTCGCGTCCCTGGCTGAACCGCGTCATCGAGGGCGCGCCGCGGCAGCTGCTGCATGCCGTGGACGGCGTATCGTTCGAGGTGCGCCGCGGCGAAACGCTCGCGCTGGTGGGCGAATCGGGCTGCGGCAAGTCGACGCTGGCGCGCCTGATCGTCGGCCTGTACGCGCCGTCGCGCGGCGTCATCGAATTCGATGGCAAGGTGATCAGCGGTCACGCCGCCCACGCGCACACGGCGGCCCTGCGCCGCCGCATGCAGATGATCTTCCAGGACCCGTACGCCAGCCTGAATCCGCGCTGGCGCGTGCGCGACATCGTCGCGGAGCCCATCCGGGCGCTCGGTCTTCTCTCCGGGCGACCGCAGATCGCCGCGCGCGTCGCCGAGCTTCTGAAGCAGGTGGGACTATCTCCGGAGGACGGCGACAAGTTCCCGCACGAGTTCTCCGGCGGCCAGCGCCAGCGCATCTCGATCGCGCGCGCCCTGTCAGGGCAGCCGGAGTTCCTGGTCTGCGACGAGCCGACCTCGGCGCTGGATGTCTCGGTGCAGGCCCAGATCCTCAACCTGATGAGCGACCTGCAGACACAGCTCGGCCTCACCTACCTTTTTATTTCGCACAATCTTGCCGTGGTATCGCATGTTGCCGACCGGATCGGCGTCATGTATCTGGGCCGGCTGGTCGAATTGGCGGACGCGCGCGACCTGTTCCGCCGCCCGCGGCATCCCTACACGCGGATGCTGCTGGACGCGGTGCCCGACCTGGAAATGAGCGGTCGCCGGCGAACTCCGGTCGCCGGAGAGGTTCCCAATCCGCTGGCGCCGCCCGGCGGCTGCGCCTTTCACCCGCGCTGCCCTCACGCCAGCGAACGCTGTGCGCGCGAGCGGCCGGCGCTCGCGCGCCTGGGCGCCGGCGCCGCCGCCTGCCACGCGGTGGAAGAAGGACGAATCTAGCGCTTGAAGAGGCCGCGCACCGCGTTGCCGACGCCGCCCACGCCCGCGCCAGCGCCGCCCACGCCCTTCTTGACCGTCTCGGCGATGCTGCCTCCGGCGCTGCCCAGCAGCCCGGAGTAATCCACATTCCAGTTCGGGTTGTCGAGCGCCCCGGTCAGCTTGATCGGAATCGTCACGCCCGCCACGTCCTTCGCGTCGCGCCCGCCCTGGCCCTTTGCCGTGGCGGCCAGCGTGGCCTTCGCCAGATAGTCGATCAGGTTGTTGCCGACGTCCAGGTTGCCTGCACCGCCCAGGCGAAAGAACGGCGAGGCGCCCTTCAGGTCGTCGTTGCGCGCCACGCCGTTGGCGATCTTGAAGCTTGCGCTCATTTCCGAGAAATCAGTCTTTTGCGAGGGATCGGGCTTCTGCGGCTTCATGCCGACCATTCCTTTCACGTTGCGCATTTTCTCGGCAAGATTGACGCCCTTGATCGCGCCATCCCTGATGTCCACGCGCGCCGTGCCGCCGAGCGTCTTCTTCAGCGCCGTGACCGTGGCGCCCGCGCCCTGCACGTCGAGCGCGAGGTTGCCGCGCCCCTCGAGCACGTCCTTCTGCGCCGCGTCCCGCAGCAGCGGTCCCACCGACACGTTCTGGACCGATTCCTTGACGGCGATGCGGTTGCCGTTGGCGTCCGCGGTAAGCGCGCCGGCGAGCGTTCCGCCATACAGGCCCGCAGAGTGAGGCGAGACTTCCAGCTTGCCTCCGGCGAGCTTGATGTCGGCCTTGACGTTCTGCAGCTTGACGCGCTTGACGGTCAGCGCACCGGCTGAAAACCTGCCGCTCACGGTCTTGCCGTGCAGCGCGGACAGGTCGATGCGCTCGTCGGTCTTCGCGGCGCTCTTCTGCTCGGGCGGGAAGTAGCGGTCCAGGTCCAGCTTGTCGATGCCGACGTCGAAGGTCGCCGCGAGCGGCTCGAAGCGCGTGGCGCCGAACTTGGCGTTGATATTCGTTTCGTCGAATTTGGTCGTCACCTCGCCGCTCGCGCTCTGCCTGGCGAGGTCGGCGCGCAGCGCGGCCTGGATCGGCAGCGTGACCGTCTTCTGCGGAATCGCCGGACCGGAAAACGTGAGATTCGCCGCGAGCTTGGGAAGCTCCCAGGTGCGCGCGCCAAGATTTGCCAGTACAGGGGTCGACACCGTGCCCTTAATGCCGTTGCCGGAGAGGTTCGAGGCGAGATCGAGCTTGAGCGAAGGGATGGAAAGCGAATTGGCCGATCCCTCCACCGCGGCGATGTTGA
>JADLES010000058.1 GCA_020845995.1 Burkholderiales bacterium | reverse complement strand
TCGCGCAGTGCGTCGACAAGCTTGGCCTCTGCCGCAGACTCGAACGCTTTGACGTTCAATGCGTGAACAGCAGCGTGATCGCCTTTCTCTTCAGCTCGGACTACCACTCGATGTGTGACGCCGTATAACGTCCCCAGCCACCGGCGCGCGCGAGCGACGGCGATTGAGAAAGCATAGAGGTCGCGCGCGCGTCGGCCTGCGCTGCGTTGTTAGCGCGCAGTTCCTCTTGGCCTTGGCCACGCCTTCGGGTCACGAGCGGTATGCAGTACCCTGAACACGACGACTCGCTGCCGCTCAATGCGGTAGAAAACAGCGTAGGGAAACTGCGAAATGATGGCGCGACGGACCTCACCATGGACCTTCGCGAACATTTCTGGATAACGTTCGATTGCATCGAAGGTTGAGTCGACGACACGGAGAAACCTTTCACCGAGGCCCTCGATTTGCTCGTCGTAGTACGTGGAAGCGTCCGCAAGATCTCGTCCGACCCTGCGTCGGTAGACGAGCGGTAAAGGCACTAGCGCCGCCGGGCTTCGGCGAGCACCTGCTCTCGGGAGACAACGTCGTCGGGGTTCTGTTCGTGTTCAGCAACAGCCTCGTCGATAAGTGCGCGATGGGCATCGCCCAGCGGTACTGCTTCTGGGTCGGCAGCAAGACTGGCCCAGATGATCTCCGCAATGCGCATCCGCTCCTCGGGAGGCAGCTTCAGGAGTTCTGCAACGTCCGCGTCACTCATATGAATAGCCTACCACTCTGCCTTCCTGCGCGCTAACGCCCGGCTTCAGGCGCGCGCCGCTTGTGGCGCGTCGCCCTGCAAGCCGTTGTTCGGCGGCGCGTGTTCATTCGATCAATCGGTCGGCGCGAAGCAGGACCGCTTGTGGAATCGTGAGGCCTAGCGCGGTCGCAGTTCTCAGGTTCACGATTAAATTGAAAATCGTCGGCTGCTCGACGGGAAGATCGCTCGGTTTTGCGCCCCTCAGGATCCTGTCGACGTACGTTGCCGCGCGCCGGTGCGCGTCCACAAAACTCGGCCCGTAGGCCATCAGACCTCCAGCGGCGGGGAAGCTTTCGTCGAAGTACATCGCGGGAAGCCGCCTGCTGGCCGCGAACTGGATGAGCTTGTCCTGACTGGACACCGCGAACGGGCTGGGCGTCACAACGAGACCCTGCGCGCTGCTGCCGCTAATTGTGGCGAGGGCTGCGTCGAGTTCGGCCGGATTAGACGCATGATGCACATCGACCCTCACGCCCAGCGTCGGGGCGGCCGCCTGGAGATCTCTCACGAACCTTGTGGCAGCCGGATTGCCCGAGCTCCAGAGTGCGGCGAAATGCCTCACTTGGGGTGCCACCGCATTGAGCAACTCCAGGTACTTCCCGGCGAAGCCGTCGCTCAGTGCGAGGGAAGTACCCGTGAGATTGCCCTCCGGGCGCGCAAGGTTGGTCAAGATGCCCGCTGCGACCGGATCGCTCGACCCTGCAAACACGATCGGGATCGTGCTCGTAGCGTTCTTGGCCGCACGCGCACCGATCGTCGCACCCACAACGAGCACATCGATCCCGGTGCGAATGACCTCCTCGACGAGACCGGGAAGGCGTTCGGCACGGCCTTGCGCGAAGCGCATCTCGATATGGACGTTGCGCCCCTCGACGTAGCCCAGCTCCTGAAGCGCATGGACGAATGCCTCGCTTCTGGCACCGCGGGATTGCGGAATCACGTATCCGATGCGGTGGATTCTCTGCGTTCGCTGCGCCCCGGCAGTGAATGGCACAACCACCAGCGCACCGAATAGCGCGCTCCAGGCAACCAGAACCCTCCTACGTCCAACTCGGTTCATCGAGCCTCTCTTCGCGCAGATCTGCGCGGCCGAACTTAATGTTTATCCTGCATCCGGACCATGCTAGGGCGATCTACCGGTAGATGCAACGAACTACAGGTAGATCTTCCGATATGCCGGCATAGCGTGATCGCTAGGCCGATTTCTCCCGCATCGTGACGAACTCTTCCGCCGCCGTCGGATGGATGCCGATGGTGGCGTCGAACTGCGCCTTGGTGGCGCCGAGCTTCACCGCGATGGCGATGCCCTGGATGATTTCGCCGGCGTCGGGGCCGAGCATGTGCGCGCCTACCACTTTCTGGCTGGCGGCGTCGACCACCAGCTTCATGAAGATCTTTTCTTCGCTTCCGCCCATGCTGTGCTTGAGCGAGCGGAAGGCGGTCTTGTAGATGTCGACCTTGCCGTGGCGCTCGCGCGCCTTTTCTTCCGACAAGCCGACGGTGGCGAGGTTGGGGTGCGCGAAGACGGCGGTGGGCACGTTCTCGTGGTCGACCGGCGTGGGCGTGCCGCCGAACAGGGTCTTCGCCAGCGCCATGCCCTCGGCGGTGGCGACCGGCGTGAGGTTGAGGCGGTTGGTGACGTCGCCGATGGCGTGGATCGAGTCGACCGAACTCTTCGAATAGTTGTCCACGACGACCGCGCCGTCCGCGGCCAGCTTGACGCCCGCGGCCTCGAGCCCGAGGCCCGCGGTATTCGGTTTGCGGCCAGTGGCGAACATGACGACGTCGAACGATTGCCGGGTGTTGTTGTTGAGTTCAACCTGAATGGCAGTTCCGTCTTTTGTGAGGCGGACGGGATTGCAATTCAGCGCGACCGTAACCCCTTTCCGTGCCATTTCTTCGCCGAGCCTCGTGCCCAGCTCGCCATCGAAGCCGCGCAAGAGCCGGGCGCCTCGGTAGGCGAGGGTGGTGGCGACGCCGAGGCCGTTGAAGATGGAGGCGAATTCCACCGCGATGTAGCCGCCGCCCACCACCAGCGCGCGCGCGGGCAGGCGCTCGAGGTGGAAAGCTTCGTTCGACGTGATCGCGAGTTCGCGTCCCCGGATGTCCGGCAGCTGCGGCCAGGAACCGGTGGCGACGAGGATGTGTTTCGCCGTGACGGTCCTGTTGCCGACCAGGACCTCGTTTTTTCCCCTGACAAGGGCTTTTTCATGAAAAATCGAAACCCCGGCGTTGACCAGAACGCGCTCGTAGACGCCGTTCAGCCGGTCGATCTCGCGGTCCTTGTTGGCGAGGAGGCGCTGCCAGTCGAAGCCCGGCTCGGCGATGTTCCAGCCGAAATCGGCGGCGTCCTTCAGCTCCTCGCGCACGTGCGCGGCATACGAGAACAGCTTCTTGGGGATGCAGCCTACGTTGACGCAGGTGCCGCCGAAGCGGCCGGCCTCGGCGATGGCTACGCGCGCGCCCAGGCCGGCGGCGAAGCGGCTGGCGCGGACTCCGCCCGAGCCGCCGCCGATGGTGAAAAGATCGAAGTCGTGCGTCAGGGACTGCCTTGCGCCGCGCCGCGGCTACTTCAGGTTCTTCAGGTTCATCCCCACGAGGTCGAGCATCGCGCTCAGCTTCATGTGCTGGGGCTTGTCGGCCAGCCACTTGTTGGCGTTGTGCACGCGCTGCTCGATCTGCGCCGCCGGCATGCCCTCGATGCCGACGAACATCTTCGCCAGTTCCGGGAGCCCGGCCGCCGCCGCCTCGCCGCCGACTTCCCTGAGCTTGGCCTCGATCGCCGCGCGGTCGAGATTGGTCACGAGCTTCATGGTCGGTTCGTTGCTCATGGGGCGCTCCTTTCGTCGGCGGAGAGTATATAGCGTCCGGCCGCCCGCCGGGCGCGTCCCTCGGCGACCAGCTTGTCCAGATGCGCGGCGAGCGAGCGCATCGCCACCGCATGCAGCCGGGGGGAGACCTCGTCATAGACATCGGTCACCAGCTCCTCCAGCGTGGAGGGGCCGCGCCGCTGCAGCGCGGCGGCGACCTTGGCCTCGCGCGCGAGCCGGTGCGCGATCAGGCGCCGGATTTCCCTTTGCGGCGCGCCGATCAGGTAGCCGTGGCCGGGCGCGAAGATCGCGGCGTTCAGCGCGAGCAGCCGCTCCAGCGAAGCGAGATAGACGCGCATGTCGCCGTCGGGCGGGTTGATGACCACCGTCGAGCCCTGCATGACATGGTCCCCGGTGAAGAGCATCCGCGTCTCTTCCAGCAGGTAGCACAGGTGGTTGGAGGCATGCCCCGGCGTATGCACGGCGCGAAGCGCACAGCCGTCGAGCTGCAGGCGCTCGCCATCGGCGGGGACGCGATCGGGCGCGAAGCCGTGATCCTGGTGGCCGTGCTCCGGCCGGGGCATGCCGATCACCTGCGCGCCGGTGGCGGCCTTGAGCAGCGCCGCGGCGGGCGAGTGGTCGGGATGCGTGTGCGTGGTCAGGATCCAGCGAATCCGGCTGCCGCTTCGGCCCGCGCCCTCCTCGAGAATCTTCGCGACGTGCGAGTCGATCGCCGGCCCGGGATCGATAACGGCCAGCGCGCCGCCTTCGTCCCGGCGCCCGACGAGGTAGGCGTTGGTGCCCGGCCCGGTCATCATGCCGGGGTTGGGCGCGGTGATGCGCGTGACCAGCCGGTCCAGCCGCTTCGCAATGCCCGGCTGGATGACGAAGCAGGTGTCGCCCTTCTCCTCCGGGTCGCTCCAGTGGATCTCGTAGTAGGGCGGGTCGGCGCGGCGAAAGAGGCGCAGCGAGCCCTCGTGATCGAGCGCCCAGCAGGCGGCGTTCACCTCGATCTCGTCCAGGCGGCGCGCATGCTCGAAGGCCTCCCGCGGCGTGCGCATCGCCGCGAGGTCCGCGAGCGTGCTGTGCGTGGGATAAATCAGCTCGATTTCCTTGCGCCGGCCGCGCTCGAGCGCGTCGCGCGGGCTGACCCAGACGCTGTGCACCGTCTCCGAGCGGTCGTGCGCGCCCTGCTGGCCCGCCGGCGCGCAGGCAAGGAAGAAGCGCGTGCTGAAGCGCCGCGGCCGGCTCGCCGCCGTGATCCAGTGGCTGTAGTACGCGATCTCCTGCGCGCGCACGAAGAGTCCCTCGCGCTCCAGGAACTCGCTGAATCGCAGGGTGCCGGCGTTGAGCGGCGCGCGCAGCGACTCCAGGGCCGCCGCTCGTTCCGGCGGCACGGGCCGGTCGTGTTCGTCCCAGGCCAGCAGGATTCCCGATTCCTCGAAGCACTCGCGCGCGGCCGCGACCCAGTAGGCAAGCCCGCCCGCCGGAATGCCGAGCCGCGCGCTCGCCTGCGCATCGTCCAGGCCGCGCACGCGCCGCAGCGCGCGTTCGCTGGCGTCGTCCGGGTCGAGCGCGCCGCCGGGAAAGACGAACGCGCCCGGCAGGAACGCCGCCTTGCTCGTGCGCTGGAGCATGAACACCTCGGGCGCAGCCGGCACAGCCGGCCCCGCGCCCGCGGCTTCGCGCAGCAGGAGGATCGTCGCCGCCGGGCGCGGCTCGCTCCTGGCCGCGGTCACGCGCCGCGCCCCACGCGGTCTTTCTCGTTCTGCGCGCGGATCTGCCCGCGCATGCGCTCCCAGTCGGCGTCGCTGAGGCCGTCGAGATCCGTGAACGAGCCGCCGTTGGCGAGGTAGCCGGCCCCATCCACGGCGATGGTCTCGCCGCTGAGCCACTCGCAGCCGTCCGCCATCAGGAACGTGGCGAGGTTCTGCAGTTCAGGCATGCGGCCGATGCGACGCATCGGGTTGCCGGCGGCCGCATCCTCGAACCTGCCCTCCGGGCGCAGGCGCTTGGCGGCGCCCTCGGTCGGAAACGCGCCGGGCGCGATGGCGTTCAGCCGGATGCCGTAGCGACCCCACTCGACCGCGAGCGACTTGGTCATCACGTGCAGCCCGGCCTTGGACATCGCCGAGGGCACCACGTACGGCGAACCGGTATGCACCCAGGTCGTCAGGATCGAGATCACCGAGCCCCGGTGCCCGCCCGCGATCCAGCGCCGGCCGACGGCATGCGTGACGTAGAAGCTGCCGTGAAAGACGATGCCGGCGATGGCGTTGAAGCCGTTCGGCGTCAGGTCCTTGGTCGGGCTGATGAAGTTGCCGGCGGCGTTGTTGACGAGGCCCGTGAGCGGCCCGGCCTCGTCCCAGATGCGCTGGACCATGGCGTCCACCGCCTGCGCATCGCGGATGTCTACCGCATGGGTGCCGACTTTTCCCCCATGGGTTTTCATCAGCGAGGCAGCGGATTCTTGAAGGACTGCGCCGCGACGCCCCGCAATCCAGACCTCGGCGCCAAGCTGCAGGTAGCGTTCGGCGATCTCCTTGCCCAGGCCCGTGCCGCCGCCGGTGACGAGAATGCGCTTACCTTGGAGTAGACCTTCCCTGAACATGGACGCTCCGCTTGCGGGGAGCGCCTATTCTAATCACGCGGGGAACCGCCAATGCCCGCCGTGCAGCGTTCGCTCGAATCCGGGCTGCGTGCCCTGAGGGGGAAGGACTACGCCAGAGAGACTTGCGCATCGGCGCAGGCCTGCACGAGGGTGAGTCCGGGATTGCCGATCCGGTGGCAGTCGCCCGGTTCGAGCACCACGTCCCTGGAGCTGTTCTCCTCGGTGATCCAGACCGTGCCCTGGCGGGCGCAGATCGTGCTGCCGACTCCGTCAGTCAGCTTGAGGGTTTGCCCGCGGACCAGCCGCAGGGCGGCCGATGCGATCTCCAGTTTCATGGTGGACCTCCTTGCGTTTGACATGCGCATGCTGCATCTTTACGGCAGCAGACTCAAACGGGAAAATCGCAGGACTGGCATGCGAAAAAGTAATGTCAAGGCGCCCCCCCGGCTGCCCTCTCTCGACCTGCTGAAGGGCTTCGAGGCGGCCGCGCGCCTGCTCTCGTTCACCAAGGCGGGCGACGAGCTGTACCTCTCCCAATCCGCCGTCAGCCGGCAGATCCAGGAACTGGAGGAGCAGCTCGGCGTGGCGCTTTTCGAGCGCAAACACCGCGCGCTCGCGCTCACCGAGGCCGGGCAGGCGCTGCACGCGGCCTCGGCGCAGGTGCTGGCGACGATGCGCAGCGTCACTGATCGCCTGCGCGCGACGGGCGCGCGCGGGCGCAGGACGCTCGCGGTGACGACGACCCAGTCGCTCGCCTCGCTGTGGCTGATCCCGCGCCTGTCGGGCTTCACGCGCATGCACCCGGAACTGGACGTGCGCATCAGCGCCGAGACGCGGGTGCTGGACCTGGAGCGCGACGGGCTCGACCTCGCGATCCGGCACGGGCCGGCGAGCATGGTCGGCGCGAACGCGCTGCGCCTCTTTGGCGAGCGCATGTTCCCGGTGTGCAGCCCGCGGCTGCTCAGGGACAAGGCGAAGCCCCTGCGCGTGCCGGCGGACCTGCGCCACCACGTGCTGCTGCAGTACGACGACCCCGACGGGCGCCATCCGTGGATGCACTGGAAGACCTGGCTGGAGGTGGAGCGGCTCACCGATCTGCGCCCGGCGGGAAATCTCGTTTTCTCGGGCTACGACCAGATCATCCCCGCCGCGGTCGCCGGCCACGGCGTGGCGCTCGGCCGCAGCCCGCTGGTGCGCAAGCTGCTCGCCGCGGGCGAGCTGGTGGCGCCCTTCAAGCGCAGCGCCGATCCGGCGCGCGCCTATTTCGCGATCCTGTCGAAGAATTCCGTCGGCCGCCCCGAGGTCGCCGATTTCGTCGCCTGGCTGCGAGCCGAGGCGGAAGCGGAGACGCGCTGATGTACGCGGGCAAATACGCGGTGGAGCGCGCCAGCGATCCGGCGTTCATCATGGCGGGGTCGGGCGAGGCGGTCAGCTACGCGGATTTCGACGCGCGCACGAACCGTCTCGCGCACCTGCTGCGCGCGCAGGGCCTGAAGCGCCTCGACCACTACGCGATCTTCATGGAGAACAACAGCCGCTACCTGGAGAGCTGTGGCGCGGGCGAGCGCTCGGGCCTGTACTACACCTGCGTGAACTCGTACCTCACGCCCGAGGAACTTGCCTACATCCTGCAGAACAGCGAATCGCAGGTGCTGATCACCTCCCGCGAGAAGCGCGAGGTCGCGGCCGCGGCGCTCAAGTCCTGTCCGCGGATCCGGCTTTGCCTGGTGGTCGGCGGTCATGCCATGGGCGGCGCCAGCGCCGCGGGCGAGCGCGGCCTGTTCGCGGACTTCGAGCAGGCAGTGGACGGCTTCCCGGCGACGCCGATCGCCGACGAATGGCTGGGCACGCCGATGCTGTATTCCTCCGGCACCACCGGCCGCCCGAAGGGCATCCTGCGGCCGCTGCCGGCGAACCCGCCCTCGCAGCCGCTGCCGCTCTTCGAGTTCCTGGTCAAGCTCTGGCGCTACCGCGAGCGGATGATCTACCTCTCGCCCGCGCCGCTGTACCACTCCGCGCCGCAGGCGGCGGTGGCGCTGACCATCCGCTGCGGCGGCACCGCGGTGATCATGGAGCGCTTCGACCCCGAGGCGTACCTCGCGCTCATCGACAAGCACCGGGTCACGCACAGCCAGCTCGTGCCGACCATGTTCAGCCGCATGCTCAAGCTGCCCGCGGAGGCGCGCAGGCGCCACGACCTCTCGTCCCTGGAGGTCGCCGTCCACGCCGCCGCGCCCTGCCCGGTGCAGGTCAAGGAACGGATGATCGAGTGGTGGGGGCCGATCCTCCACGAGTACTACGGCGCGACCGAGGGCCTGGGCTTCACCGCCTGCGACAGCGCGGAGTGGCTCGCGCACCGCGGCAGCGTCGGCCGCGTGCTGCTCGGCGACCTGCACATTCTCGATGGCGAAATGAAACCCTGCCCCAGGGGCGCGCCCGGCGAGATCTGGTTCAAGACGGCGACGCCGTTCGAATACTTCAACGACCCGGCGCGGACCGCGGCGGCGCGCTCGGCCGACGGCACGATGAGCACCGTGGGCGACGTCGGCTATGTCGATGACGATGGCTTCCTTTACCTCACCGACCGCTCGACGTTCATGATCATTTCGGGCGGCGTGAACATCTACCCGCAGGAATGCGAGAACCTGCTGATCACCCACCCGCGGGTGATGGACGCCGCCGTGTTCGGCGTGCCGAACGAGGACCTGGGCGAAGAGGTGAAGGCGGTCGTGCAGGCGATGCCGGGCGTGGCGACGGGCCCGGCGTTCGAACAGGAGCTGATCGAGTTCTGCGGCCGGCACCTCGCGCGCCAGAAGTGCCCGCGTTCGGTCGATTTCATCGCCGAGCTGCCGCGCCTGCCCACCGGCAAGCTCTACAAGAAGGCGCTGCGCGACCGCTACTGGGAGGGGCGCAAGAGCCGGATCGTCTGAGGGCCGTGGGTTCCTAGACGGTCAGCACGATCTTGCCGATGTGCTGCGAGGACTCCATCAGCCGGTGCGCCTCGCCCGCCTGCGCGAGCGGGAAGGTCCGGTAGATCACCGGCTTGATCCTGCCTGCCGCGATCAGCGGCCAGATTCTCTCGCGCAGGCTCGCCGCGATCGCGCCCTTGAAGGCGACCGGCCGCGGTCGCAGCGTCGAGCCGGTGATCGTCAGGCGCTTCAGCATCACGTGGGTGATGTTGATCTCGGTTTTCCAGCCGCCCAGCACGGCGATGAACACGAGCCGCCCGTCCGGCGCGAGGCAGTCGATCTCGCGCGGCACGTAGTCGCCGCCCACCATGTCGAGCACCACGTCCACGCCCTTGCCGCCGGTGGCGGCCTTCACCTCGGCGACGAAATCCTGCGTGCGGTAGTTGATCGCCTTCTCGGCGCCGAGCGTCACGCAGGCGGCGCATTTCTCGTCGCTGCCGGCGGTCGCGAACACGCGGTTGCCCATCGCCGCCGCCATCTGGATCGCGCTGACGCCGATGCCCGAGGAGCCGCCCTGCACGAGCAGCGATTCGCCCGCCGCGAGCCGCCCGCGGTCGAACACGTTCGACCAGACGGTAAAGTAGGTCTCAGGCAGCGAGGCCGCTTCCACCATGCCCAGACCCTTCGGCACCGGCAGCGCCTGCACCTCGGGGACCACGCAGTACTCGGCGTAGCCGCCGCCGTGCGCGAGCGCGCAGACCCGGTCGCCGACTTTCCACATCTTCGCCTCCGCGCCGCAGGCCGCGACTTCGCCCGCGATCTCCAGGCCCGGCAGAGGCGAGGCGTCCGGCGGCGGCGGGTACTTGCCCGCGCGCTGCGCGAGGTCGGGGCGATTGACGCCCGCGGCGGCCACCTTCACGAGGATCTCGTGCGGTTTCGGGTCGGGACTCGGCCTTTCGGCGACAACCAGCACCTCGGGGCCGCCGGGTTTGCTGATCTCGATGCAGCGCATGGTGGATCCGGTTTTCGAGGGGCCCGAATCATAGCAAAGCGGGATACACTCTTCGGCGATGATTCGATCGCTCCTCGCCGCCGCCCTGCTCGCATGCGGCAGCGCGGCGGGTGTCGCGGCCCCGGTGCCGCTGCCCGGCGCGCGCGATGCGGTCGCCATCGGCCCGTACGCCGAGGTCTTCGAAGACCCGGGCGGGGCGCTGACGTTCGAGCGGGTCGTCTCGGCGGGCCGCTTCGTCCCGCTCGAGCGCGAGGTGGCGAATTTCGGCTACTCGTACTCGGCCTACTGGCTGCGTTTCTCGCTGCCGCAAGCGTCCGGGGCGCTGCTCGCGCCGATACTCGCGATCGAGATCCGCTTCCCGAGCCTCGATTCGATCGAGCTATACGTCCCCTACCAGCGGCCGCGGGGGATCGAGTACGTGGCGCAGCGCGGCGGCGACCAGCTGCCGTGGAACGCGCGCGAGGTCAAGCACCGCAACCACGTGTTCCGCGTGCCGCTGGCCGGCATCGCCGACGCGCCGGCCTACCTGCGCGTGCAGAGCGGGAGCGTGCTGACGATCCCCGCCTTCCTGTGGCGCCCGGAAGCGATGATCGCCGCCGACCGGCATTCGCATTTCGCGTACGGGATCTTCTACGGTCTCGTGCTCGCGCTGTTTCTGTACAACCTGATGCTGCTGCTGTCGCTGCGCGACCGCATCTACCTGTGGTACGTGCTGTACGTCGGTTCCTTCGGCCTCGCGCTGGCGACCTTCGACGGCTTCAGCTACCAGTACCTCTGGCCCGGAAGCGTCTGGTGGGCCAACCATGCGCTTGCCACCGCGTTCTGTTCGGCGCTGCTGTTCGGTGCCCAGTTCGCGCGCAGTTTCCTGGGTCTCGCCGCGTTCAGCATCTTCGCCAACCGCTTCCTGATCGCGGTCATGGGCCTGGCCGCGGCGGGCATGTTCTTCTCGGCGACCGGCCTGCTCGTGTCCTATGGCACGGTGATGCGCGCCGTGTCGGTGGTCGCCAGCGCCACGGCGGCGATCGTGCTCGCCGTTTCGGTACGGGCGATGCTTGGCGGCTACCAGCCGGCGCGATTCTTCCTGCTCGCCTGGTCGGCGCTGCTGGTCTTCATCGCGCTGGGGGCGCTGCGCAACTTCGCGCTGGTGCCCACGCACTTTCTCACGGTGAACGGGCTGCACATCGGCCTGGCGCTCGACATCCTGCTGCTGTCGTTCGCGCTCGCCGACCGGATCAACGCGCTCGAGCGCGCGAGCGCCGACGCGCAGTCGGCGGCGCGCGAGCGCGAGCGCGTCGTCGAGCAGTTGCGCCACATGGCGCAGCACGACCCGCTCACCGGGCTGCCGAACCGGACCTCGATGCAGCAGCGCCTCGCGCTGGCGGTCGAGATCGCCAAGCGCAACCGCAAGAAGCTCGCGGTGATGCTGGTGGACCTGAACGATTTCAAGCTCGTCAATGACAGCCGCGGGCACCCGGTGGGCGACCATGTGCTTGCCGCGGTGGCGGGCAGGCTGCGCGCCAGCGTGCGCGGCTCGGACACGGTGGCGCGCTACGGCGGCGACGAGTTCGTGGTCCTCGCCGGCGAGCTCGACCGCGCCGAGGACGCCGGCCACATCGCCGAGAAGATCGCCGACATGGTCGGCGTGCCGCTGCCGGTCGACGGCGCGGTGGAGAAGGTCGGCTGCTCGATCGGCATCAGCGTCTACCCGGACGATGCCGGGGACCCGGACGCGTTGATCGAGCGCGCCGACCGCGCCATGTACGCGGCCAAGGCGGAGAAGAACCGCCGCTACGCCTACTTCAGCGGCGCCTGAGCCGCTGCTCCGCCGCCCAGGCGAGGTCGACGTTGCCGCCGGAGAGCACGACGCCGACGCGCCTGCCGGCGGCTTCGAGCTTGCCCTGCAGCAGCGCGCAGGCGGCCAGCGTGCCGGTGGGCTCGACCAGCAGCTTCATTCGCTCCCAGAGGAAGAACATCGTCTCGAGCAGCTCCTCGTCCGTCACCGTGATGAAATCGTTCACGTGCCTGCGGATCAGGGCAAAGGTGAGCCTGCCCAGCGACGGGGTACGCGCGCCATCGGCGATGGTCCGGGGCCGGGAGACAGTCTCGATCCTTCCCGAGCGGAACGAGCGCAAGCCGTCGTCGCCCGCCGCCGGCTCCACGC
Source organism: Burkholderiales bacterium (assembly GCA_020845995.1). Lineage (GTDB taxonomy): Bacteria > Pseudomonadota > Gammaproteobacteria > Burkholderiales > SG8-39 > RBG-16-66-20. The sequence goes on along the minus strand of JADLES010000058.1, from coordinate 2,091 downwards.
CGATGACGCGGCAGCCAGGCGCGAGGTGCTTCGCCGCCACCGCGCAGCCCGAGAGCAGCCCGCCGCCGCCGCAGGGCACGAGCAGCAGGTCGAGCGGGCCCGCGTCCTCGATCAGCTCCTTCGCCGCGGTGCCCTGCCCGGCGACGATGTGCGGGTGATCGAACGGCGGAATCACCGTCAGGCCGCGCTCGACCGAGATCTGCCTCGCGAGCTGCTCCCGATCTTGATTTTCTTTGTAAGGAATAATTTCAGCCCCGTAGCCTCGCGTGGCATCGAGCTTGACCCTGGGCGCGTCCTCGGGCATGACGATCGTCGCCGGGATGCCGAGGAGGTTGCCCGAGAGCGCCACCGCCTGCGCGTGGTTGCCGGAGGAGAACGCGACCACGCCGCGCTTCTTCGCGTCCGCGGGAAGCTGCGCGAGCGCGTTGTAGGCGCCGCGGATCTTGAACGCGCCCATGCGCTGCAGGTTCTCGGGTTTGAAGAACACCCTGGCGCCGGTGCGCGCATTCACCGTCGCCGAGGTGAGCACGGGCGTGCGATGCACCACGCCGCGGATGCGCTCGTGCGCCGCCGCCACGTCGCCGAAGTTCACATCCATGGCCGGAGCGCCTCGCGGCCGGGCAGGATCGCGATACGTTCCTCGGGAGCGCGCATGCGCCGATTGTAGAATGAGGGCAGGGAGACAGCGCACATGGACTACTCGGCCTACCACGACCTCAAGATCCGCCGGCTCGAACCCGGCATCCTCGAAATCGCCATGGGCGAGGAGGGCAAGCTCTCGACGGCAACCGCGCGCCTGCACAAGGAGCTGGCCGACGTGTGGCTGGACGTCGACCGCGACCCGGAGACGCGCGTGGTCATCCTGCGCGGCATCGGCAAGGGCTTCTCGGCGGGCGGCGACATGGGGATGATCGAGCAGGTCATCCAGGACTTCGACGCGCGCGCCCGGGTCTGGCGCGAAGCGCGCGACCTCGTCTACAACGTCATCAACTGCTCGAAGATGGTGGTCTCGGCGATGCACGGCCCGGCGGTGGGCGCGGGGCTGGTGGCGGGCCTGCTCGCCGACGTGTCGATCGCCGCGAAGAACGCGCGCATCATCGACGGCCACACGCGCCTGGGCGTCGCCGCGGGCGACCACGCCGCGATCATCTGGCCGCTGCTTTGCGGGATGGCGAAGGCGAAGTACTACCTGCTGCTGTGCGAGCAGGTGTCGGGCGAGGAAGCGGAGCGGATCGGGCTGGTTTCCATGACCTGCGAAGAAAGCCAGCTGCAGGAAAAAGCGCTCGAAGTCGCCCGCAAGCTCGCCGCCGGCGCGCAGACCGCGCTGCGCTGGACCAAGTACAGCCTCAACAACTGGCTGCGCATGGCCGGCCCCTCGTTCGACGCTTCGCTCGCGCTGGAAATGCTCGGCTTCACCGGCCCGGAAGTGAAGGAAGGTCTCGCCTCCCACCGCGAGAAGCGCAAGCCCTCGTTTCCGCCCGAGCCGAAGGATTTTTAGGCTGGTTTGCTGAAATCCAGATTTTCGTCCGCCGCAGGCGCGGCAGGAGCGGCCGTTGCCGGCGCCTCGGCCGCGCCGTTGATCAGGCGCTCCAGATCCCTGGCGATGTTGGCGGGATCGGGCGGGATGCGGCCCAGACTATTCAGGAGTACGCGCACCGGCAGGTCGACCAGCGTCGGCTGCGGGTGGTCGCGCAGGTGCGCGACGTTCTGCAGGGCGGGGACGATGCGGCCGCTGCGCACGCCGGCCATTTCGTTCTCCAGTCCCTGCACCATGGCGGCTTGCGCCCGGCCGATGCCGGCGAGGAGTTCTGCGAGTTGCGTGGCGGAAATCTGCAGCATGGCGTCCCCCTTGTGAAAGCAGTGGCCGGATGCCCGGATGCTAACATCCGCCGCGGATGGTGAAGCGCATCCTCGCCGGGATTGTGGCGTTGACCGCGATCGTCGCGGCGGGACTTGCGGCCCATGTCTTCACCGCCTCGGGAGATACCGTGTTTTCCTGGAAGCGGCCGGACGATCTCGGGGTAAAGGACGGCCGGCTCGCGCGGCCGAAGAGCACGCCCAACTGCGTCTCCAGCCAGGCCGACCCCGCCG
>JADLES010000057.1 GCA_020845995.1 Burkholderiales bacterium | reverse complement strand
CTGCTCGCGCGCCTCTGGTGGCGCGGCGCGCGCGAACCGGCGTACCGGCGCTGGATCGGCGAGCGTTTCGGCTTCTACCGAGGCGGAGAGCAACGGCGCCCGCTCCTGTGGGTGCACGCAGTCTCGGTAGGGGAGGCGCGCGCGAGCGCGGCGCTGGTGCGGGGCCTCGCCGCCGACGATCCCGAACACGATTTGCTGGTCACCTGCACGACGGCGGCAGGGCGCGAAACTCTGCTGCAGTTGCACGGCGATGCGGTACTCGTCGCCTGGCTGCCCTACGATTTACCTGGAGCGATGCGGCGTTTCCTGGGCCACTTCCGGCCGCAGTGCGGCCTGATGATCGAGACCGAGGTGTGGCCGAACCTGCTGGCGGCCTGCCGGCGCGGCGGTGTGCCGGTCGTGCTCGCCAGCGCGCGCATGTCGGAAAAATCGGCGCGCGCCTACGGCAGACTGCCGGGACTCGCGCGGCCGGCGTTCGCCTCGCTCGCGCTCGCCTGCGCGCAGACGCAGGAAGATGCGGCGCGCCTGCGCGCGCTCGGCGCGCCCCGGGTCGAGCAGGCCGGCAACCTCAAGTTCGATACCGCGCCAGACGACGCGAGACTCGCAGAGGGCAGGCAATGGCGCGAGCGCCTCGCGCGACCCGTGCTGCTGCTGGCGAGCACCCGCGAGGGGGAGGAGAAGATCCTGCTGGATGCGCTTCCGGCCTGGGATGGCAGGTTGCTCGTCCTCGTCGTGCCGCGGCATGCCAGGCGGTTCGAGGAAGTCGCGCTTCTCGCGCAGTCGCGCCGCAGCCGGACCCCGGTCCCCGCGCCGGACGAGCGCCTGCATCTTGGCGACTCGATGGGGGAGATGGACTTCTACTACGGCGCCGCCGACGTGGCGGTGATCGGCGGCTCGTTCGTCGCGCGCGGCGGGCAGAACCTGATCGAGGCCTGCGCGGCCGGCGTGCCGGTGGTGATCGGGCCGAGCACCTTCAATTTCGCGGAGGCGACGCGGCTTGCCGTGGCCGCGGGCGCCGCGCTTCAGGCCGCGGACGCGGGCGCCGCGATCACTCGGGCGATCGGGCTGCTCGCGCATCCGCGCAGGCGCGCGGCGATGGCAGCGGCGGGCCGGAAACTCTGCGAGGCGCACCGCGGCGCCACGCAGCGCCACCTGGAGCTTTGCAGCGACCTGCTCAGGGCTCCAGCGCGCGATTGACCACCTCGAGATCGGCTTCCGTGAGGCTGCCGGCCGTGGACTTGAGCTTCAGGTGGTTCATGATGGTGCCGTAGCGCGCCGCCAGAAGATCGCGGCTGGCGGAGTACAGCTGCTGTTCGGCGTTCAGGACGTCGATGTTGATGCGCACGCCGACCTCGTATCCGAGCTTGTTCGACTCGTAGGCGCTGCGCGAGGAGATCACCGCCTGCTCGAGCGCGGCGGTGGTCGAAATGCCGTTGACCACCAGCAAATAGGTCTGCCGCGCGCTGAGCGCCTGGCTGCGGCGCACGTTCTTCAGGTCCTGCTTGGATTTTTCGTAGAGCGCCGCGGTTTCTCGCTCCTTGGATACGAGCGCGCCACCGGAATAGATCGGCAGTCCGAGCTGCACGCCGATCGAGTTCGAGTTGGTGCGCGTCGAGCCGAGTGACTGGAACGCCGTGGACCCGGACGACGACGTGATTCCGTAGGTGCCGACGATGTCCACCGTCGGCAGGTGCGCGGCGGCGGCGCGGCGGGCCTCCAGTCCCGCGATTTCGCTGACCGCGTCCTGCGCGAGCACCGGGAAACCCTGGTTTTCGGCGAGCTCGACCCAGTCCTGCATCCGCGCCGGCCTGGGCGGCTCGTGCTTCACGCCCGGGCGCAGCGGCTTCACGGTGGTGTAAAGCTTGCCCGAGATCTGCTGCAGCTCGCGCTGCTTGGTCTCCACGGCGTTGTCGGCGACGATTTCCTGCGCGCCGACGAGGTCGAAGCGCGCCTGCGCCTCATGCGTGTCGGTGATCGTCGCCGTGCCGACCTCGAAGTTGCGCTTTGCCTGCGCGAGTTGCTCGGCGATCGAGGCCTTCTGCGCCCGCACCAGCGTCAGGTTGTCCTGCGCCGCGAGCAGATCGAAATAGGCCTGCGCCACGCGCAGGATCAGGTCCTGCGCGGCCTGGCCGAAGGTGGCCTCGGCCTGCTTCACCTGGTACTCCGCCTGATTGTATTGCAGCACGTTCTGCATGCGGAACACCGGCTGGGACAGCCTGAGCTGAAAACCGTAGGAATTCACGTCGCGGATGGCCGTCGGCGTCGGCGTGTCGCGAAAATCGATCTCGGCGCGCGACTTGGTGAGCTGGGTGCCGCCGGAATTGAGCTCCAGGGTCGGTAGCAGCAGTGCGCGGCCCTGCGGCAGCTTTTCCAGGCCGGCCTGCAAGGCGTTGCGCGCCGCAGCGTACTGGGCGTCATAGGCCTTCGCCTCTTCGTAGACTTGCAGCAGGTTCGGGCCAGCGGCCGGCTGCGCGCCCGGCCCGAAGGCGGGCATCGAACGTTGCTGCGCGAAGGCAGGCGGCGCGCACAGCGCGAGCGCGAGCAGCGCGACGCGCAGAAGCACGATCCGGTGCGCCGGGCAGCCCGGTCGCATCTCAGAACGCGAACCGCGAGGGTTGCTCGCAGTTGAGCAGCGGCGCGATGACGGTCTCGAACAAGGGGAGCGTGGCGAACGATTCCGCGCCGCCGTTGCCGGCACGGCTGACGATGCATGCGGTCATCAGCGGCGCCTCGCCGATCACCGCGAAGGCACGCCCCCCCGGCGCCAGAGCGCCAAGCAGTGCGCGCGGCAGGACCGGAACCGAGCCGGTGAGGATCACGATGTTGTACGGTTCCTCGCCGCACACGCCCGGCGGCAAGCCCCTGGCGGCATCGCCGAGCACCAGGGTCACGTTGTCAACGCCGTGGCGCGCAATGTTCGCCTTGCCGAAAGCCGCGAGCGAGGGCCGGATTTCCACTGAGGTGACGCGCGCCGAGCGATGCGCGAGCAGCGCGGTGAAGTAGCCGCTGCCGGTGCCGATCTCGAGCACCCGGTCGCTGCGCCGGGGCGCAAGCGCCTGCAGCACGCGGGCCTCGATCTTCGGCGCCCACATTTTCTCGCCCTCGCCGATCGGAATCTCCATGTCCGTGAAGGCGAGATTGCGGCGGGACGGCGGGACAAATTCCTCGCGCGGCACGGCATACAGCAGATCGAGCACGTCCTGGTCGAGCACCTCCCAGGGGCGAATTTGCTGCTCGACCATGTTGGCGCGCGCCTGTTCGAGGTTCATTCGGGATTCGTCTTCGCGCTGCGGCCTGGGGGGGTGGCAATCTTACCAAAGCCCCTGGCCCAGGTCGCCAGGTCGTCCAGGTAGGTGTAGATCACCGGCACCACCACCAGCGTCAGCAGTCCGGAGGTCATCACCCCCCCGATCACCGCCTGCCCCATGGGGGCGCGCTGCTCGCCGCCTTCGCCGAGGCCCAGGGCGAGCGGAATCATGCCGAAAATCATCGCCAGCGTGGTCATCAGGATCGGCCGCAGGCGGATACGGCCCGCGGCGAGCACCGCTTCCCGCCGGGCGGCCCGCCAGCCGGCGCCCGTCGCGGCGCCGCTCTTGCGGCGCTCCTGGTTGACGAAGTCGACGAGCAGGATCGCGTTCTTGGTCACCAGGCCCATCAGCATGATGAAGCCGATGATCGAGAAGATATTCATCGTCGAGCGGGCGACGATGAGCGCGAGCACCACGCCGATCAGCGACATCGGCAGCGACATCATGATCGCGACCGGCTGGAGGAAGCTGCCGAACTGCGAGGCGAGGATCAGGTAGATGAAGATCACCGCGAGCGCGAGCGCCTGGCTGGCGAAATAGAGCGACTCCTGGATGTCCTTGGAGGAGCCGCCCATGGTGAAGCGGTAGCCGGGCGGCAGCGCGATGCGCTCGAGCTTGGCGCGCAGTTCGGCCGCGACGTCGCCCGCGGGCCGGTTGAACACGTTGGCCGTGATGAGCACCTCGCGCAGCTGTTCCTTGCGATTGATCTGCTGCGGGCCGCTGCCCTGCGAGACGCTGACGATCTCGCGCAGGCTCACCATCCTCGGCGCCCCGGTGGCGTCGGTCTGCGCGGAGGCGAGCGGCACGCGCGCGAGATCCTCCGGTCGAGCGCGGTCGGCGCGCGACAGGCGTACCCGCACGTCGTAGTACTGGTCGTCCGGGCCCTTCCAGTTGCCGACCGCCTCGCCGGCGAGCAGCGGGCGCAGCGTGGCCGCGACCTGGCCCACGCCGATGCCCAGGTCGCTCGCCAGCTCGCGCTTCAGCTCCACCGCGATCTGCGGACGCGCCGCCTCGTCGCTGGACTCGAGGTCGACGACCCCCGGGGTCGCGCGCGCGATCGCCAGCACCTGCCCCGCGATCTCGGTGAGTACCTTGCGCTCCTGGCCGAGGATCGACACCTGCAGCGGCTTGCCGCTGGAAACCGTCTTGTAGGCGCCGACCTGCTGCAGCTCGATGCCGGCAATGCGCGCGAGTCGCTCGCGCATCGGCCGCGTCAGCTCCTCCTGCGAATGCTTGCGGTCCCCGCGCGGCACCAGCTGCACGAAGATGTTGACGCGGTGCTTGCCGAGCACGAAACCGGTGTTCACGGTGGCATAGGTGTACTTCACCTCCGGGAACTCGCGCAGCGCCGCCTCGGCCTGGCGCGCCTTGAGCGTGGTGAGCTCGAGCGACGCGCCGACCGGGGTCTTGAACTGCACCTGCAGTTCCGAGAGGTCCGGCTCGGGTACGAACTCGCTGCCGACGAGCTTCATGAGCGGAAAGCTCGCGAGGAAGCTCAGCAAGGCGATCGCCACCACCGTCTTGCGATGCGCGAGCGCCCAGCCAAGCAGCCGCTCGTAGGCCTGCGCGATGCGCCCCATGAAGGCGTGGAACCAGCCGAGCAGGCGGCCGACGGGTCCGCTGCTGTACCGGCCCTCGGCCTGGGGATCGCGCCAGATCGACGACAGCATCGGGTCCAGGGTGAAGGACACGAACATCGAAATGAGCACCGCCGCCACGACCGTCAGGCCGAACTGGTGGAAGAAGCGCCCGATGATGCCGCCCATGAAACCCACGGGCAGGAACACGGCGACGATGGAGAAGGTCGTCGCCAGCACCGCCAGGCCGATTTCCCGGGTGCCTTCGAGGGCGGCGTCGTGGTGGTTGGCGCCCAACGCCACGTGCCGCACGATGTTCTCGCGCACCACGATGGCGTCGTCGATGAGCAGGCCGACCGACAGCGAGAGCGCCATCAGCGTGAGCACGTTGAGCGTGAAGCCGAACGCGTAGAGGAACAGGAACGTGCCGATCAGCGCGATCGGCAGCGTCAGGCCGGTGATCACGGTGCTGCGCCAGGACGCGAGGAACAGGAAGACGATGGCGATGGTCAGCAGGCCGCCCTCGAGCAGTGTGGTCTTCACGTCGGCGACCGAGTTGCGGATGCCGGTGGAGGCGTCGCGCACGATTTCGATCTTCACGTCGGCGGGCAGGAAACCCTGCAGTTCGCCGACCACGCGGCGCACCCCGTCCACCACTGCGATGGTGTTCTCGCCCTGCGCCTTGATGATATCGATCGAGAGCGCCCGCTGGCCGTTGATCAGCGCCGCGTTCTCCTCTTCCTGCTGGCCGTCCTCGATGTCGGCGACCGAGCCGAGCGTCACCGCCTTGCCGCCGCGGCGCGCGACGATCAGGTTGCGGAAATCCTGCGGGCCCGAGAGGCGCGCGCGCAGTTGCACGATCTTCTCCTGGCTCGGCGTGACGATCGAGCCCGCGGGAATCTCCTGGTTCTCGGTGCCCAGGGCGCGCACCACCTGGTCGGCGCCGACGCGCTGCGCCTCCATCGCCTCCAGGTTCAGGTAGATCTTGATCTCGCGCTTCACGCCTCCGACCAGCGTCGCCTGGCCGACGCCGCCGACGTTCTCCAGGCGCTTCTTGATCACCTGATCGGCGAGCGTGGTGAGTTCGCGCAGGGACCGGCCCCTGGATTGCACCGCGACCGAGGCGATCGGGAAATCGTCCGGATTGAAGCGGCTTACGCGCGGCTCCTTGATCTCGTCGCGGAAGCTCGAGCGGATGAGGGCGATTTTCTCGCGCACGTCCTGCGCCGCGAGCTTGGCGTCGATCGAGAGCTCGAACTCGATGATCACCACCGACAGGCCCTCGTAGGAGCGCGACGAGAGCGTCTTGATGCCGCTGATGGTGTTGACCGCCTCCTCGACGCGGCGCGTGACCTCCTCCTCGACGTTCTCGGGCGACGCCCCGGGGTACTCGGTCTGCACCACCACCACCGGGAAGGTCACGTCCGGGAACTGCTCGACCGGCAGGCGCGAGTAGGAGAACGCGCCCAGCACCAGCAGCGCGGCCATCATCATGGTCGCGAAGACGGGATTGGCGATGCTGACGCGCGTGAACCACATGGCGGTGGCCGCCTCGCCGTTACTTCTTCTGGGCCGTCTCTACCGGCGCGGAGCCGGCCAGGCGCGCCGGCAGCCCCTCGCGCAGCGGGCCGAGGTTGGCTCGCACGATGCGGTCGCCCGGCGCGAGGCCTTCGAGCACCTGCACGCGGCCCTCGGCATCCGTCGCGCCGAGCTTCACGTTCTTGCGCTTCACCAGGCCGTTCTCGATCGCGTAGACGAAGCTCTGGCCGATCTCCTCGCGCACCGCGGCGGCGGGCACGGCGAGGGCGTTGTCCACGCGCGCGAGCTTGAGCGCGCCCTGCGCGAACATGCCCGCGCGCAGCAGGCCCTCGCGGTTGTCGATCACCGCGTAGACGCTGATCGAGCGCGAGCCGGCGGTCGTCGCCGGATTGATCCGCTCGATGCGACCGGCGAAGCTGCGCTCGCCGAACCCCTCGACGCGGAATTCCATCGGCTGGCCGATCCGCACCTGGGCGATCGCCGTGGGCGGAACCGAGGCTTCGAGCTGCAGGCGCGAAAGGTCGACGATGCTCACCACGCGGGCGTCCAGCGCGACGCGCTCGCCGGGCTGCGCGTGGCGCTGCGACACGATGCCGGAGAACGGCGCGACCAGCACGGCGTCGCCGAGCGCCTTCCTCGCCACCACGAGGTCGGCCTCCGCGGCGCGCAGCTTCGCCGCCGCCACATCGCGGCTGCTCTGCACGTTGTCGAAGGCGCTCTGCGAGATGAAGGCCTTTTCCAGCAGCGCCTTCTGCTGCGCGCGGTTCTTTTCGGCCCAGACGAGCTGCGCCTTCGCCGCCTCGACGTCGGCCGCGCGCGCCGCCGCGCGCGCCTCGACCTCGGTGAGGTCGATCCTGGCGAGCATCTGGCCCTGCTTGACGCTCTGGCCTTCGCGCACCGGCACGGCGACGAGCTCGCCGGCGACCTTCGCCTTCACCGTCGCCTCGGTGAGCGGTGTGAGCGTGCCCGTGAGCGGCAGCGAGCGCTCGAGCGCTCCCGGCTCGACGGTGAACAGGTCGCTCGGCAGGAATTCAGCGACCGGCGCGCTCGCCGCGGGCTTGTGCTCGGTGCGCTTGCCGCGCACGGCGGCGTAGCCGGCAGCGGCCAGGGCGATCACGGCGCCGACCAGGGCGAGCTTCAGGGCGCGTTTCATGACTCAGTCCTTCGCCAGGCCGCGCGCGAGCAACTCGACGTGCGCGGCAATCAAGGCTTGCGGGTCGATCCGCTCGTCGCAGCAGGGCTCGAGGGAGCTGCGCCACATCGAGATCATCAGCATCGGCGCGGCCAGCACGTCCGCGGTCGCGTACGCATCGACCGCGCGGAACTCGCCGCGGTCGATCCCGCGCCGGACCACGGCGGCGAGGGTTTCGCGGCCCGGGCGCACGACCTCCTCGACGTAGAAACGCGCGATCTCGGGGAAGTTGCGCGCCTCCGACAGGATCAGCTTCGGGATCCCGGCAATGCGCGTCGAGCCGATGCGTTCCCACCAGGTCTTGAAGACCAGGCGCAGGAGCTCGGCGCTAGTACCCTGAAACCTGTCGATCTGGCCCCGGAACTCAACCAGCCGGGCGACGAGCACCTCCCGCACCACGGCCTTGAACAGTTCCTCCTTGTTTGCGAAGTAGAGATAAAGGGTGCCTTTGGAGATGCCGGCACGGGCCGCGACATCCTCCAGGCGCGCGTTGGCAAAACCGCGCTCGACGAACAGCTCCAGCGCAGCGGCGGTGATTTCCTCAGGGCGCGCGTCCTTGCGGCGCACCCAGCGCCTGGCTCCCTTGCCGACAAGAAGATCGTTCATGGGTTTGTAATAACTGACCGGTCAGTAATATATTCCACCTGCCTCGAAACATCAAGCGCGGCAAACTCTTGTTTGCGAAGGGCTCCTGCCTCCGGTGGTCGGAGGCCGGGTGAGAGGGTCCCTGGGAAGGAAGTCGAGACCCCTCCTTCCCGTCTGAGCCTGGTGCTGGAAATCCCGCCGAAGGAAGCGAAATGAACGCCAATCCCAAGTTTCTCGCAGCGACAGCGCACGTCGACGATGCGGCAGTGAAGCCGCTGCCCAATTCGCGCAAGGTCTACGTCGGCCCGCTGCGCGTGCCGATGCGCGAAATCACCCAGGCGGACACGCCGACGATGTTCGGCGGCGAGAAGAATCCGCCGATCCGCGTCTACGATTGTTCGGGTCCCTACACCGATGCGGCGGTGCAGATCGACATCCGCTCGGGCCTGGCGCCGCTGCGGCAGAAATGGATCGAAGCAAGGGACGACACGATGCTCCTCGAGGGCCCGAGTTCTTCGTATGGCCGCGAGCGCCTGGCGGACGCGAAGCTCGCCGAGCTTCGATTCAATCTGAAAAGAAGCCCGCGAAAAGGCAGGCGCATCGTCACGCAGATGCACTATGCGCGCCGCGGCATCGTCACGCCGGAGATGGAGTTCGTCGCCATCCGCGAGAACCTGCAGCGCGAGCAGTACCTCGAAAGCCTGCGGGCGGGCGGCAGGGCGGGCGAGAAGATGCTGGAGTTGATGGCGAAGCAGCACCGTGGGGAAAGCTTCGGCGCCTCGATTCCCGACCGCATCACGCCCGAGTTCGTGAGAAGCGAGGTCGCGCGCGGCCGCGCGATCATCCCGGCGAACATCAACCACCCGGAATCCGAGCCGATGATCATCGGCCGGAACTTCCTGGTGAAGATCAACGCCAATATCGGCAACTCGGCGGTTTCCTCGGGAATCGCCGAGGAAGTCGAGAAGATGACCTGGGCGATCCGCTGGGGCGGGGACACGGTGATGGATCTCTCCACGGGCAAGCACATCCACGAGACGCGCGAGTGGATCCTGCGCAATTCCCCGGTGCCGATCGGCACGGTGCCGATCTACCAGGCCCTCGAGAAGGTGGACGGCCGGGCCGAGGAACTCAGCTGGGAGATCTACCGCGACACGCTGATCGAGCAGGCGGAGCAGGGCGTGGACTACTTCACCATCCACGCGGGCGTGCTGCTGCGCTACGTGCCGATGACCGCGAAGCGCATGACCGGCATCGTCTCGCGCGGCGGCTCGATCATGGCCAAGTGGTGCCTCGCGCACCACCAGGAGAGCTTCCTCTACACGCACTTCGAGGAGATCTGCGAGATCATGAAGGCCTACGACGTCAGCTTCTCGCTCGGCGACGGCTTGCGGCCGGGCTCGGGCTACGACGCGAACGATGAGGCGCAACTCGCGGAACTGCGAACCCTGGGTGAGTTGACGCAGGTCGCCTGGAAGCACGACGTACAGGTGATGATCGAGGGCCCGGGCCACGTGCCGATGCAGCTCATCAAGGAGAACATGGACCTGCAGCTCGACTGGTGCCACGAGGCGCCCTTCTACACGCTGGGACCGCTCACCACCGACATCGCGCCGGGCTACGACCACATCACCAGCGCCATCGGCGCGGCGCAAATCGGCTGGTACGGCACCGCGATGCTCTGCTACGTGACGCCCAAGGAGCACCTCGGGCTGCCGAACAAGAAGGACGTGAAGGACGGCATCATCGCCTACAAGATCGCCGCGCACGCGGCCGACCTCGCCAAGGGCCACCCCGGCGCGCAGATCCGCGACAACGCCATTTCCAAGGCGCGCTTCGAGTTCCGCTGGGACGATCAGTTCAACCTGGGGCTGGATCCGGACACGGCGAAAGATTTCCACGACGAGACGCTGCCCAAGGAAAGCATGAAGGTGGCGCACTTCTGCTCGATGTGCGGCCCGCACTTCTGCTCGATGAAGATCACGCAGGACGTGCGCGACTACGTCGAGAAGGGGATGCGGGAGAAGTCGGTGGAATTCGTCAGCGGCGGCGCCCGGCTCTATCGCAAGAGCTGAGCGAGCGGGCTACTTCAGGAACATCGTCTCGCTGTCGAACGGCACGCTGCCGCGTTCGAGCGTGCCGAGGATGCGGTAAGTTTCGTTGATGGTCGCCTTCGGCGCGCGCGCGAGGTCGATCAGCTTCTGCGGGATCAGCGGGTTGCCGGCGGCGTCGCGAATCACCATCACGCGCGGGCTCAGGCGCTTGGCGGCGTTCTGGGCGATGACGACGCCGACTTCGCCGCTGTTGAGCTCGACGAGGCTGCCCACGGGGAAGATGCCGATGCAGCGGATGAACTGCTCGACCAGGCGCGCGTCGAACAGCGTGCCGCGGGCCCTGTAGAGCATGCTGATCGCGGCGGAAGGCGAAACCGCGTCGGCGTGCGGGCGCTGCACGGTGAGCGCGTCGTAGGTATCGACGATCGCCGCGATCGAGCCGAGCAGGCCGATCTGCGCGCCGCGCAGCCCGGCGGGATAGCCGCTGCCGTCGAGCCGCTCGTGGTGCAGGGCGGCAACCCGCGGCAGCCCGGCCGGAATCCCCGGCGTCGACTGCAGGATCTCCGCCGAATACTGGACATGGCGCTGGGCCAGCGCGAACTCCTCGGCGCTCAGCTTGCCGCGCCGGTCGAGCAGGGGCTTCGGCAGGCGCAGCTTGCCCACGTCCTGCAGCAGTCCGAGATAGCCGAGGAATTCGATCTGGGCGGGATCCAGCCGCAGGAAGCGGCCGAAGGTGATCATGTAGATCGACACGTCGAGCGCGTGCGATTCGTTGTACTCGCCCTTTGCACGCAGCTGCGCGAGAAGCAGCAGGGCGTCCGGATTGCGCAGCACGCTCTCGGCCATGGCGGCAACCGCGCTCGCGATCCGTTCCGGATCGAGCGTGCGCCCCAGCCGGACGTTCCCCAGGACTTCGAGCATCAGGTCGCGGCTGCCCCGGTACGCGGTCCGCGCCGCGACCAGCTCCTCCTCGACGCTCGCCTTTTCCTCGTATTCCGCCGCGGGAGGGGCGCGCTCGTTGGCCGATGCCGCGCGCTCGGCGTCGACCACGACGCTGGTGCAGTGCTTGCGGAGCAGCTCCAGTTCGTCCCGGGTCGTGAGCACAAAGCCCTGGAACGGAAACGGCGTATCGGTCCAGGGACGGTCGAGTTCAGCGACATACATCCCGAACCGCAACTCCTCCACAGGGATTCTTCTTCTCGGCATGTCACGACCCGCAGCCGCTAAGATTACTCCCATGGAGTGGGCCACGGTTGCTTCGATCCTCAAGATTGCGGCCGCGGTGGTGATCGGCGTGCCGCTGCTGGCCTACTTCACGCAGGACTCGCTGATCTTTTACCGGCAGCCGCTGTCGGAGTCGCGACGCGCGGACCTCGCCAAACGCGCTCCGGCAGTGCGGGAAGTATTCCTGCTGTCCGATGATGGCGTTCGCTTGCAGGCCTGGCACGCGCAAGCGCCGGGTTCTTCTCCGCTTGTCCTGTATTTCGGCGGCAATGCCGAGGAGTCCTCAGGGATGCTGGACGAATTGCACAATGTCCCGGGCGTCTCCTGGCTGATCGTCAGCTACCGCGGCTACGGCCTGAGCGAGGGCGCGCCGGGAGAGGCCGCGCTGGTGGCGGATGCGCTCCGCTGGTTCGACTACGCGGCCGCGCTTGCGGAGGCGCCGGCAAGAGGCATTTATGTGTTCGGCCGCAGCCTCGGGAGCGGCGTGGCGGTGGCGCTGGCCGCGCGCCGACCCGTCGCCGGCGTGATCCTGGTCGCGCCCTACGAGAGCCTCACGGCGGTCGCGAAGCGCTACTACTGGTACCTGCCGGTCGACCTGCTGCTCCGGCACCGCTTCGATTCGCTCGCGCTTGCGCCCGGTCTCAGGCAGCCGCTGCTTTGCCTTGCCGCCGAGCGCGACGAGGTGGTTCCGCCGGTGCACGCCGAACGGCTGTTCCATGCCTGGGGCGGGCCGAAAACGAACGTACTCCTGAAGGGGGCCAGCCACAATTCGACCGACGCTCACCCCCTGTTCTGGCAGGCGATCCGCGGGTTTCTCGCGCGGCGGGTAGATTAGCCGGGATGGATGCTCAAATGCTGCACGCGTTGGTGCTCGGCCTGGTCGAAGGCATCACCGAGTTCCTGCCGGTTTCCAGCACCGGCCACCTGATCCTCGCCGGCGATCTGCTCGGCCACAGCGACGAGCGCAGCGGCGTGTTTTTCGTCGCGATCCAGACCGGTGCGATGCTGGCGGTGGTCTGGGAATACCGCGCCCGTTTCCTCCGGGTCGACCCGAAGCTGTGGCTCAACCTCGGGGTCGCATTCATGCCGGCGGCCGCCGTCGGTCTTGCGTTCGGCGGCGCGATCAAGCAGGCGCTGTTCAAGCCGGTTCCCGTGGCGCTCGCGTTCATCGCCGGCGGCATCGTCATCCTTCTGGTCGAACGAAAAGAAAGACTTTGCCGGGTGAAAGAAACCAGTGCGATGACCTGGATCGACGCCCTCAAGGTCGGCGTCGCGCAATGCTTCGCGCTGATCCCCGGTACCTCGCGCTCGGGAGCGACCATCATCGGCGGCATGCTGTTCGGACTGTCGCGCCCTGCGGCGACGGAGTTCTCGTTCTTCCTCGCGGTACCCACCCTTTGCGCCGCCGGCGCCTACGATCTCTGGAAGCACCGCGCGCTGTTTTCCGCCGGCGACCTGGAACTGCTCGGGATCGGCACCGCGGCGTCCTTCGGCTCCGCGTTCCTGGTCATCCGCTGGCTGATCCGCTACGTCGCGACCCACGACTTCCAGCCATTCGCCTGGTACCGGATCGCCTTCGGCGGCGCGGTGCTGCTGACCGCGCATTTCGGATGGGTCAGCTGGACACCCTAGACTAGGTCTGGGACCACGGCAGGCGCGCGAATTTCCACCCTCCCGTCGCGCCGCGCCGCCCCTCGGCGTTGCGGTCGCCCTCGAAGCCTTCGAGCACGTTGTATGCCGCGCTCCAGCCCGCTTCGGCCGCCGCGATCGCCGCGAAATGCGAGCGCACGCCCGAGCGGCAGAGGAACATCACCGTTTCTTCTCCGCGTGCGATTCCGGCCAGTTGCTCGAGAAAACGAGGGTTGCGCTGTCCCTGCGGAAAGTCGGTCCATTCGATCGCTTCGCTGCCGGGGATCGAGCCGACGAAATGGCGCTCGGCGATGGTGCGCACGTCGATCAGCCTGGCGCCCTTTCGCATGAGGGCATACGCTTCGGCGGGGAGCAGCGCGCCGGCATACGGAAGACCCATTCGCCGCGCGCGCTCCTTCGCCGTTGCCTCGATTTCCTGCATTCCGGCGATTATAGGTTCCGCTCCTGGATGCACCATCAGCGAACGCGACGCCACTGGCGCGCACTATAAAAGTGCATTTTCGTCGGGTAGAATCGCACCAACTCGGCCCACAGAGGGGAGGGCCGTGGCCAGGACGTTTGGCATGGATTCTGCTCTCAAAGGCGGATCCGGCTGGCGCATCCAGCCAGTCTTATCTACGACCCGATCAGGAGACCGGAAATGGCGATGACGCCCGAT
>JADLES010000056.1 GCA_020845995.1 Burkholderiales bacterium | reverse complement strand
GGTTGAGATGGAACTCGCTGCGGTACTCGCGCCCGCGCGCAACGAAGCAAAGGCATTCCTCCTGCTGCCACAGCGGATAGGTGCGCCGCTCGTCGGTGCTCGCCAGGTAATCCATGATTTCCTGCAGGTCGACTTGCGGCATCATGTGCTGCAAGGTGGGGAACGATTTCAGCATCGGGCATCTCCTCTTGCTTTCAATGGGGCCGCAGGTGGGGCGGCGCCTCGAAGCCCCGGTACTCGCGCTCAAGCAGTCGCGCGAAGCGCAGGCAGGTCAAGTCGCCGTGCAGCGGACCGACGATCTGCACACCGATCGGAAGCCCGGCCGACGTGCGATCGAGCGGCGCCACCGTTGCCGGCATGTGCGTGCTCCCGGCAAATCCGGTCCAGAACACCTGCTCAACCTGCGGGCGCGCCTGGCCGTTGACCAGTGCGGTGCGGGCCTCGCGCGGCAGCGAATGGTCGTGGTGGAACGCGGCGGTGGACGCGGGCGGGCACAGCAGCAGGTCAAAGCGCACGAAAAACTGTTCCCAGGCCAGCAAGCGCTGGAAACGACGCTGGTGTGCCTGCAGCCATTCGCGGTGGAAAGCGGCGATGCCGCGCGCGTAGCGTACCGCGTAGGAATCGTCCGTGGCCGCCCGCTCGTTGCGCAAGCGCCAGCTACTTTGGAACTCCTCGGCGGGCAGCTTGGCGCTCGTCGCGCCGCGCACGAGCAGCGTGGTATCGCGCGCGACCTCCTCGAGGTCGAAGGCAGGGCGCGCCGTTTCGTCGACGGATGCGCCCTTGCCACGCAGAAAGGCGGCGAGGCGTCCGAGCGCTTCGCGAATTTCGCCGTCCACCTCCGCAGGCGCGGCATTATCCATGAGCGCGACGCGAAACTCGGAAAGATCCCGCTTCGCGCACCCGGGCAGTTCGAGTTTCCAGCCGCGCGAGGCAGGGCCGAAGGCGCCGGCGGTCGCGCGCAGACCGATCTCCAAGTCCTCGGCGCCGCGCCCCATCGGGCCAACCACGGAGATGTCGGTAGGTGGCGCGGGCGCAAGTCCGTGCCCATCGGGCGGAACGATGCCCCACGTGGGCTTGTGTGCGTAGATCCCGCAGAAGTGCGCCGGCACGCGCAGCGATCCGCCAATGTCGCTGCCCCACTCGAAACCCGTGAGGCCGGCGGCTAGCGCCGCGGCGGAGCCGCCGGAAGAGCCCCCCGGCGTGTACTCGTGGTTCCAGGGGTTGGAGGTCGTGCCGTAGACCTGGTTGAATGACTGCCAGTCGGCGAGCATCAGCGGATTGTTTGTCTTGCCAAACACGATCGCGCCAGCCCGCTCAAGGCGCCGCACGGACTCCGCCGTGCTCATCGCGATGTTACCGCGGTGGGCGGGCGAACCCCAGGTCGTGGCGAGGCCCTCGACGTCGAAGGCTTCCTTCACGGTCATCGGCACGCCATGTAGAGGGCCAGCGCGCTCGTCGCGCGCGATCGCGGCATCCGCGGCATCGGCTTGCGCCCGCGCTTTCTCTGGCTGGAGATCGACGACGGCATTAATCTCGGGATTCAGTTCTTCGACGCGCGCCAGGTACATTTCCAGCAGGTCGCGGCTACGTACGTGACGCTCGCGCACCGCCGCGGCGAGCGACGCTGCCGACGCAAAAGCGAATTCAATCATGCGCGGATTCCGTGCACCCATCGTCCGCCCGCCATGGTCGCTCGGCATCGCAGGTCGAGCAGCGCATCGCCCGTCGTCGCGAGTACGTCTCCCCCGAGCACCGCAATGTCCGCGAAGTGGCCGGGCGCGAGCTGCCCCTTCACATTCTCCTCGAAGCTCAGGTAAGCGCCCTCGCGCGTAAGCAGACGCAATGCGACCTCGTTGGACACGCGGCCGCCCGGACCGAGCACCTGGCCGGTGTGCCGCTCCTTGCGCGTGGTCATCGACCAGAGACAGAAGAGAGGGTTGCAGGGCACGGCGTCCGTGCCTGCCGACACGCGCACGCCCAGCTCGTACAGGGCCTTTGCCGGTGACAGGCAATCCTGCTCCTCCGTCGGCAGCTTCATGAACGGCGTCGCATGCTTCCAGATATACTGGCCGGGGATAAGGGTCACGGGGACGCCCGTGGCCCGCAGGATCCGCAGATCCTCCGGCGTCGCTCGGCTGACGTGCTCCAGCACCCAGCGTCGTTCGGCGATCGGGAACTCCTTCGCGAGACGCGCGATTACGGGCGCGACCACGGCGAGCTTGTCCGAGACGATGGTGTTGACACGCAGGTTGTAGCGTCCTGCCAGACGGCACAGCGCTTCGTACTCGGAGGTTGTGTTGGCTTGCTGCGTGAAACCGGACCAGCTCACGTACCGCAGGTCTTTGATCTGGACCTTCTGTACGTTCGGATCGCCGCCGTGCGCGATGAACACTCCGGCGACGCGCAACCATTCGTCGCCAAAGCCGCGTCCCTTCAGCAATGGCATGCCGTCGCGCATGTCCGACTCGGCTTCCTCGAGCGAGCGCCAGCGCGGGCTCGCGACAAGCGAAGTGCGAACCGTCAGTTCTCCTTGCTCGCGGAGCTCGCGGTAGGCGGCGATGACGTCGGGCGCGCTGCCATGACCTTCATAGATGCTCGTCGTGCCAACGGCGTGATAATGCGCTATCGCCTTGCGGATGCCGTCGCGGCGTTGCTGGTAGGAGAAGCGCGGTACCGCGGGAAGCAGGTCGGGCTCAAGCAGGTTGACGTAACTCTTCTCGACGAAGTTACCCGTGGGTTCGCCCTGCGCGTCGAACTCGATGACAGTGCTCGGCGAGGTCGCGCGCGTGTGGCGGTCGATGCCATTCTTCTGCAACGCGAGCGAGTTCATCGCCGCGTGGCAGGGCGGCTCGCCCCAGTAGCCGCCGGGGCTGGGGATGTAGACCGGATGGTCTGGCGCCGCGCTGTCCAGCTCCTGCCGATTCGGCAAGCGGCCTTCGGCGAGCGTTGTTGGCGCGTCGAAGTAATACGGCGCCACGCCAACCGGCATGGTCGCGATCCACTGGCCCTTCGGCGTATCCTTCGCCAGGTCGCGGATCTTCGCCAGCACCTCCGCGATGGAACCGCAGCCTTCCAGGGTCGGGCGCATCAGGCGCGCCCCAAACGCGTCCATGTGCGCGTGCGTGTCGTTAAATCCTGGGATGAGCGTGCAGCCCGGAAAATCCCTCACCGCAGTCGCGGGTCCCTTGAGCTCCAGCATAGCCTGACGGCTTCCCGTCGCCAGGATGCGGCCGGCGGCGACAGCCACTGCCTCGGCGCGTGTACCTGCGTCGTCCAGCGCGAGGACGTTGCCAACGAGGATCTCGTCGGCGCGCCGTGCCGCAGTCTGCACTACTGTTTCTCTCCGACCTTTTTTACCACTTCGTCCCAGTAACCGAAGTCGCGCTGGATAATGCGGGCGAATTCCGTCGGCGCAATGCCTGTTGGCGTGAGCGACATGTCTTTCAGACGGCTTTCCACGTCCGGCATCTTCAGCACCGCAAACACGTCGGCGTAGATCTTGTCGATCAGCGGCTTCGGCATGCCCCCGGGACCGAACATCGCAAACCAGCCCACGACGTCTAGCTGCGTGAATCCAAGTTCACGGAAGCTAGGCACGTCGGGCAGAAGCGGCGAGCGCGGTCCCGCCACGGCGAGCGCCCGCATCGCACCGGCCTCGATCTGCGGCTTCGCGGTGGCGATCGTCGCAAAGCCGCCGGAGATGTGGCCCGCGACGATGTCGCCGACGAGCGGCGCATCGCCCTTGAACGGCACGTGCACCATCGATATGCCGGCTGCATTGTTCAACACCGCGCCCAGCAGGTGCAGCGTCTGGTTGGGCCCGCCAGAACCGAAGGAGTACTTGTTCGGCTCCTTCTTCACGAGCGCGATGTATTCCTGCAGTGTCCTCGCGGGCAGCTTGGGATTGATGGAGTAGACCACCGGCGCGAGCGTCATGTGCGCAACCGGCATGAAGTCCGTGAGCGGATTGTAGGGTGGCGTGGGCGCGAGCGACGGAACAACTGTCTGAATCAGCGCCGAGTTCGTGATGAGCAGCGTGTAGCCGTCGGGGGCCGCGGACTTCACGCGCTGGGCGCCCACCAGGCCGCCGGCGCCCGGCCGGTTCTCGACGATGACCGGCTTACCCCACATGGGCGAGAGCTTGGCGGCGGTGACGCGCGCGAGCGCGTCCATGGAACCACCGGGCGCGAAGGGCACGACCAAGGTGACGGGGCGCTGCGGAAAATCAGCCTGCGCGTGCGACGCGGTCGCCGCCAGCAGGCAGATGGTCAGCGAAATGGCGAGGGCGGCAAGACGGGGCAGAGGATGACGCATGGTCCGTTCCTATGGTGGGACAGATCCATTCTAGCCGCCATTCGCAGCCATACCTGACCCCTATCGATCTCTTGATGTTCGTGCAGATAGTCGACGAACTGCGAAATCAACGGGTTGTTGAGCGCAAGGACATCGCCGGATGCGCCGATCACCGGCTTCACCCACAAGAACGTCCCTTCGCTGCTCGCGCGGGCCATCCGCGCCGGGAATCTGCCGCTTGTGGCCCGGCCGGGCCCACTCGAAACGGAGCGTGTTGCGAAATGCTCTTGATTCGCGCGCACTCTCTGAAACATGAGAGGCCGACCCTGGTCCACAGCGCAGTCCGGCCCAGCGTCTGACGGCGTCTCGCCGGAATCAGCCGCGACGATTTATTTTTATTGCCCAACAAAACCATTTAATGAGATGCTTACCCATTTCATC
>JADLES010000055.1 GCA_020845995.1 Burkholderiales bacterium | reverse complement strand
GGGGTCTCCTCCAGGATTGTCCCGCGCCTACTATGTCAGAATCGAACCGGGGGCGAAAGCCCGACTGCGGGGGAGGGATGCGCATCGGCATCATCGGCGGAGGGGTGATCGCGCGGCTGGTCCTGGAACAGATCCGCGCGGGCGGCCTCGCGGGCATCGAGTTGGTGGCGATCGCCGGTCGCAGTGCCGCGTCCCGGGGCAAGGCGCTCGCCGCGAGCTTCGGCGTGCCCTTCGTGGTCGGGCTGGATGCGCTTGCCGCCGCGCGGCCCGAGGCGGTGGTCGAGGCGGCCTCGCACGAGGCGGTGCGCGAGTACGGCGAGCCGCTGCTCGAGCGCGGCATCTCCTTCGTGGCCCTGTCGGGCGGCGCGCTCTGCGACGACGCGCTGCGCGAGCGCCTCGAGCGCGCCGCGGCGCGGAACAAGGCGCTGCTGTACGTGCCCTCCGGCGGCATCGGCGGGCTGGATGCGCTCAAGGCCGCCTGCCTCGCCGGCGTGGAGGAAGTGAGCATCGCGGTCACCAAGCCGCCCGCGGCCTGGAAGGGAATTCCCTACGTGGAGAAGCTCGGCGTCGACCTCGATGCGCTGGCGGCGCCGCGCGTGCTGTTCGAAGGCAGCGCGCGCGAAGGCGTGCCGCATTTTCCGGCCAACGTGAACATCGCCGCGGTGCTGTCGATGGCCGGGATCGGCTTCGACCGCACACGGCTGAAGGTGGTCGCGGACCCGGCGCTCAAGTTCAACACCCACTTCATCGTCATCCGCGGCAGCACCGGCCGCATCGACCTCAGGTTCGAGTCGGTGGCGATGCCGGAGAATCCGAAAACCTCGATGCTGGCCTGCTTCTCGGCGCTGGCCGCGATTCGGGAGCTGGGACGCAGCGCGCGGTACGGAACCTGAAGGCTTGACCTAGGTCAAGCGGGGTCGGAGCGCCCGCTCTAGACTTTCCGGGAGTGCATCCCAGACGGCGATTCCTCACCGCAAGCAGGAAGCCCGCGCAGTCCGAAGGCGAGACCCTCGCGCGCAAGGCGCGGATCGAGCCCGACTGCCTCGCCCTGCGGGGCACCGTGTGCCGGACCTGCGGCGAGCACTGCGAGCCGGCCGCCATCCGCTTCCGTCTGCTGCCGGGCGGCCGCGCCATTCCCCTGATCGACGACGCGCTCTGCGACGCCTGCGGCGACTGCGCGCGCGCGTGCCCGGTGCGGGCGATCGCGCTCCAACCCGCCGCCCCGGCCGGCGCATGAACATCTCCAGCGTGGTGCTGCGCGCGCGCCCGGGCGAGCTGGAGGAGGTGCGCCGCTCGCTCGCCTCGCTGCCCGGGGTCGAGCTGCATGCCGCGACCGGGGACGGCCGCCTCGTCCTCACGCTGGAGGACGCGGGCACCGCCAGCGCCGCCGACACCTTCCTCAGGCTGCACGACATCCGCGGCGTGATGTCGGTGGCGATGATCTACCAGTACTCGGAAGAACCTGCATCCCAGGAGAGCTGACCATGGACCTGAACCGACGGGACTTCATCAAGGCAAACGCGGTGGCTGCGGCTGCCGCTGCCGCCGGCGTGACACTGCCGGGCGCGAGCGCGCTCGCGCAGCAGAAGGACGACATCGCCTGGGACAAGGCGCCGTGCCGCTTCTGCGGCACCGGCTGCAGCGTGCTGGTCGGCACCAAGGAGGGCCGCGTCGTCGCCACGCAGGGCGACCCGGACGCGCCGGTGAACAAGGGCCTGAATTGCATCAAGGGCTACTTCCTCTCGAAGATCATGTATGGCGAGGATCGCCTGAAGCAGCCGCTGCTGCGCATGAAGGGCGGCAAGTACGACAAGAACGGCGACTTCACGCCGGTGTCCTGGAAACAGGCTTTCGACCTCATGGCCGAGAAGTGGAAGGAGGCCATGAAGAAGGACGGCCCGAACGCGGTCGGCATGTTCGGCTCGGGCCAGTGGACGATCTGGGAGGGCTACGCCGCCGCGAAGCTCTTCAAGGCGGGCTTTCGCACCAACAACATCGACCCCAACGCGCGCCACTGCATGGCGAGCGCGGTCGCGGGCTTCATGCGCACCTTCGGCATCGACGAGCCGATGGGCTGCTACGACGATCTGGAGCAGGCCGACGCCTTCGTGCTGTGGGGCTCGAACATGGCCGAGATGCACCCGGTGCTCTGGTCGCGGCTCACCGACCGGCGCCTGAGCAACAACAAGGTGAAGGTGGTGGTGCTCTCCACCTTCGAGCACCGCTCGTTCGAGCTGGCGGACCTCGGCATCATCTTCACGCCGCAGGCCGACCTCGCGATCCTCAACTACATCGCCAATCACATCATCCAGTCGGGCAAGGTCAACCAGGATTTCGTGAAGAAGCACGTTAGCTTCGCCGCCGGGGTCACCGACATCGGCTACGGGCTGCGGCCTGCGCACGCGCTGGAGAAAAACGCGAAGGACCTCGGCGATACCAACGCCGCCAAGCCGATCGGCTTCGAGGAGTACCGCAAGTTCGTCGCCGAATACACCGCCGAGAAGGTGTCCAAGCTCTCCGGCGTGCCGGTGAAGGACCTGAAGGCGCTCGCCGAGCTGTACGCCGACCCGAAGTTGAAGGTGGTCTCGTACTGGACGATGGGCTTCAACCAGCACACGCGCGGCACCTGGGTGAACAACCTCATGTACAACGTGCACCTGCTGACCGGCAAGATCTCCGAGCCGGGCAACGGGCCGTTCTCGCTCACCGGCCAGCCCTCGGCCTGCGGCACCGCGCGCGAGGTCGGCACTTTCTCGCACCGGCTGCCCGCCGACATGGTGGTCGGCAATCCGAAGCACCGCGAGATCACCGAGAAGCTCTGGAGCCTGCCGCCGGGCACGCTGCCCGACAAGATCGGCCTGCACGCGGTCGCGCAATCGCGCGCGCTCAAGGACGGCAAGCTGAAGTGCTACTGGACCTCGACCACCAACAACATGCAGGCGGGGCCGAACATCAACGGCGAGATCCACCCCGGCTGGCGCAACCCCGCGACTTTCGTGGTCGTGTCCGACGCCTACCCTACGGTGAGCGCGCTCGCCGCCGACCTGATCCTGCCCTCGGCGATGTGGGTGGAGAAGGAGGGCGCCTACGGCAACGCCGAGCGGCGCACGCAGTTCTGGCGCCAGATGGTCAAGGCGCCCGGCGAGGCGAAATCCGACCTGTGGCAAACCCTGGAATTCGCCAAGCGCTTCAAGGTGGAGGAGGTCTGGCCCGCCGAGCTCATCGCGAAGAAGCCCGAAGTGAAGGGCAAGACGCTGTACGAGGTGCTCTACGCCAACGGCGTCATCGACAAGTTCAAGGCGAAGGACCTGCCCAAGGGCGCGTATGCGCCGGAGGAGACCAGGGACTTTGGCTTCTACGTGCAGAAGGGCATCTGGGAGGAGTACCGCCCCTTCGGCAACGGCAAGGCGCACGACCTTGCCGACTTCGACACCTACCACAAGGTGCGCGGCCTGCGCTGGCCGGTGGTGGAGGGCAAGGAGACGCTGTGGCGCTTCAAGGAGGGCTACGACCCCTACGTGAAGAAGGGCGAGGGCTTCCGCTTCTACGGCAAGCCCGACGGCAAGGCGGTGGTGTTCGCGCTGCCGTACCAGCCGGCGGCCGAGTCGCCCGACAAGGACTACGACCTGTGGCTGTGCACCGGCCGCGTGCTCGAGCACTGGCACACCGGCTCGATGACGCGCCGCGTGCCGGAACTGTACCGCGCGTTCCCGGACGCGGTCGTGTTCATGCATCCGGACGACGCACAGAAGCGCGGCCTGCAGCGCGGCATGGAATGCAAGCTCGCGTCGCGGCGCGGCGAAATGATCGCGCGCGTGGAAACGCGCGGGCGCAACAAGGTCCCGGTGGGCACCGTGTTCGTGCCGTTCTTCGACGCCGGGCGCCTGGTCAACAAGCTGACGCTCGACGCCACCTGCCCGATCTCGCGCGAAACCGACTTCAAGAAGTGCGCGGTCAAGGCCACGAGGGTGTAGCCGGGGGCGCGCGTGGGCGAGCGCCGCCAGTTCCTGCAGGGCGTGGCCGGCGCCGCCGGCTGCGCGGCGCTGGGCGCGCTCGGGCTGGGACTGTACGCGCGGCAGACGAGCGCGCTGCCGGCGCACGCGCTGCGCCCGCCGGGGGCGCGCGCCGAGGAGGATTTCCTCGGCGCCTGCCTGCGCTGCGGGCTGTGCGTGCGCGCCTGCCCGTTCAGGACGTTGCGCCTGGCCGAGCTGGGCGAGGGCATGGCGAGCGGCACCCCGGTTTTCGAGGCGCGCAAGATTCCCTGCGAGATGTGCCCGGACATTCCCTGCGTGAAGGCCTGCCCGAGCGGCGCGCTCGACAAGGGGCTGAAGGACATCGACCGCGCGCGCATGGGCCTGGCGGTGATCGTCGACCAGGAGAGCTGCCTCAACTACCAGGGCCTGCGCTGCGACGTCTGCTACCGCGTCTGCCCGCTGCTCGGCAAGGCGATCACGCTGGAAGCGCGGCGCAACGAGCGCACCGGCAGGCACGCGATGTTCATTCCGACGGTCCACTCGGACAAATGCACCGGCTGCGGCAAGTGCGAGCGCGCCTGCGTGCTCGAGGAAGCGGCCATCAAGGTGTTGCCGGTGGCACAGGCGAAAGGCAGCATCGGCGCGCACTACCGCCTGGGCTGGAAGGAAAAGGAGCAGGCCGGCAAGGCGCTCGGCCCCGAGGTGCTCGAGTTCCCGGTGCGGCGGCCTGAACCATGAAGAACAAATGGCTGATCCTCAGGCGCACATCCCAGCTCGGGCTGCTCGCGCTGTTCCTCGCCGGCCCGCTCGCGGGCGTGTGGCTCGTCAAGGGCAGCCTTGCCTCGAGCGTCACGCTGGAGGTACTGCCGCTCAGCGACCCGTACGTCGTGCTGCAGGGGCTGCTCGCGGGGCATGCCATGGCGGCGAGCGCGCTCCTCGGCGCGGGCATCGCCGCCGCTTTCTACGCGCTCGCCGGCGGGCGCCTGTACTGCTCCTGGTCCTGCCCGGTGAACCTCGTCACCGACGCGGCCGCCTGGCTGCGCCGCCCGCTCGGCCTGCGCGCCGAGGTTTCGCTGCCGCGCGCCGCGCGCACCTGGCTGCTGGGAGCGACGCTCGTGCTCGCAGCCGCGCTGGGCGCGATCGTCTGGGAGTGGGTCAACCCGGTGACGCTGCTGCACCGGGGCCTCGTCTTCGGCCTCGGCCTCGCCTGGGCGGTGGTGCTCGCCGTGTTCCTGCTCGACCTGCTGGTCGCGCCGCGCGCCTGGTGCGGCCACCTGTGCCCGGTCGGCGCCTTCTACGCACTGCTCGGCGCGGGCGCGCTGCTGCGCGTCTCGGCGCGCGCCGCCTCGCGCTGCGACGACTGCCTCGATTGCTACCGCGTCTGCCCCGAGCCGCAGGTGATCACGCCGGCGCTCAAGGGCGGGGCGAGCCCGCTGATCCTCGCGGGGGCCTGCAGCAACTGCGGCCGCTGCATCGACGTGTGCCGCCAGGACGTGTTCCGCTTCACCCACCGCTTCGACCGCAGAAGGGACTGACCATGAACGCAAGCCGCACCCTGCTGGTCCTCGCCGCCGCCGCGCTGCTCGCCGCGGCCGGCACCGCACCCGCGCAGCAGCCGAAGCTGGCGCCGCCGCCCGCGGTCGGCAAGGTGGACCTTAAGACCGGCGACGTGGTGCCGATCGAGTCCACCTCGCGCGCCGACTCGTTCCGCAACGCCCGCGACCGCGAGCCCTACCCGCGCGACTTCGTGCAGCAGCCGCCGCTGATCCCGCACAAGGTCACCGGCTACACCATCACCAGGAACTTCAACAAGTGCATGGATTGCCACGCCTGGTCGCGCGCGCCCGAATCGGGCGCGACCAAGGTGAGCGTCACGCACTTCAAGGACCGCTCCGGCACCGAGCTCTCGAACATCTCGCCGCGCCGCTACTTCTGCCTGCAGTGCCACGTCTCGCAGGTGGAGGCGCCGCCGCTGGTGAACAACACCTTCAGGCCGCTGCCGGCGATGGGCCAGCCCGCGGCGCCGGCGAAGTAGGGGCGGCGCCATGCTGAAGAAGATCCGCGCGCTGTTCACGCGCCTGCTCGGCCTCGGCCCCTGGGCGCTGGCGATCGCCTTCCTCGCCGGCATCGTCGCCTGGGGCGGCTTCAACTGGACGCTCGAACTCACCAACACCGAGACCTTCTGCATCTCCTGCCACGAGATGCGGGAGAACGTGTTCAAGGAGTACCAGAACACGGTGCACTACTCGAACCGCACGGGGGTGCGCGCGACCTGCCCGGACTGCCACGTGCCGCGCGAGTGGGTGTACAAGGTGGTGCGCAAGATCCAGGCCTCGAACGAGCTGTTCCACTGGGCGCTGGGCACCATCGACACGCCGGAGAAGTTCAACGCCAAGCGGCTGGCCCTCGCGCAGCACGAGTGGGAGCGCATGAAGGCCACCGACTCGCGCGAGTGCAGGAACTGCCATCACTACGACTCCATGGACTACTCGGAGCAGGGCCGGCGCGCGGTCGCGCAGCACACCAGGGGCTTCCAGGAGCAGAAGACCTGCATCGACTGCCACAAGGGCGTGGCGCACGCGCTGCCGCCGATCGAGCAGAACATCGGCGCGCCGCGCGCCGCGCTGGGGGGCAGCCCCGGCCGCTAGCCAGGCGCCTTCGACCGCGCTACGCGCCCTTGGCGCGGGTCATGAACACCAGGCGCTCGAAGAGGTGCACGTCCTGCTCGTTCTTGAGCAGCGCGCCGTGCAGCGGCGGGATGATGGACTTGCGGTCCTTCGAGTGCAGCGCCTCGGGCGGGATGTCCTCGGCAAGGAGCAGCTTCAGCCAGTCGAGCAGCTCCGAGGTGGAGGGCTTCTTCTTCAGCCCCGGCACCTCGCGCACCTCGAAGAACACCTCCATCGCCTCCTTGAGCAGCGACTTCTTCAGCGTCGGGAAGTGGACGTGGACGATCTTCTCCATCGTCTCCTTGTCGGGGAAGCGGATGTAGTGGAAGAAGCACCGGCGCAGGAAGGCGTCGGGCAGCTCCTTCTCGTTGTTGGAGGTGATGAACACGATCGGCCGGTGCCGGGCTTTCACCAGCTCGCGCGTCTCGTAGACGTAGAACTCCATGCGGTCGAGCTCGCGCAAGAGGTCGTTCGGGAACTCGATGTCGGCCTTGTCCACCTCGTCGATGAGCAGCACGCAGGGCTGGTCCCGCGAGAACGCCTGCCAGAGCATGCCCTTGACGATGTAATTGTGGATGTCGTGCACGCGCTCGTCGCCCAATTGGGAATCGCGCAGGCGGCTGACCGCGTCGTACTCGTAGAGGCCCTGCTGCGCCTTGGTGGTGGACTTGATGTGCCACTCGAGCAGCGGCACGCCGAGCGCCTTGGCGACCTGGATCGCGAGCATGGTCTTGCCCGTGCCCGGCTCGCCCTTGACGAGCAGGGGCCGCTGCAGCGTGATCGCGGCATTGACCGCGAGCGTGAGGTCGTCGGTGGAGACGTAATCGGCGGAACCGGTGAAGCGCATCGGGCATCCTTGTTGAAAAACGCATTATAATCGCGCGGTTTCTCGAAACCCGGACCTCCAGCGAAACCCGCATGCGCTCCATTTCGAAGATGATCGTCGCCGCCCTGACGCTCTGCGCGATCCCCGTGCTGGCCCAGCAGCCCGCGCCCGCGGGCGACGCCAAGCGCGCGCACCAGAAGATCGCCATGTGCGAGGGCTGCCATGGAATCGTCGGCTACCGTACCGCCTATCCCGAGGTCTACAGCGTGCCCAAGCTCGGCGGCCAGACGGCCACCTACCTCGCCAACGCGCTGCACGCCTACAAGGCGAAGCAGCGCAGCCATCCCTCGATGCGCGGCATCGCGGCGAGCCTGTCGGACCAGGACATCGCCGACCTCGCCGCCTACTACGCCGGGGAGAAGAAATGAAAGCCGCCGCGATCCTGCTCCTCGCGCTCGTCGCGTCGGGCGGCGCGCTCGCCGCCGGCAACGCCGAAAAAGGCAAGGCCAAAGCCGCGCAGGTCTGCGCCGCCTGCCACGGCGCCGAGGGCAACAAGCCGGTGGCGCCCGAGAACCCGATCCTCGCCGGCCAGTACGCCGACTACCTCGCCAAGGCGCTCGCCGACTACAAGTCCGGCAAGCGCGCGAACCCGGTGATGAAGGCCTTCGCCGACCAGCTCAGCAAGCAGGAGATGGAAGACGTCGCCGCCTGGTTCGCCAGCCAGAAGTCGAGCCTTCATTTCCAGCGCTGACGCCGCACGGCGACGCATTTCCCTAGGGGCCTCGAAAGAGGCCCTTTTCTTTTGCTGAATGGGAAGCTTTATCGATTGTCGCGATGGCTTATAAATCGGCCCTTGCGATCATCGCTTTCCGCTATCCTGATCTTCACAGGTCCGACAAGAATGAAGAACGGCGGGGGCTATGAGACCTTTCAGACTGGCGCCGCTTGCGGTCGCGATTGCAGCGGCCTTTGCTACCAGCGAGTCCTTCGCGCTTCCCACTGACCCGCAGATCCGCGCCGGTCAGGGCGCGGTCACATCCCCTGGCGTAAAGAGCGTCGTCGTGCGCCAGGACAGCGCGCGCCTTGCCATCGACTGGCAGAGCTTCGGCATCGCGGCCGGGGAGTCGGTGCGCTTCGTGCAGCCGGGCGCCTCGTCGATCGCGCTCAACCGCGTGCTTGGCAACAGCCGCTCGGAGATCTTCGGCAATTTGTCGGCCAACGGGCAGGTGTTCCTGATCAACCCGAATGGCGTGCTGTTCGGGCGCACCGCGCAGGTGGATGTCGGCGGCCTGGTCGCCTCCACGCTCGACATATCGACCAGCGACTTCATGGCCGGCAGGACGACCTTCTCCGGTGCAAGCGCCGGGGCAGTCATCAACCAGGGGCGCCTGAGCGCCGCCTCGGGCGGGTACGTCGCGCTGCTGGGGCCCGTGGTGCGCAACGAAGGCGTGATCGAAGCGCGCATGGGCACGGTGGCGCTCGCCGCGGGCGACCAGGTGACGCTGAACCTGGGCGGCAACAGCCTGGTGGGGCTGAGCGTGGACCGCGGCGTGGTGGGCGCGCTGGCGGAGAACCAGCAGCTGATCCAGGCCGAGGGCGGGCGCGTGCTGCTCAGCGCGCGCGCGGCCGATGACGTGATACGCGCCGTGGTGAACAACACCGGCGTGATCGAGGCGAACAGCGTCAGCAACATCAACGGCCTCGTGCGGCTGGAGGGCCTGGGCGCAAGCACCGTCCTTGCGTCCGGTACGCTGCGTGCGCGAGGCGAGGAGGCAGGCGAAACCGGCGGCCGCGTTGAAATGCTGGGCGAACGCGTCGGCCTCCTGTCCGGCGCCCTGATAGACGCCTCCGGCAGCGCGGGTGGCGGCGTGGTGCTCGTGGGCGGCGATTTCCAGGGCAAGAACCCGGACGTGCGCAACGCAGTTCGCACCTACGTGGGGCCGGACGCGGCAATCAGGGCCGACGCGATCGAGCGCGGCAACGGCGGCAAGGTCGTCGTGTGGTCGGACGACGTCACGCGCTTTTACGGGAGCATCTCGGCGCGGGGCGGGGCGAAGTCGGGCGACGGCGGCTTCGCAGAGGTTTCGGGTAAGGGCGATCTCGTATACCGCGGCAACGTTTCATTGTCTGCGCCCAATGGGCGCGGCGGCACGTTGCTGCTGGATCCCACCAACATCGACCTGGTTGCGGCCGGCGGCGACCTGGACGGCTTCCTGCCGGACGTCTTTGCCGCCGACGCCGGGTCTACGCTGACAGTGGGCGCGCTCACCGGCATCGCCAGCGGCACCATCCTTCTGGAGGCAACGAACAACGTCAATTTTGGCCTGGACGTCACACTCCAGGCTGGCGTGAATCTGACGGTCACGCCGAATTCCGATGCGGCCGGCGGCGGCGCGTTCAACCTCTCGGCCAATCTCTCGGCCAACGTCCTGAACGTCAACGGCCCGCTCAACCACACCGCCGGCACGCTGACCGCAGCCTCGGGCGGCATCGGCGGGCTCTACGACTATGGCTCTGCCGGTGCTCTCACGATCAACGGCGGCACGCTGACGCTGAACGCCGGGATGAACTGGACGGGCGCGGGCGGCATCTCGGGCGTGGGCGTGGCCCCCACGCTGGCGATTCCGGCGGGGCAGACGCTGAGCATGACGGGCC
>JADLES010000054.1 GCA_020845995.1 Burkholderiales bacterium | reverse complement strand
TTGAGTTCGAATACCGCGACACCCGGCATCCTCTCGTCGGCGGATCATACGAGTCGCGAATGACCGCCTATCTTGACGTGAATCAAATTTCGTCGCTGTTCCTCCGACCTCAGAGGACGGCGATCGGGCGCAGCGGCGACCCGGTCGCCCCGGTCATGCGCAGCGGGAGGCCGACGAACAGGAAGCGCCGCGCGCGCCTTTGCGCCAGCGCTTCCAGGTTCAGGTTCTCGATGATGTGGATGGCGTGGTCGACGAGCAGCATGCAATGGACCGAGTCGCCCTTCGACGGGACGACTTCGAAGGTCGTGGTGTCGGAGCCGACCATGCCCGCCCCGCAGTCGATCAGCCATTGCGTCGCCTCTCTGCCGGGGCCGGGCACGCCGCCGCGGCCGCCGTTGAAGAGCTCGGCATCACCCCAGTGACGCGCCCAACCGGTGCGGATCAGCACCAGCTCGCCCGTCTCGACGGCGATGCCGGCCGCCTGCGCGCAGGCGCGCAGCTCCGCGGCGGTGATTTCCTGTCCGGGCGCGAGCGCGTCCACGCCAAGGTGTCCGGCGACATCGAGCAGCACGGCGCTCCTCCAGATCGGGGCGATGTCCGCGACATCGAGGCGCGCAAGCCCGTGCGCGGTTTCGATACTGCTCGCGGGAACGCCGCCGTGCACGAGACCGCAGCGCGAGAAATGGCCCAGCGCGTCGATATGCGTCGAGGTATGGCCCGACATGACGATGATTTCGTTGGCGAAGCTCGACCCGCCGACGCGCTCCTGCGCATGCGGGTCGCCGTGCCGGCGGTTGAGGGTAAGCGCGTAAGGCACATGCACCCGGTAGACGGGCATTGTCTTGTCGAGCGCGTGGGACAGGTCGAGCATCTCGCCGTCCCGCACCACGCGTTGGAAGACCGCTTTCGGATTCTCTGCTCTTTTTCTTTGCACGGACATGGGCACCAGGATGCGTAACCTCAGGGAGCCGACAAGCAGATCAAATGATCGCCGCTCATTTCATCAGGCTGGGCAGGTAGGTCGACAACAACGGCACGAAGAGCAGGATGACGAGCCGCAGGCAGTCGGCCAGCACGAATGGCAGCACGCCGCGGAACACGGTGCGCGTCTGCACCTCGGGCAGTAGCGTGCTCAGCACGAACAGGTTCATACCCACGGGCGGGCTGATCAGCCCGATCTCCACCACCACCACGATCAGCACGCCGAACCATACCGGGTCGAGGCCCATGTGCACGATGAGCGGGAAGAAAAGCGGCACGGTGAGCAGGATCATGGACAGCTCCTCCATCGCCGTGCCGAGGATCACGTAAATCACCATGATCGCCCCGACGACCAGGAGCGGCCGCACCTCGAAGCGCATCACGAAGTCCTTCAGGTCCTGCGGCATGCTGGTGATGTTGACGAACTCGGCGAACATCAGCGCGCCGATCAGGATCAAGAACAGCATGGAAGTGGTGCGCGCGCTCTCGAGGAGCGCGCCGTACAGGCCGCGCCAGTCCAGCGCGCGACGCGCCAGCGCGAAGACCAGCGCGCCGAAGGCGCCCACGCCGGCGCCCTCGACGGCGGTGAACACGCCGCCGTAGATGCCGCCCATCACCAGCACGAAGAGCGCGATGACGCTGGAAACCCCCTTGAAGAAGAGCGACAGCACGAATACAACGAGCGCGCCGATCACCGCGGCATCGTCTCCCTTGAGCCAGCCGAGCCGTACAGCCGCGATGAGCAGCGCCCCGACCAGCGCGAACCATTGCAGCCCGCGCAGCGTCGCCCAGCGCTCGCGCCACGGCTGCCGCTCGCCGGGCGGCCCGGCCTGGGGATCTCGCCAGGTCACGTAGCGCACGGCCAGACACAGCAGCAGGGTGGCGAGAATGCCGGGCAGGATTCCGGCCGCGAACAGCTTGCCGATATTGGTGTTGGTGAGAATCCCGTAGATCACCATGATCGTCGAGGGCGGGATGAGGATGCCGAGCGTCCCGCCCGCGGCGATCGCCCCGGTCGAGAGGTGGTCGGCGTAGCCGAAGCGCTTCATCGACGGATAGGCGACCTTGGCGAAGGTCGCCGCGGTCGCGATCGACGAGCCGCAAATGGCGCCGAAACCGGCGCAGCCGACAATGGTGGCCATGGCGAGGCCGCCGCGCAGGTGGCCGATGAACGCGTAGGCGGTGCGGAACAGCTCCTGCGACATGCCGGCGCGCGTCACGAAGTTGCCCATGAGGATGAACAGCGGCAGCACCGACAGGGTGTAATTGCGCCCCGTCTCGTAGACCTTGGTCTGCGTCATGGCGAACGCGGCGCTCCAGCTCCAGTCGCGCATGTAGGCGTAGCCGATAACGCCGACCGCGCCCATCGCGAGCGCGATCGGCACGCGCGCGAACGCGAGCAACATCATCGCGAACAGCCCCACCAGCGCCTCGGTCATGCGTCAGGTCGTGCCAACCGCCGAGCGGCGCACGCCGGGAACGAACACCTTGAAGAGATGGACCAGGCCGGTGAGCAGGATCATCGCGGCCATGAAATAGACGAACGGCGCGACGCGGATGCGAAGCACGTCGGTCGTGTCGGCGAACTCGGCGATGCGGCCGGCCTTGATCCACGCCTGCCAGGAGAGGAAGAAGAAGGCCGCCGCCGCCGCCGCGTGCACCGCGCGGACCAGCAGCGCGAGCACCCAGCCGGGCAGCAAGCGGTCGATGAAATCCATCGTCACGTGCTCGTCGGCGCGCGAAACCAGAGGCACGCCGGCGAAGATGAGCGACAGCAGCAGCAGTTCGGTGATTTCGAAGCCGCCGCGGATCGGCCAGTTGAACAGGTAGCGGGCCACCACGTCCGCGAACGTGAGGACCATCATGCACAGCAGCAGCGCCGAGGCGGCGACGCCGAGCACGGCGTCAGCCCGCCTCTCCCATGCCTTCTCGGGCTCGCTCACCCGAGGGGTCTACTTGCGCTGCGCGGAGAGCTTCTTGATCTCGGCGTGGTACTCATCGAACACGCGCTTCGCGTCGATGCCCTTCGCGCTCGCCTTCTTGATCCAGTCGTCGATGATCGGCTGGGAGCGCTTCTTCACCTCCGCGGCGAGCTGCGGGTTCGCCTGGACGATGCGCCCGCCCGCCGCCTTCACCGCCTGCCTGCCGACGTCGTCGGCGCGGTCCCAGCGCTGGCCGAACAGGCGCGAGGCGTACTCGTAGACGTGCTTCTCGATGATCGCCTGGTCCTGCTTCGGGATCTTCGCCCACTTGTCCTGGTTCATGAAGAACGCGAACGCCGCGCTGTACAGCCCCCCCGGGAACTCGGTCGCGTCGCTGATCACCTTGTCCAGCTTGAACGCCCCCACCGCCT
>JADLES010000053.1 GCA_020845995.1 Burkholderiales bacterium | reverse complement strand
GTGGTGGATATGGCGCTGAAGGTGCTCGAGGGAACGAAGCACCTTGTCCTCGCCGGCGCCAAGGCGCCGGTCGGCTTCTTCGCCTACCCGGGCAAGCCCTCCACCCTCTGGCCGAAGGACTGCGCCGTGCATACGCTCGCCGCGCCCGAGGAAGACGTGGTGGGCGCGCTCGAGGCGCTTGCCGACGCCTTGGGCGCGCCGCGCGATGCGCCGATCCGCGACGACGTGGCGAAACCTGAGCTGCACGGTGGTCCGTTCAAGCCGGAAGCCTTCGGCCTCACGCTCGCCGCGCTCCTGCCCGAGAACGCCATCGTCGCCGAGGACGCAGTGACCTCGGGGCGCGCGCTCTTCCCGCTCACCTGGGGCGCCGCGCCGCACGACTGGATCCAGGTCACCGGCGGCGCGATCGGGCACGCATTTCCGGCGGCCACCGGCGCCGCGGTCGCCTGCCCGGAGCGCAAGGTGGTCTGCCTGCAGGCCGACGGCGCCGGCATGTACTCGCTCCAGGCGCTCTGGACGCAGGCGCGCGAGCGCCTGGACGTGATCAACGTGGTGTTCGCCAACCGCCGCTACGCGGTCCTGCAGGCCGAGCTCGCGGCCGTCGGCGCGATGCCGGGACCAGCGTCCAGCGAGCTCTTCGACCTCGCGCGCCCGGAGATCCGCTGGACGAAGCTCGCCGAAGGGATGGGGGTCGAAGCCATCCGAGTAGAAACGCTGGAGGCCTTCACCGATGCGTTCACCTCCGCGCGCGGCCGGCGCGGGCCGTTCCTGATCGAGTTCGCGATCTAGAGCCAGCCGCGCGCGGCGAACCAGCGCAGCAGTCGCGCATCGAGCGGTACGTATGCGGCAGCGATGACGCCCGCAGCCAGCAGAGCCTCCACGCCGCGATCCAGGCGGCCCCCCGACGACCACGCCGCCAGCGCCAGCAGCGCCGCCACCACCGCGACCAGCGCCGTCGCGCCGAGGATGCAGGCGGCGAGGAGCGCGGTGTTGCGCCCTGTCGTGTCGACCCGGCGCAGCGCGATCAGTAGTTTGCGCGCCAGGGCTTCATTTGTCATAGCGCCCCTGCGCGGTCCCTGGACCGCCTCAGCGTTGCGTGCGCATGTGCACGAGAAATTCGTTGTACGACAGCTCGCTGATCTGCCACCACGGCAGCTGCTCGTCGCGAAAACCCATATACGAATCGAGCGCCTGCTTGAAGCTCGGGCTCTTTGCCGCGGTTTCCCTGTAGATGTCGTGCGCGGTCCTGTAGAACGCTTCCATCATCGGCCGCGGAAACGCCTTGGGCACGGCGCCATCGGCAACCAGCCGGCGCAGCGCGGGCGCGTTAAGCGCATCGTAGCGTCCGAGCATCCAGCTGTTCGACGCTTCGCCGGCGTCTTTCAGGATCGCCTGGTAGGACTTCGGCAGCCTGTTCCAGTGGTCGAGATTGACCATGAGGTGGTACATCACGCCGCCTTCCCACCATCCCGGATAGTAGTAGTACTTCGCGATCTTGTGAAAACCGAGCTTCTCGTCGTCATAGGGCCCCACGAACTCGGTGCCGTCGACCTTGCCGCTCGCGAGCGACGAATAGACCTCGGCCGTCGGAATCAGCTGCGGCAGCACGCCGTGCCGCGCCAGCACGTCGGCGCCGAAACCGGCGAGACGGAACTTGAGCCCCTTCAGATCGTCCATGGTGACCAGCTCCCTGCGGAAGAAGCCGCCCATCTGCGTGCCGGAGTTGCCCATCGGCAGCGCAAAGGCATTGAGCTTCGCCAGCGCGCCGTTGACGATCTCGGCGCCGCCGCCGAAATGCCACCATGCATAATGCATGCGTGTGTTGAGGCCGAACGGAACGCCGGCGGCGAATGCCAGCGCCGGATCCTTGGCCCGGTAGAAGTTGACCGGCGACTGGCCGCATTCGACCGTGCCGTTCTGCACCGCGTCGAGCACCATGCGCATGGGAGCGATCTGCTCGGCCGGAAAGGTCTGGATTTCAAACCTGTTGTCGGTGGCTTCGGCCACGTATCGCGCCAGCGCTTCGGCGGCGCCGTAGTGGACATCGAGCGTGCGCAGGAAACTCGAGGCGAGACGCCACTTCACCCTGGGCATGGATTGCGCCAGCGCCGGCGCCGCGATCGTTCCCGCCGCCACGCCGCCTGCGGCTGCCGTCAACATTCTCCGTCGCGTCATCTTCGTCATGGCGGCTTCTCCCGAGGTGAGATCGTTGACGTCGCACGCGCTTGCTGTTGCGACCGTTCGATTGGAACATCGCGCAATTTGCCCGTCAAGACGCCGCTCGCAGCGCCGGCACAAGTGCGCGCGGCGGCGTTTCGACTCTCGAATCACGGCAGTCCGAGGCAGTGAGAAATGGCGAGGGTCAAAGTCGACTTCTCCTTCGCTGCACGAGTAGAGACGGCGGATTCGCCGCGGCGCAGGATCGCGGCCGCCGTGGACCGGGCTCAGGTCGCATGCGATTGCCCTATTTGCCATAACGCCCTTTGCGCGAGTATCTTGACGACGAACGCATCACCGATCGCGGCGCCCATGCACCGCTCAGAGAGGAGGCAGCAATGAAGGCACTCGGCAGGGCGCTCGCGGCGCTCGGTTTGGCACTCGCATGCGCGGCGCACGCGCAGGACAACTTCCCCTCCAAGCCGATCTCGCTGATCGTGCCCTGGCCCGCGGGCGGATCGACCGACATCGTACTGCGCGGCATGGCGCAGGTGGCCGAAAAGCATCTCGGACAGCCGATCGTGATCGACAACAAGGGCGGCGCTGGCGGCACGCTCGGCCCGGCCGCGATGGCGGCGAACGCCAAGCCCGACGGCTACACCATCGCGCAGATCCCGATCACGGTGTTCCGCTACCCGTACATGAAGGAACGCTCGGTCACCTGGGATCCTCTCAAGGACTTCACCTACATCATCCACCTCACCGGCTACACCTTCGGCATCACCACCGGCGCCACCAGCCCGTTCAAGACCTGGCAGGACGTGGTGGCCTACGCCAAGGCCAATCCCGGCAAGGTGACCTACGGAACGCCTGGCGCCGGCACCTCGCTGCACATCGGCATGGAGATGATCGCGGACGCCTCGGGCATCAAGCTGACGCAGGTGCCGATGAAGGGCGCGGCCGAAACCAACGCCGCGGTGCTGGGCGGGCACACCATGCTGCAGGCCGATTCCAGCGCCTGGCGGCCGCTGGTCGACGCCGGCAAGCTGCGCCTGCTTGCGCTGTGGACCGCCGAGCGCAGCAGGTTCTGGCCGCAGGTGCCGACGCTGAAGGACCTTGGCTACCCGTTCGTGTTCGACAGCCCGTTCGGCATCGCCGGTCCGAAGGGCATGGACCCGAAGGTGACCGCGAAGCTGCACGACGCGTTCAAGAAAGCGCTCGAGGACAAGGGCGTGCTCGAGCTGATGGATAAGTTCGTGATGGTGCCGCGCTATGCCGGCACGCAGGCTTACACCGCGATGGTGAAGGAGCTTTGCGACCAGGAGCGCGCCGGCCTGATGAAGCTGGGCCTCGCGAAGTAGCGCGAGTCCCCGCGGCGGCCGCGCGCGCCCGACATGTTCCGCAATTCTGAACTGTGGGGCGGGCTCGCCTGGCTTGCCTTCGGCGTCGCCACGGCGCTCGCCGGCTGGCGACTCGGCATCGGCCGCACCGCTGAGCCCGGCTCGGGCTACGCCATCTTCTGGCTTGGGCTGGTCGCAAGCGCGCTTTCGCTCGGCGTGATCGGCGCGGCGCTGCGCCGCGGCGGTCCGAGCCTCGCCTCGCTGTGGGCCGGCACACGCTGGCCGAAGATCGTGCTGGTCATGTCGATGCTGCTGCTGTTCGGCATTTTCTTCGAGCGCATCGGCTTCATTCCCTGCGCGCTCGCGTTGCTGCTGGTGCTGATGCGGCTGGTCGACCCGGTGCGCTGGACGCTCGCGCTGCCGGTGGCGCTCGGCGCGACGCTGGGCGTGTGGGTAGTGCTCGGCGAGTGGCTGAAAATCAAGCTGCCCTCCGGCCTGCTCTCGCCCCTGCTCGGCTGAGTCCGTGGACATCCTGAACAGCCTGTGGGCGGGCTTCGAGGTGGCGCTGCGCGCGCCCAACCTCGCCGCCTGCTTCTTCGGCGTGTTCGTCGGCACGCTCATCGGCGTGCTGCCGGGGATCGGCCCGGTCACCGCGATGGCGCTGCTCATGCCGGTGACGCTCTCGGTCGCGCCCGAGACCGGCATCATCATGATGGCCGGCATCTACTACGGCTCGATGTACGGCGGTTCGACCGCCTCGATCCTCGTCAATATTCCCGGCGAGGCGGCCTCCGTGGTTACCTGCCTCGACGGGCACCAGATGGCGCGCCAGGGCCGCGCCGGGCCGGCGCTCGGCATGGCGGCGCTCGCCTCGTTCATCGCCGGCACCTTCGCCATCGTCGCCATGATGCTGGTCGCGCCGACGCTGGCGCAGTGGGCCATCGCCTTCGGGCCGGCCGAGTACTTCAGCCTGATGGTGCTCGGCCTCACGCTGCTCAGCTTCCTCACGCAGGGCTCGCTCGCCAAGGCGCTGCTGATGGCCTGCCTTGGCGTGGTGCTCGGGCTCATCGGCACCGACGTCATCAACGGCAACCAGCGCCTCACCTTCGGCCGGCTCGAGCTGCTCGATGGCGTGAGCATCGTGCCGGTGGTCATGGGCCTGTTTGGCGTGGCCGAGATCCTCGCCAACCTCGAGCACACGCTGCGCCGCGAGGTGGTGCACGCGCGCATCGGCGGGCTGTGGCCCTCGCTCGCCGACTGGGCCGCGAGCCGCTGGGCGATCGCGCGCGGCACGCTGCTCGGCTTCTTCGTCGGCACCCTGCCCGGCGGCGGCGCCGTGATCGCCTCGTTCGCTTCCTATGCGCTGGAGAAGAAGCTCTCGAAGACGCCGGAGCGCTTCGGCAACGGCGCGATCGAGGGCGTGGCGGGGCCGGAAGCGGCCAACAACTCGGCCGCCGGCGGCGCCTTCATTCCGCTGCTCACCCTTGGCATCCCGCCCAACGTGATCATGGCGCTGCTGCTCGGCGCCTTCGTGGTCCACGGCATCCAGCCCGGGCCGCTGCTGATGGTGAACAAGCCCGACGTGTTCTGGGGCGTGATCGCCAGCATGTACATCGGCAACGTGATGCTGCTGGTGCTCAACATGCCGCTCATCGGCATGTGGGTGCAGGTGCTGAAGGTGCCCTACCGCGTGCTGTTCCCGCTCATTCTCCTGTTCTGCATCGTCGGCGTGTTCGCCGCCAACGCGGCGGTGTTCGACGTGTTCGTGATGATGCTTTTCGGCGTGCTCGGCTACCTGTTCCGCAAGTTCGGCTACGAGCCGGCGCCGCTGGTGCTCGCCTTCGTGCTCGGGCCGATGCTGGAGAACAACCTGCGGAAGGCGCTCATCCTGTCGCAGGGCAGCTTCGCCACTTTCGTCGAGCGACCGATCTCGGCGGCCTGCCTCGCGCTCGCGCTGGCGGCGCTCGCCGCGCCGCTGCTGCCGGCGCTCGGGCGCCGGCGCAAGGCGGTGGCGCTGGAGCGCGGCTGAAAACGGGGTTCCCGCGACCGGAGGACTCGACCTGATCGGGCGCAGTCCGCGCGTCCGGTGCAAGCACGAGACTGACAAAATAGCCGTCAAACTGGTGATAGCCGCCCATGCCGCCGGAGCGTCGACTGAGGTACGAAACCTCGATGAGCCGGGAATCGGGCGGACATGGCGTTCCGTTCGGCAGGCAGGGCAAACCGTCAGGGCATTTCACTCCGGAAGGTTGCCGATGAGGCGGGCAATCCTGCTTTCGCTTTCAGGATCCGCCGTTTGACTGGTGAAATGAGGTTGCACGTCGATGCCCCGGTTCTCGGCGACCCGGCCCGGGCCGCGGACGCTCTCATCATGTGGCGCGGAAAGGAAGGAAACTTCTATCCCTTTGCGCCGGCAGCGACCGCCGGCTCGGCAGGCTTGCGCCGCGCCGCGATCCAGACCTGCAGACGCTCGAAGTACAGGTAGATCACCGGCGTGATGTAGAGCGTGAGCAACTGCGAGAGCAGCAGGCCGCCCACCACCGCGAGCCCGAGTGGAGCGCGCGCGCTGCCGCCCGCGCCGAAGCCGATCGCGATCGGCAGGCTGCCCACCAGCGCCGCCGCCGTGGTCATCATGATCGGCCGGAAACGCACGATACCGGCATCGAAGATCGCCTTCTCGGGCGCCGCGCCGTCCCTTCTCTGCGCCTCGATGGCGAAGTCGATCATCATGATCGCGTTCTTCTTGACGATGCCGACCAGCATGATGATGCCGACAAATGCATACATGTTGAGCTCGACGCCGAACACCCAGAGCGTGACCAGCGCTCCCAGGCCCGCGGTCGGCAGTCCCGACAGGATCGTCAGCGGATGGATGAAGCTCTCGTAGAGCACGCCCAGCACCAGGTAGATCACGAAGATCGCGAACACCAGCAGCCAGCCCATGCCCTTGAGCGAATCCTGGAACGCCTGCGCGGCGCCCTTGAACGAGCCGTTGAGCGTGGCCGGCACCTGCATCGCCGCGACCTCGCGGTTGATCTGGCTGATGGCCTGGGAAAGCGCCACGCCTTGGCGCAGATCGAACGAGATGGTCACCGACGGCAGCTGCCCCTGGTGCGTGACGGCAAGCGGTCCCACGCTGTAGGACAGGCGCGCCACGGAGCCCAGCGGCACCAGCGCGCCGGAGTTCGAGCGCACGTACAGCAGGCCGAGGGCGGATGGATCGCGCTGGTAGCGGGGCTCGAGCTCGAGGATCACCCAGTACTGGTTGGTCGCCGTGTAGATCGTCGACACTTGCGGCGAGCCGAACGCGAAGCCGAGCGTGTTTTCGATCGCCTGCGGCGATACGCCGACCGCGGCGGCCTTCTCGCGGTCGATCTCGACGTTGACCTGCGGGCGCGCGATCTGCAGGTCGCTCGAGACGTCGACGATGCCCGGCAGCGTGCGCAGCCGCTGCTCGATGCGCGGCGCCCACTGGTAGAGCAGCTCGCTGTTGGCGCCCTGCAGCACGTACTGGTAGGCGCTCTTGGTCAGCGAGCCGATGCGGATCGTGGGCACGTTCTGCGGAAAGGTCTTCAGTCCCACGACCCTGGCGAGCTTTGGCCGGAGTTCCCGCACCACCTGGTCGGCGGGCTTTCTCTGCCCGTAGGGCTTGAGCGCGATGGTGATGCGGCCGCTGTTCATCGCCGGGTTGAAGCTGCTCGCGCCCACGAAGGACATCAGCGCCTCGACGTTCGGATCCTGGCGCACGACCTCCGCCACCTGGCGCTGCAGCTCGACCATGCCCTCGAAGGAGACGTCCTGCGGCCCCTCGGTGAAGATGAACAGCTGCCCGGAATCCTCGCTCGGCAGAAAGCCCTTCGGATGCTGCGCGAACAGCCAGCTGGTTGCCGCGCAGATGGCGAGGAATGCCATGAGCGCGGCGAACCGGCGCTTGAGCACGAAGCGCAGCGTCAGCGCGTACAGGTCGCGCCAGGCGTCGAAGCCGCGCTCGAACGCCATGTACAGCCGGCCGTGGCGCTCGGCGCCATGCGGCCTGAGGATGCGGGCGCACATCATCGGCGTCAGCGTCAGCGAGACGAATCCCGAGATCAGCACCGCGACGATGATCACCACCGCGAACTCGTGCAGCAGGCGCCCCAGGATGCCGCCCATGAAGAACACCGGGATGAACACCGCCGCGAGGGAGATCGTCATCGACACGATGGTGAACGAAATCTCGCGCGAGCCGTCGAGCGTGGCCTGCAGGGCGCTCTTGCCCATGTCCATGTGCCGGCTGATGTTCTCGAGCATCACGATGGCATCGTCGACGACGAAGCCGACGCAGAGCGTGAGCGCCATCAGCGAGATGTTGTCCAGGCTGTAGCCGAGCACGTACATCAGCGAGAAGGTGCCGACGATCGACAGCGGCAGCGCCACGCTGGGGATCACGGTCGCCGGGATGTTGCGCAGGAAGATGAAGATCACCATCACCACCAGCGCCAGCGCGAGCAGCAGGGTGAACTCCACCTCGGCAATGTTGGCGCGGATCATCACGGTGCGGTCGTAGAGCACGTCGATGCTGATGCTGGGCGGCACCTCGGCGCGGAACGTCGGCAGCAGCTTCTTCACCGCGTCCACCACCTCGATGGTGTTGGTGCCGGGCTGGCGCTGGATCGCGAGCACGATGCCGCGCTTGTCCTTGAACCAGGCCGCGACCTTGTCGCTCTGCACGCTGTCGATGACGCGGCCGACTTCGCCGAGGCGCACCGGGTTGCCGTTACGGTAGGTGACGATCACCGACTGGAAGGCCCTGGCGTCGTAGAGCTGGCCGGTGGCCTGCACCGCGAACATGCGCTCCTTGCCGTAGAGGGTGCCGGTGGGCAGATTGACGTTGGCGCTGGCGACCGCCTGCTGCACCTCGTTGATGCTGACGCCGCGAGCCGCGAGCGCGCTCGGGTCCACCTGCACGCGCACCGCGTACTTCTGCTGGCCATACACCTGCACCTGCGCCACGCCCGTGATGGTGGAAATGCGTTGCGCGAGATAGGTTTCGGCGTATTCGTTGACGGTGGAGATCGGCAGCACGTCGGAGGTGAGCGCGAGGAAGAACACCGGGAAATCCGCCGGATTGACCTTGCGGAACGAGGGCGGCGTCGGCATCGCCGGCGGCAGCAGGCGCGCGGTGGCGGCGATCGCGGAGTTCACGTCTTGCGCGGCGGCGTCGATGTCGCGCTCGAGGTTGAACTGCAGCGTGACCGCGGTCGTGCCCTGGCCGCTGATCGAGGTCATCGAGTCGATGCCGGCGATCGTCGAGAACTGCTTTTCCAGCACCGTGGCGACGGCCGAGGCCATGGTGTCGGGCGAGGCGCCGGGCAGCTCGGCGGTCACCTGGATCGTCGGATAGTCGATGTTGGGCAGCTGGCTCACCGGCAGCAGCCGGAAGGCGACGATGCCGAAGATCAGGATGCCGGTCATGACCAGGACGGTCATCACCGGCCGGCGGATGAAGATTTCCGAAAGGTTCACGAGGCGGGTGCGTCCGCGGTGACCGTCACCTTCGCGCCGGGCGCCAGCCGCAGGGCGCCGCGCACGACGACCTGCTCGCCCCGGGCGAGCGCGCCGTCGGCGAGCACGGCGAAGTCCCCCTCGCTGCGCGCGACAACCACCTTGCGCACTTCGACGGTCATGTCCGGCTTCACGACGTAGACGAACTGGCCGCCCGGCCCGGTCTGCACGGCTTGCGAAGGGACGAGAATCGCGTTCGCCTGGTCGTAGAGCCGGACGCGGACAGTGTAGAACTGGCCGGGCCACAGGCTCGCGTCGTGGTTCTCGAAGATCGCGCGCAGCTTGATCGTGCCCGTGGTCTGGTCCACCGCGTTGTCGAGGAAGGCGATGCGCCCCGAGGCCAGCGGCTTGTCCGTGCCGGGGGCGGCGACGTCGACCGCGAGCGGGCCCTTGCGCATGAGTTCGCGCACTACCGCGAGCTGCCGCTCCGGAATCGCGAAGCTCACGTACACGGGGCGGACCTGGTTGATTACGACCAGCGCCTGCGTGTCGTTGGCCTTGACCATGTTGCCGGCCTGCAGCAGCGCCCTGCCGACGTAGCCGTCGACCGGCGAGCGGATCACGGTGTACTCGAGGTTGAGCCGTGCGTTCTCGAGCGCCGCCTGGCTCGCCTTCGAGGTCGCGTCCGCGGTCTGCGCGTTGGTGCGGTACTGCGCATAGGCTTCCTTGGAGACGAAGTTCTTCTCCAGCAGCTCCTGGTAGCGCTTTTCCTGAGACGCCGCCTGGTCGCGGTTCGCGACATCCCGCAGCGCCTGCGCCTCGGCCTGCTTGAGGGCCGCCTCGAAGGGCCGGGGGTCGATGCGAAAAAGCACCTCGCCCTTCTTCACCTCCTGACCCTCGCGGAAATCCACCCCCAGGATCTGCCCGTCGACGCGCGACTTGACCGACACCGAGGTGTAGGCCTCGACATTGCCGATGGCCTGCAGGCGCACCGGCACGCTCTGCTGCTGCGTGACGGCCACCGCCACCGGCGCCGGCGGGGGGCCCTTGGCGGCGGGCTTCTCGCGGGCGCGCGGCTCCGCGCTGAAATAGGCGAGCAGCGCGCCGGCGGCGAGGACCACTGCGAGGCCGGCAACGATGGCGTAGCGCTTTCCGCGGGTCATGGAGGCCGACACCCTAGGGCAAAAGCCGCTCCCCCGCAAAGAGCTGATCCACCGTTTCGCGCGCGCGCACGAGCGTCGCCTTCCCTCCCGCCACCAGAACTTCGGCCGGCCGCGGGCGGGCGTTGTAGTTGGAGCTCATCACCATGCCGTAGGCGCCGGCAGACATCACCGCAAGCAGGTCGCCCTCTCGCACCGCCAGCGGCCGCTCGCGGGCAAGAAAATCGGCGCTTTCGCAGACCGGTCCCACGACGTCGTACACACCCGCCGGCACGCCGGATTGCGCCTCCCGGACCGGCCGGATTTCATGCCAGGCGTCGTAGAGAGCCGGCCGGATGAGATCGTTCATCGCGGCATCGACGATGGCGAAGCTCCTGCTTTCGCCGCGCTTGAGATACTCAATGCGAGTCAGCAGCACTCCCGCGTTGCCGACGATCGCCCGGCCCGGGTCGATCAAAATCGTCTCCTTGCGCGATCCGAGGGCGTCGAGGGCGCCGTGCACGAACGCGGCGATCGGCGCGCAC
This sequence comes from Burkholderiales bacterium, assembly GCA_020845995.1. GTDB lineage: Bacteria > Pseudomonadota > Gammaproteobacteria > Burkholderiales > SG8-39 > RBG-16-66-20. The sequence goes on along the minus strand of JADLES010000053.1, from coordinate 23,901 downwards.
CGCTCGCCTTCCCGGTAGGCGATTCCCATGCCCCCGCCGAGGTCGAAATGCGCGAGTGCGATTCCCGCTCGCTCGAGCCGTTCGGCGAGCGCGAGCACGCGCCGGGTCGCCGCCACGAACGGCGCGCTGTCGGTCATCAGCGAGCCGATGTGAAAACCGATGCCGCAGACGTTCAGATGCGGCAGGCGCGCCGCCTCGAGATACAGGCGCTCGGCCTCGGTATGGGCGACGCCGAACTTGTTCTGCTTGAGTCCCGTGGAGATGTGGGGATGCGTCTTCGCATCCACGTCCGGATTGACGCGAAACGCGACGGGCGCGCGCACGCCCAGCTCGCCCGCGATCCGGTTCACGCGGACCATTTCGGCCTCGGACTCGAGATTGATCGAGCGCACCCCCGCCGTCAGCGCTCCGCGGATCTCCGCCTCGCTCTTGCCGATGCCGGAAAACACCACTTTCGAGGCTGCGCCGCCGGCGGCGAGAACGCGGGCGAGCTCGCCGCCCGACACGATGTCGAAGCCCGCGCCCAGGCGCGCCAGCAACTGCAGAATCGCCAGGCTGGAGTTCGCCTTTACCGAGTAGCAGACGAGCGCGGGCCGGCTGGCGAAATGGTCGGTGAACTCCCGGTAGGCGCGCTCGATCGCGTCCCGGGAGTAGACATAGCAGGGCGTGCCGTGGCGCCGCGCGATCTCCTCGAGCGGCACCTGCTCGGCACACAACACGCCATCTGCGTAGGCGAAAGCCATCGGCGGCTACTTCTTTGCGCCGCTTTCCTCGTCGGCTTCCTTCGGGTACGGCACCGGCTTGAACGGGTCGGCCTTGGGCGGCCTCTGGTTCGCGGGCGGCTGGTCGCGCAGGTAGAGCGGGCCCTTCTGGCCGCAGGCGGCGAGAAGCGCGAGGACCAGGAGTGCGGGAAGCGCGGCACGCATGATTGCGCGAAAGCGGCGGCTAAAATATCCATGGTAGCAGGATCATGCGCCATGACCGAAAGTGAGTTCGAGGGCCTTGCGGGCGATGCGCTGGCGGCGCTGGAGCGCGCGTTTGAGACGGCGCTTCCCGAGGCGGATGTCCAGAACAAGGACGCCGGCGTGCTGGAAATCGAGTTCGACGACGGCTCGAAGATGGTCATCAACCGCCACGGCGCGGCGCGCGAGATTTGGGTGGCGGCCAGGTCGGGCGGGTTTCACTTCCGCTACGATGGCGCCAGGTGGCGCGACACGCGCGACGGCTCGGAGTTGTTCGACGCCATCTCCGCGCTCGCGTCGCAGCAAGCGGGCAGGCGCGTGGCGCTCAAAGCGGGCTAGAAGTTCGGCCGCTCGTTCGGTGTCATCGGGGCGGTCGGCGGCGGCGCCTTTTCCTGGTACGGCGCGAACTCCCGGTAGAAATAGTCGGCGCCTCCGCGCGCTTCCGAGGGCAGCATCGGCTCCGGCTCGGATCGAGCGCTGACAATTCCTTCGGGAACGCTGCGCGGGCTCTCCGGCACGCCCTTCAGCACCCGGCTCATATAATCGATCCAGATCGGCAGCGCGATGCGGCCGCCGGTCTGGTTCTTGCCGAGCGTCCTGGGCTGGTCGAACCCCATCCAGGCGACTCCCACCAGTTCGGGCTGATAGCCGCAGAACCAGCCGTCGACGAAGTCATTGGTGGTGCCGGTCTTGCCGGCCAGGTCGCGCCTGCCGAGCCTGCTCACGCTCGCCGCGGTGCCATAGCGGGTCACGTCCTGCAACATCGAATCCATGATGAACGCGTTGCGGGGATCGATCACCCGCAGGGCTTCCTCGCCCGCCTGCGGCGGTCGGGCGACGCCGAGTTCGTGGCCGCGGTCATCGACGATCCTCTGGATGAAATGCGGCTGGATCAGATAGCCGCCATTGGCGAAAACGGCGTAGCCGCGCGCAAGCTGCAGCGGCGTCACCGAGCCCGCGCCCAGCGCCATGGTCAGGTACGGCGGATGCTTGTCGGCATCGAACCCGAATCGCCTGACATAGTCCTGCGCGTACTTGGGATCGATGCTTTGCAGGATGCGGATCGACACCATGTTCTTCGACTTGGCCAGCGCCGTGCGCAGCTTCATCGGCCCCTCGAACTTGCCGTCGTAATTCTTCGGTTCCCAGCGCTGGCTGCCCGTGACTTCGGCCTCGACGACGATCGGCTCATCCGGGATCACGGTCGCGGGTGTGAAGCCCTTCTCCAGGGCCGCCGAGTAGATGAAGGGCTTGAACGCTGAACCGGGCTGCCGCCAGGCCTGCGTAATGTGGTTGAACTTGTTGCGGTGGAAGTCGAAGCCGCCGACGAGCGCGCGGATCGACCCATCGCGCGGGTCTAGGGACACGAAGGCCGCTTCCGCTTCCGGCAGCTGGGCCACCTGCCAGTTCCGTTTCTCGTCGGCCTGCAGGCGGATCACGGCGCCGCGGCGGATGCGTCTTTGCCGCGCGGCCTTGTCATCCAGCGCCTTCGCCGCAAAGCGCAGGCCCTCGCCCGCAACCGCGACCGTTTCGCCGCTCTTGAGCGCTGCCCTGACCTCCCTCGGACTCGCCTCCAGCACCATCGCCGCCTTCAGGTCGTCCACGTCCGGGTACTCTGCGAGCGCCTCCTCGATGTCGTCCTCGCTTGCGCCCGCAGCCAGCTCGACGAAGGCCTCCGGCCCGCGGTAGCCCTGGTTGCGGTCGTAGGCAAGAAGGCCGCGCCTTACGGCGCCGTAAGCCGCCTCCTGGTCGAGCTTGCGGACCGTCGTATATACGCGAAAACCCTTTGTATAGGCATCTTCCGGGTACTGTTCGTAAATCGCCTGGCGGACCAGTTCGGCGAGAAATTCGCCATGAACTCCTGCAAAATCATCGACTTCCCTGCGCACATGCAGGGGTGCCTTGACGGCGTCAGCGTATTGCTGCTCGGAGAGTTGTCCCAGCTCGCGCATCCGCCTGAGGACGTACTGCTGGCGCTGGCGTGCGCGTTGCGGATTCGCAACAGGGTTGTACGTGGATGGCGCTTTTGGCAGTCCCGCCAGGACGGCCGCCTCGGCAATGGTCAGCTTGTCGAGCGCCTTGCCGAAATAGATCTGCGATGCAGCCGCGAATCCGTACGCACGCTGCCCCAGGTAAATCTGGTTCACGTACAGCTCGAGGATCTGGTCCTTGCTCAGGTTGCTCTCGATCTTGAACGCGAGCAAAGCCTCGTACAGCTTGCGCGTTAGCGTTTTCTCGGTGGAAAGGAAAAAATTGCGCGCGACCTGCATCGTGATCGTGCTCGCGCCCTGGCGGCGGCCGCCCTGCGTGAGGTTGGCATACGCGGCGCGCGCGACGCCGAGGTAGTCGACGCCAGTATGCTGGTAGAAGCGTTCATCTTCCGCGGCAAGGATCGCCTGCTTGAGCGAAGCGGGGACGTCCCGGATCGACACCAGCGAGCGCCGTTCCTCGCCGAATTCGCCGATCAGCGCTCCTTCCAGCGTGTAGACACGCAAAGGGATCTTGGGCTGGTAGTCGGTCAGAACTTCGAGCGTGGGAAGGCTGGGGTAGGCAAGGGCGACGACCAGCCCGGCGACCAGCGCGCCAGCCACCGCCAGCCCGCCAAAAAGAAACAACGGAAACACCAAAAAGCGCAGCAACTTCAACTGGTTGGCGCAAATTCTCGGGGATGGTTGCACGCGAGCAGGGACACGGCGCATTATAGATCTTTCCCCACGTGGAGGATTCACTAGACACTGGGGGGAGTTGTTGCTAGCATCTAACGCAAATTCTACGTATCGCGCCTAACCGGCCGATGCGAAAAGGAAAAAAGGGATGAACCTCGACTTTCTCAAGCCGAAGGCGCCGCCGTTGTTCGGGCTTGATATCAGCTCGTCTTCCGTGAAGATGCTGGAAATCGTGGAGGCCGGCAAAGGTGCCTATCGGGTCGAGCGCTACGTGATCGAGGCTCTGCCCAAGGACGCCGTCGTGGACGGCAATATCAATATCCTCGAGGCCGTCGCCGACGCCGTGAGCCGCGGCTACAAGCGGTTGGCCACCCGGACCAAGCATGTGGCGATGGCTGTGCCATCGGGTGCGGTGATCACGAAGAAGATCATTGTCGCCGCCGGCCTGCGGGAGGAAGAGCTGGAGACGCAGGTGGAGAGCGAAGCGAACCAGTACATCCCGTTCGCGCTGGAAGAGGTGAACCTGGATTTCCAGATTCTCGGCCCGTCGCCGAACAACCCGGAGGAGCAGGAAGTCCTGATCGCGGCCACGCGCAAGGAGAAGGTGTCCGACCGGTTCGCGGTGGCCGAGAATGCCGGCCTGAAGCCGCTGGTGATGGACGTGGAATCGTTCGCGCAGATGGCGGCCTTGCAGCTGGTGGTCAAGCAGTTGCCCGGCGGCGGCAAGGAGCAGAACGTCGCGATCGTCGATGTCGGCGCCAACGTCATGCAGGTCAGCGTGGTGCGCAACGAACAGTCGGTGTACAACCGCGAGCAGGCGTTCGGCGGCAACCAGCTGACCGCCGACATCGTGGCGCGCTACGGGATGAGCGCGGAAGAAGCGGAGAACGCCAAGCGCTCCGGCGGGCTGCCCGATGACTTCGAGACCGAAGTGCTGCGCCCCTTCATGGAGAACCTCTCGCAGGAAGTGCAGCGCGCCCTGCAGTTCTTCTTCACCTCGACCTCGTACAACACCGTCGACCACATCCTGATGGCGGGCGGCTCGGCGGTGATTCCGGGCCTGGACGAAGTGGTGCATACGCGCACGCAGGTGCCGACCGTGGTCGCCAACCCGTTCGGCGCGATGCAGACCTCGCCGCGGATCCAGTTGAAGCGGCTGATGCAGGACGCCCCGTCCCTGATCGTCGCCTGCGGCCTCGCGATGCGAAGGTTCGACCCGATATGAGCCGGAGGCGAATCCAGCCATGAGCGGCAAAATCAACCTTCTTCCCCACCGCGAAGAGCGGCGCAAGCGCGCGCGCTTGCATTTCGCCGTCATGGCCGCAATGACGGTGTTGCTCGGGGTCGTCATCGTGGGCGCGGGCTGGCTGGTGCTTTCCCAGCGCATCAGCGCGCAGGAAGACCGCAACCGGTTCCTGAAAGCCGAGATCGCCAAGCTCGACAAGGAGATCGACGAGATCAGGGAAGTGAAGGACAAGATCGCGGCGCTGCTCGCCCGCAAGAAGGTGATCGAGGATCTGCAGACCGACCGGGTGCAGACGGTTTATCTCCTCGACGAACTGGTGCGGCAGATGCCCGAAGGCGTGTTTCTCAAGTCGGTTCAGCAGCGAGGAAATGGAATTGAGCTCGTGGGCTACGCGCAGTCGAACGCGCGTGTTTCGACGCTGATGCGCAATATCGAGTCTTCGCCCTACCTCGCGAACCCGAACCTGGTCGAGATCAAGGCGGCCAATCTCGGCAAGATGCGGGTTTCGCAATTCAACATGCGGCTCCAGCTCAAACCGCCGGTGAAGCCGGAGGCGGCCAAGGACGCGGCCAAGCCGGCGCCGGCTGCGGCGAAGAAGGGATAAGCGATGGCCGTCAATTTCAACCAGATCGTTGACGATTTCAGGCGCACCAACTGGAAGGACCCCGGCACCTGGTCGTTCGCGCCGAAGCTGTTGGTGCTGCTGGCGATCCTGGTCGCCTTGCCGGCGATCGGCTATGGCGTCGTCTGGCAGGAGCAGCTCGACCAGATCGAGAGCGCCCGCCAGGCGGAGATCAAGCTGAAGGACGAGTACAAGGGCAAGAAGGCGCAGGCGGTCAACCTCGACCTTCTCAAGCAGCAGCTCAGGGAAATCGACACGCAGTTCGGCGCCTTGCTCAAGCAGCTGCCGAACAAGGCGCAGATGGATGCGCTGCTGGTGGAGATCAACCAGGCGGGCCTGTCGCGCGGGCTGCAGTTCGAGTTGTTCAGGCCCGCCCCGTCGGAAACCGCGCGCGAGTTCTATGCCGAGCTGCCCATTACCCTCAGACTGACGGGGAATTATCACGACATGGGCGGGTTCGCCGCGGACATCGGCCAGTTGCCGCGCATCGTGACGTTGAACAACGTCGGGCTGGCGGCAGACAACTCCGGCAACCTGACCATGGACGTCACCGCGCGAACCTTCCGCTATCTGGATGAAGGCGAGCTGGCTGCGGCGCGCAAGGCGGCGGCCTCGAAGAAAGGCCCGGCGAAGAAATGAGATCCCTCAGCCTGATCGCGATGATCGGCGCCGCCTTGCTGGTCGGGTGCGGCGGCGAAGAGCAGGGCGAGCTGAAAAAGGAGCTCGCCGACATGACCAAGGACATGCGCGGCAAGGTGGACTCGCTGCCGCAGATCCGCACCTACGAACCCGTGCCCTACAAAGGGGAGAGCATGGTCGACCCGTTCGTCCCGGGCCGGATCGTGGTGGCGCAGACGGCGGGTACGGGTGGCAGCGGTGGCGGAGTGCAGCCGGACCTGAATCGGCCCAAGGAGCCGCTTGAAGCGTTTCCTCTGGAAGCGCTGCAGATGGTGGGCACGCTGTCGCAGAACAAGGACATGTACGCGCTCGTGCGCGCCGGAAACAACCTGTTCCGCGTCCGGAAAGGCAATTACATGGGCCCCAACTTCGGTGTCATCACCGCCATCGATGAAGGCCAGATCAACCTGAAGGAAGTGGTGCAGGATAGCGGCGGCGACTGGATCGAGCGCAGCACGACAGTGCAAATGCAGGAGGGCAAGAAATGACGACGATGAAACGACTGACGCAACTTGGTGCGGTGCTCACTGTCTGGCTGCTCGGCGCGGGGCTGGCGCTGGCGCAGGCGGGCAACAGCATCGAAGGCTTCGACGCCGCCCAGCAGGGCGGCAACGTCGTCATCCGCATCACCACCAAGGAGCCCCTCAAGGCCGTGCCGCCCAGCTTCACGGTGGCCAACCCCGCCCGGATCGTGTTCGATTTCGCCAATACCACCAACGGCCTGGGCCGCAGTTCGCAGGACGTGGGGCAGGGCGAGTTGCGCAGCATGAATCTCGTGCAGGGCTCGGACCGCACGCGCCTGGTGCTCAATCTGCGCCGCTCGGTCGCGCACGAGGTGGCGCTGGACGGCAGGAGCATCGTCGTGACGCTGAGCGCGGCGTCGGCCGCGGCAACGACGCCGGCGGGCCAGGTGGCGCACTTCGCCGAAGGCAAAGCGGACGCCAAGCACGCCATCCGCGAAGTTGATTTCCGCCGCGGCAGCGCGGGCGAGGGCCGGATCATGATCGATCTGACCGATACCACCACCGGCATCGACATCCGCCAGCAGGGACAGAACATCGTGATCGAGTTCCTCAAGACCACGCTGCCGGAGAACCTGCGCCGGCGCCTGGACGTGATCGACTTCGCGACCCCCGTGCAGACGGTGAGCGCGTTCCAGCAGGGCGAGAACGTCCGCGTTGTCATCGAGGCGAAGGGCCAGTGGGAGCACAATGCCTACCAGTCCGACACCCAGTTCGTGGTCGAGGTCAAGGCGGCCACGCAGGATCCTTCCAGGCTCTCGCAGCGCGGCCGCTATTCGGGCGAGAAGCTCTCGCTCAACTTCCAGAACGTCGAGGTGCGCGCGGTTCTGAACGTGATCGCGGATTTCACGGATCTGAACATCATCACCAGCGACACGGTGGGCGGCAGCATCACGCTGCGCCTGAAGGACGTGCCCTGGGACCAGGCGTTGGATATCATCCTGCAGACGCGCGGGCTCGACATGCGCAAGTCGGGCAACGTGATCTGGATCGCGCCGCGCGAGGAGCTCGCCACACGGGAGAAGCTGGCGCTGGAAGCGCAGACCCAGATCAACGAGCTGGAACAGACGCGCACCGAATCCTTCCAGATGAACTACCAGAAAGCGGCGGACGTGCAGAAGCTGCTCACCGATGCCAGCCAGCGCATGCTCTCCAAGCGCGGCAGCGCGGTGGTGGACGCTCGCACCAACACGCTCTTCGTGCAGGACACGCCGAGCCGCCTGGTCGAGGTCCGCAAACTGATCGCGAAGATCGACGTGCCGGTCCGCCAGGTGATGATCGAGGCGCGCATCGTCGAGGCGGATGAAAATTTCAACAAGAACCTGGGCGCCAAGCTCGGCTACAACCGGGTGAGTCAGAACGGCATGCAGACGCCGCTGCTGAAGGGTCAAAGCGCGCCGCGCTACGCGATCGGTTCCACGATGGGCAACACCTACTCGAGCGCGATCCAGGGCGCGGATTCGAGCGTAACGCCCGCGGGGGCGGTCCCGAACGGGGGTCTGCTGTCGAACCTGCCGGCCGCCGGATTGAACGCGTTCAACCCGGGCGTCTTCTCCTTCATTCTGTTCAACTCCGCGATGACCCAGTTCCTGAACATGGAGATCTCCGCGCTGGAAGCCGACGGCAAGGGCAAGACGATCTCCAGCCCTCGCGTGCTGACCGCGGATGGAGTCGAGGCGCTGATCGAGCAAGGGCAGGAAATACCCTACCAGCAGGCGACTTCGTCGGGCGCGACCAGCGTTTCCTTCCGCAAAGCGACCCTCTCGCTTAAGGTGAAGCCGCAGATCACGCCGGACGGGAACATCATCATGACGCTGGACGTGAACAAGGACGAGCCGGGCGCGGTGACCCCGGGAGGCGTCGCCATTAACACCAAGCACGTCAAGACCGAGGTGCTGGTCGAGAACGGCGGCACGGTGGTGATCGGCGGTATCTTCGAGCAGCGCGACCGCACCGACATCACGCGGGTGCCGTTCTTCGGCGACCTGCCGTATATCGGCTTCCTCTTCAAGAACAACACCACATCGACCAGCAAGACCGAGCTGCTGGTGTTCCTGACGCCCCGCGTCGTCCACGAGCGGCTGACGGTGCGCTGACGCTGCCTTCGAGGCAGTCCGCGACGGCCGGGTCCGCCCGGCCGTTTCTTTTTCGCCTGCGTAGAATGATGTCGTGAAGCCCGGGGACAATCTGATTCTTGTCGGCATGATGGGCGCCGGCAAGACCACGGTCGGCCGCCTGCTCGCGCGGCGCCTGAAGCGGCGGTTCCTCGACTCGGACCAGGAAGTCGAGCGACGTTGCGGTGTGCGCATTCCGGTGATCTTCGATATCGAAGGTGAGGCGGGCTTCCGCGCGCGCGAATCGCGGGTGATCGCCGAGCTGAGCGGTCTGGAGGAGATCGTGCTGGCCACCGGCGGCGGCGCGGTGCTCGCCGAGCGGAACCGCAGGCGGCTGGCGGCGCGTGGCAGGGTGATCTATCTGCATGCACGCCCGGCCCATCTCTGGCTGCGAGTACGTCACGACCGGAATCGCCCGCTGCTGGCGACGCCGGATCCGCAGAAGAGGCTCGAGGAACTGTACGCGGAGCGGGACCCGCTGTACCGGGAGGTCGCCGACATCGTGCTCGACACCGGCAAGCAGAGCGCGCAAAGCCTGTGCCGGGACTTGCTTGCGTGCCTCGATGCGCCATGCGGACTCTCGACGTAGCGCTCGCGGACCGGTCCTACCCGATCCACATCGGTTCGGGCCTGCTGGGCGAACCCGGCCTTTACGCCCGGCACGCGGCCGGCAGGCGCGTCGCCGTGATCTCGAATCCGGTGGTGGCGTCCCACTACCTCGGGCCCGTGCAGCAGGCGCTGGCGCGCGCGGGGGCGCGCCCGGTCAGCGTCCTCATCGAGGACGGCGAGCAGGCGAAAACCTGGGAGACCCTGGATCGCGTCGTCGGCGCGATGCTTGCTGAGCAACTCGGGCGCGATTCCCTGATTGTCGCCCTCGGGGGCGGGGTCGTCGGCGATCTGGCTGGTTTCGCGGCCGCCGTCTATCAGCGGGGCATCCCGTTCATCCAGGTGCCGACCACGCTGCTCGCGCAGGTGGATTCCTCCGTCGGCGGCAAGACCGCCGTCAACCACGCCCGCGGCAAGAACATGGTGGGCGCATTTCACCAGCCGCTTGCAGTGATCGCCGATGTCGCCTGCCTGGACACGCTACCGGATCGCGAGCTGCGCGCGGGTATCGCCGAGGTAATCAAGCACGGCTTCATATTGGATGCGGATTTTGTCGAATGGCTGGAAGCGAACATGGAGCGGCTGCTCGGCCGCGACCGCGACGCGCTCGAGCGGGCGATCAGCCGGTCCTGCGAACTGAAGGCGCAGGTGGTGGCTGCCGACGAGCGCGAGGCGGGCCGGCGCGCGCTGCTGAACTTCGGGCACACCTTCGGGCATGCGATCGAGGCCGGCGTCGGCTACGGCGAATGGCTGCACGGCGAGGCGGTAGCGGCGGGAATGGTGATGGCCGCGGAGCTTTCCGTGCGCGCAGGCACGCTGCGCGCGGAAGACGCGGCCCGCGTGGCGGCCCTGATCGGCAGCGCTGGCCTGCCGGTGCGAGGACCCAGGCTCGCACCGGAGCGCTACCTGGAGTTGATGCAGGTCGACAAGAAGGCGGCGGGGGGGGAAATGCGCTTCATCCTGCTCGAAGGGCTGGGTCATGCGACCCTGAAAGGCGGTCTGGACGCGCGCCACGTACGCGACAGCATCGCCGCCTGCATGCAGTAGGCAGAGACCTGCCGTAGCTTGTACGCCTGCGGTTCCGCGGGTATATTCCAAAATTCACGCTGTAAATTTGTGCATCGCGGCGAAATATCATAAAGACATTATAGATCAGTGCGTTATACGCTACCATGGGATTTCATCCAGTAGCACAAGGTCTCTACGACCCGGCCAACGAGCATGACGGCTGCGGCGTCGGCTTTGTCGCGCACATCAAAGGCAGGAGATCGCATTCGATCGTCGAGCAGGGACTGACGATCCTGAAGAACCTCAATCACCGTGGCGCGGTGGGCTGGGACCCGAAGCTTTCAGACGGGGCAGGCCTGCTGATCCAGATCCCGGACCGTTTCCTGCGCGAGGAGATGGCCGGACGCGGCGTCGTCCTGCCCCCCGCAGGCCAGTACGGCGTTGGCATCGTGTTCCTGCCCCGCGATCCGGCCAGCCGGCTTGCCTGCGAAACCGAGATCGAGCGCGCCATCAAGAACGAGGGCCAGGTGCTGCTCGGCTGGCGCGACGTGCCGGTGGACAACGCCGATCTGGCCGAGCCGGCGAGGAAGCTCGAGCCGGTCATCCGCCAGGTCTTCGTCGGCCGCGGCGCGGGCGTGATGGTGACCGATGCGCTGGAGCGCAAGCTCTACATCATCCGCAAGAGCTCGGGGCACGCGATCCAGGCGCTGGCCCTGGAGCACGGCAAGTCATTCTACGTGCCGTCGATGTCGGCGCGCACGCTGGTCTACAAGGGCATGCTGCTCGCGCACCAGGTCGGCGAGTATTACCTCGAGCTCAAGGATGCGCGCGTGGAGTCGGCGCTCGCGCTCGTGCACCAGCGCTTCTCGACCAACACCTTCCCCACCTGGGGGCTGGCGCACCCGTTTCGCATGATCTGCCACAACGGCGAGATCAACACGGTGCGCGGCAATGTGAACTGGATCCGCGCGCGCCAAGGCGCGATCTCCAGTCCCGTTCTCGGCGAGGACCTCGGCAAGATCTGGCCGCTCATCTACCCGGGGCAGTCGGACTCGGCGTCCTTCGACAACGCGCTGGAGTTGCTGGCGATGGGCGGCTACCCGATCGCACACGCGGTGATGATGATGATCCCGGAAGCCTGGGAGAACCATACGCTCATGGACCCGGCGCGGCGCGCGTTCTACGAATACCACGCCGCGATGATGGAACCCTGGGACGGCCCGGCCTCGATCGCCTTCACCGACGGCCGGCAGATCGGCGCCACGCTCGATCGCAACGGCCTGCGCCCCTCGCGCTACATCGTCACCGACGATGACCTGGTGATCATGGGCTCGGAATGCGGCTGCCTGCCGATCCCGGAGGAGAAAATCGTCAAGAAGTGGCGCCTGCAGCCGGGCAAGATGTTCCTCGTCGACCTGGAAAAAGGCCGCATCATCGACGATCAGGAGCTGAAAGAGGGACTCGCCGGCGCGCGCCCCTACGCCGAGTGGATCGAGCGCATCCGCGTCAAGCTGGACGAAGTCGAGACCGAGAAGACGGCGCCGCTCAAGTCGCGGGTGCCGCTGCTCGAGCGCCAGCAGGCCTTTGCCTACACCCAGGAGGACCTCAAGTTCCAGCTGCTGCCGATGGCGCAGGCGGGCGAGGAGCCCACGGGCTCGATGGGCAACGACGCCGCGCTCGCGATCCTCTCCAGGAAGGAGAAGACGCTCTACCACTACTTCAAGCAGCTGTTCGCGCAGGTGACCAACCCCGCGATCGACCCGATCCGCGAGGAACTGGTCACCTCGCTCGTCTCCTTCATCGGCCCGAAGCCGAACCTGCTCGGCATCGACGAGATGAACCCGCCGTTGCGGCTGGAAGTCGGCCAGCCGGTGCTGGATTTCTTCGAGATGGAGAAGATCCGCCACATCGAGCGCTACACGGGCGGCAAGTTCCGCTCGCTCGAGCTCGACATCACCTATCCGGTGGCCTGGGGCAAGGAGGCGATCGAGGCGCGCCTCGCGTCCCTGTGCGCGCAGGCCGAGGACGCGGTGCGCGGCGGCTGCTCGATCATCGTCATCTCCGACCGCGCGGTCGATGCCGAACGTGTCGCCATCCCGGCGCTGCTCGCGCTTTCCGCGATCCACCAGCACCTGGTGGCGAAGGGCCTGCGCACGTCGACCGGCCTGGTCGTCGAGACGGGCTCGGCGCGCGAGGTGCATCATTTCGCGCTGCTAGGCGGCTACGGCGCAGAGGCCGTGCACCCTTACCTTGCGCTGGAAACCCTGCTTGCCGAGAGCGGTGAGACTGGCTCCAAGGCGATCAAGAACTACGTCAAGGCGATCGGCAAGGGCCTGAAGAAGGTGATGTCCAAGATGGGCATCTCCACCTACATGTCGTACACCGGCGCGCAGATCTTCGAGGCGGTGGGACTGTCGCGAGCGCTCGTCGATCGCTATTTCAACGGCACAGCCTCCAAGGTGAGCGGCATCGGCATCCTCGAGCTCGCCGAGGAGGCGATCCGCGTGCACCGCGCGGCCTTCGCCGGGAAGGACCCCGTGCTCGCCGGCGCCCTCGACGCGGGGGGGCAATACGCCTGGCGCGTGCGCGGCGAGGAGCATGCCTGGACTCCCGATGCGATCGCCAGGCTGCAGCACGCGGCGCGCGGCAATTCCTATCAGACCTACAAGGAGTACGCGGCGCTGATCAACGACCAGTCGCAGCGGCTCCTGACGCTGCGCGGCCTGTTCGAATTCCGCTTCGACCGGTGCACGCCGGTGCCGATCGACCAGGTCGAACCGGCAGCCGAGATCGTGAAGCGTTTTTCCACCGGCGCGATGTCGCTGGGCTCGATCTCGACCGAAGCGCACACGGTGCTGGCGATCGCGATGAACCGCGTAGGCGGGCGCTCCAACACCGGAGAGGGCGGCGAGGACCGCAGGCGCTACGCCCCCGTGCGGGCAGGCGAAAGCCTGATGTCGCGCCTGGGCAAGGAGCGCGTCGAAGTCGACCTCCCGCTGCGAGAAGGAGACTCGCTCAAGTCCAAGATCAAGCAGGTGGCTTCGGGACGCTTCGGCGTCACCGCCGAATATCTCGCCTCGGCCGAAATGCTGCAGATCAAGATCGCGCAGGGCGCCAAGCCCGGCGAAGGTGGGCAGCTGCCCGGCCGCAAGGTCTCGGAATACATCGCCGAGCTGCGCTACTCGACGCCCGGCGTCGAGCTGATCTCACCGCCGCCGCACCACGATATCTACTCGATCGAAGACCTCGCGCAGCTGATTCACGACCTGAAGAACGCCAACCCGGCCGCCGCGGTGAGCGTAAAGCTCGTTTCGGAGGTCGGTGTGGGCACCGTCGCCGCGGGCGTATCGAAGGCCAAGTCCGACCATGTCACCATCTCCGGGCACGACGGCGGCACCGGCGCCTCGCCCTGGTCGTCGATCATGCACGCGGGCACGCCCTGGGAGCTCGGGCTCGCGGAAACGCAGCAGACGCTGGTGCTCAACCGCCTGCGCGGGCGCATCGCGGTGCAGGTCGACGGCCAGATGAAGACCGGCCGCGACGTCGTCATCGGCGCGCTTCTCGGCGCGGACGAGTTCGGCTTCGCGACCGCGCCGCTTGTCGTCGAAGGCTGCATCCTGATGCGCAAGTGCCACCTGAATACCTGCCCGGTCGGGGTGGCGACGCAGGACCCGGTGCTACGCCGCAAGTTCCGAGGCAGGCCCGAGCATGTCGTCAACTACCTCTTTTTCGTCGCCGAAGAGGCGCGCGAGCTGATGGCCAGGCTCGGCGTGCGCAGCATGAGCGAGATGATCGGGCGCAGCGACTTGCTCGACACGAGGAAAGGCATCGCGCACTGGAAGGCGAAGGGCCTCGATTTCGCCCGGGTCTTCCATCAGCCGCAGGTGCCGGCGGAAGTCGCGCGCCGACATTGCGAGACGCAGGACCATGGCCTTGACAAGGCGCTCGACAATCGCCTCCTCGAGCTCGCGCGCCCGGCGCTCGATCGGCGCGAAAAGGTGACCATCGAGACCCCGATCCGCAACATCAACCGCACCGTGGGCACGATGCTCTCTGGCGAGATCGCCAGGCGCTACGGACACGAAGGCCTCGCCGACGGGAGCGTGCACGTGCGGCTTGCCGGCTCGGCCGGCCAGAGTTTCGGCGCGTTCCTCGCGCGCGGCGTCTGGCTGGACCTGATCGGCGACACCAACGACTACTGCGGCAAGGGCCTCTCCGGCGGCCGCATCTCGGTGCAGCCCTCGCCCAAGTTCCGCGGCGAGCCGATGGAGAACATCATCACCGGCAACGTCGCGCTGTACGGGGCGATCGAGGGCGAGGGCTATTTCCGCGGCGTCGCCGGCGAGCGCTTCGCGGTGCGCAACTCGGGCGCCGAGGCGGTGGTCGAGGGCGTGGGCGATCACGGCTGCGAATACATGACCGGCGGGACGGTGGTCGTACTGGGGGCGACGGGACGTAATTTCGCCGCCGGCATGTCCGGGGGCATTGCCTATGTGCTCGATGAGCGCGGCGACTTCGCGAAATACTGCAACACCGCGATGGTGACGCTCGAGCCGCTCGCCGCCGAATCCGAGCAGGAGGCCAAACTCCCGCGCGGGCTCTGGCACAAGGGCCAGTCGGACGAGGCGCACGCGCGCCGGCTCATCGAGCGCCACGCGCGCCTCACGGAGAGCGCGCAGGCCAGGCGCGTGCTCGAGCGCTGGAGCGAATTTCGCGCGAAGTTCGTCAAGGTGTTCCCGATCGAGTACCGGCGTGCGCTGGGCGAGCTTGCCGCCAGGCACGGGTTGGCCGAACCCGGTCTCGCGGCGTAGGGCGGCGCGATGGGAAAGATCACCGGCTTCCTGGAATACGAGCGCCTGGAAGAGCAGCACGAGGACCCGCAGGCGCGCAGGCAGCACTATCGCGAGTTCACCCTGCGGCTTGCCGACGAAGAGGCGAAGATCCAGGGCGCCCGTTGCATGGATTGCGGGACTCCGTTCTGCATGCATGGCTGTCCGGTCGACAACATCATTCCGGACTTCAACGACCTGGTTTACCGGCAGGACTGGCGGCGCGCCATCGAGACGTTGCATTCGACGAACAATTTTCCGGAATTCACCGGCCGCGTTTGCCCGGCGCCCTGCGAGGAGGCCTGCGTGCTCCGGATCAACGAGGATCCGGTCGGGATCAAGTCGATCGAGCACGCCATCATCGACAAGGCCTGGGACTCCGGCTGGGTGGCGCCGCGGCCCGCCCCGCGCAAGACTGGCAGGAAGGTGGCGATCGTAGGCTCGGGACCCGCAGGCCTTGCCTGCGCGCAGCAACTGGCGCGCGCGGGGCACGCGGTCACGGTATACGAGAAGAACGATCGCATCGGCGGGCTGCTGCGCTACGGGATCCCGGATTTCAAGCTGGAAAAGCGCGTGATCGACCGCCGCCTGGAGCAGATGCGCGCCGAAGGTGTGGAATTCCGCGGCGGCGTCCATGTAGGCGAGCAACTTCCCGACAGGGGAATCGCGAACGACGCGCGCGTGAGCGTCGCGCCCGGGGCGCTGCTGGCGGATTTCGACGCGATCGTGCTTTGCGCGGGCGCCGAGGTGCCGCGCGACCTGCCGGTTCCGGGGCGCGAGCTGCAAGGCGTGCACTTCGCGATGGAATTCCTGCCTTTGCAGAACAAGCGCGTCGCGGGCGACAAGGGCGTGGCGGAGCTGCGGGCCGACGGCAGACACGTGATCGTGATCGGCGGCGGCGATACCGGGTCGGATTGCGTCGGCACCTCGAACCGGCACGGCGCGGCCTCGGTGACGCAGTTCGAGCTTCTGCCGATGCCCCCGCAGGTGGAGAGAAATCCGGTGTGGCCGTACTGGCCCACGCGGCTGCGCACCTCGTCTTCGCACGAGGAAGGCGTGGAGCGGGACTGGTCGATCGCCACCAAGGCGCTGGTCGGCAGCGGCGGCAGGGTGGCGAGGCTCAAGGCCGTGCGGCTCGCGTGGAAGGAGGGCAAACCCGTGGAAATTCCCGGATCGGAGTTCGAGATCCCCGCGGACCTGGTGCTGCTGGCCATGGGTTTCGTGTCGCCGGTGCCATCGCTGCTCCGGGAATTCGGCGTGCAGCAGGATGCCCGCGGCAACGTGCTCGCGGATACCGACGGCGCGCGCGCCTACGCAACCTCCGTGAAGAAGGTATTCGCGGCGGGCGACATGCGCCGGGGCCAGTCGCTCGTCGTCTGGGCGATCCGCGAGGGGCGGCAATGCGCGCGCGCGGTCGACGAATACCTGATGGGCTCCTCCGGGCTGCCGCGCTAAGGTCGATTGCGCGTTCTCCTGCGCCCGCTCGGGCCGGGGCGTGGCTATACTGCGCTGGGAGGGACCCAGTGGGCGGGCGCGAGTGAAGCCGGGCGACGCCGTAATCGCGAGGAGTAACGAGCTCCGCGGGGTCAAGCGCGGGCGGTTGTTTCGCCGGTACTTCCTGCTGATCCTCGCGCTGGTCTGCGGCGCGCTGCTGATCTCGGGTTCGATCGGGCTGTACTTCTCGTACCAGGAGACCCAGGTTGCGCTTGCCAGCGTGCAGCGCGAGAAGGCGGTCAGCGCCGCGGCGCGGATCGAGCAGTTCATCCGCCAGATCGAGCAGCAGCTTACCTACGCCGCGATGGCGCAACTCGGGCCCGGCGGCGTGGAACAGCGTCGCGTCGAATTCCTCAAGCTGCAACGGCAAGTGCCCGCCATCACCGACATCGCGCAGATCGACGCGCGGGGAAAGGAGCAGCTGTCCGTGTCCCGCCTGGGAATGGACGTGGTCGATTCCGGTGCCGACCGTTCCGGCAACCCGGCGTTCCTGGGGGCGAGGCCCGACCAGACCTGGTTCGGCCCGGTGAGCTTCCGCAAGGAAACCGAGCCCTACATGTCGATCGCCGTGCGCGCCAAGGGCAATGCGGGGGCGGTCACCGTCGCGGAAGTAAACCTGAAGTTCATCTGGGATGTCGTGACGCGCATCAAGATCGGCAAGAAGGGCAAGGCGTACGTGGTGGACGGCAGCGGCCACCTGGTCGCGGACCCGGACATCGGCCTGGTGCTGCGCAAGAGCAACCTGTCCATGCTGCAGCAGGTCCAATGGTCCCTGCGCAAGGACGCCGAGGAATCGCGTGCGCTGGTGGCGAAGAACATGTCGGGTGCCAAGGTGCTCACTGCCTACGCTTCGATCGAGCCGCTGGGCTGGAAGGTGTTCGTAGAGCAGTCCTTCGACGAGGTGTTCGAGACCCTGAACGCAGCGATCCTGCGCTCCGCGGCGCTGATCGCGGCGGGTCTGCTGATCTCGGCGCTGGTGGCAATCTGGCTCGCGCGCAGCATGGTGCACCCGATTCGCGCCCTGCAGGAGGGCGCCGCGCGCATTGGCGCGGGCGATCTCGACCGGGAAATCGTCGTCAGCACCGGCGACGAGCTGGAAGCGCTCGCCCGCCAGTTCAACCAGATGAGCGCCCAGCTGCGCGAGTCCTATGCCGGGCTGGAGCGAAAGGTCGAGGAACGCACCGCGGAATTGCAGGAGACGCTCCAGCAGCAGACCGCGACCGCGGAAATCCTCAAGGTGATCAGCGGCTCGCCGACCAACGTGCAGCCGGTTCTGGATGCGATCGTGAACAGCGCCGCCAGCCTGTTCCAGCCGGGCAACGCGGCGATCATCATGCGCGAGGGCGACATTGTGCAGGTGCGGGGCCGCTCGCAGAACTGGCGGGAAGAGGGCAATCGACAGGCGGTAGCGGAGATGTATCCCATGCCGTTCGATCCAGAGCGGGTCATGTCCGCGCGCGTCATGCTCGAGCGCCGGGTGGTGGAGATACCCGATATCGAAGCCGAGGGCGTGCCGGAGATCGCACGCAAGGTCGCGCGCGCCGGGGGTTATCGCTCCCTGACCCTGGTCCCGCTGATCAGGGACGGGGAGGGAATCGGCGTGATCAGCCTCCTCAATCCCCGTCCCGGATTCAGGCTCGCCGGAAAGCAACTGGCATTGCTGCAGACGTTCTCGGATCAGGCGGTGATCGCCATCGAGAACGTGCGCCTGTTCCGCGAGATTCAGGAGAAAAGCCGGCAGCTGGAAATCGCCAACCAGCACAAGTCGGATTTCCTCGCCAACATGTCGCACGAGCTGCGCACGCCGCTGAACGCGATCATCGGCTTCTCGGAAGCGCTGCTGGAGAAGATGTTTGGCGAGGTGAACGAGAAGCAGACCGACTACCTCAAGGACATCCACAGCTCGGGCAGGCACCTCCTATCGCTCATCAACGACATCCTCGACCTGTCCAAGATCGAGGCCGGCCGCATGGACCTGGACGTCGCGGAGTTCGACCTGCGCTCGGCCCTGCAGAACGCGCTGACGCTGGTCAAGGAACGGGCGCAGCGCCACGGCATCGAGTTGAGCCTCCTGGCGGACGACGCCATCGGGTCGTTTCGCGCCGATGAGCGCAAGTTCAAGCAGATCATGCTCAACCTGCTCTCCAACGCCGTGAAGTTCACGCCCGAGGGCGGCAAGGTCGGCGTGCGCGCACGGGCCGTCGGCGACGCCGTCGAGGTCGCTGTCGCGGACACGGGGGTGGGCATCTCCGCCGAGGACCAGAAAAGCGTGTTCGACGAGTTCAAGCAGGTCGGCCGCGACTATACGAAGAAGGCCGAGGGCACCGGGCTCGGCCTCGCGCTCACCAAGCGCTTCATCGAGCTGCACGGCGGCTCGATCCGCCTCGAAAGCTCTCCCGCCAGGGGATCGACCTTCACCTTCTCCATTCCCAGGCAGCCATGAGCACGATCCTGATCGTCGAAGACAACGAGAAGAACATGAAGCTCGCTCGCGACGTCCTGCAGTCGAAGGGCTACGCGACGCTGGAGGCCGCGACCGGGGAGGAAGGCGTGCGCATGGCGCTCGCGCACCAGCCCGACCTCGTGCTCATGGACATCCAGCTTCCCGGGATCAACGGCATGGAGGCGCTTCGTCAGGTGCGCGCCGCGCCCGGCTGCGGGCGGATCCTCGTGGTTGCCTTCACCGCGTCGGTGACGCCCACCGACCGCAGCCAGATCTCCGCCGCGGGCTTCGACGGCTTCATCAGCAAGCCGATCAACCTGAAGGAATTCCTCGAGACCGTGCGGCGCTTGCTGGAGGCGTCCCGGCCATGAATTCGGCGCCGAGGATCCTTGTCGTCGATGACACACCGGCGAACATCAAGCTGCTGCGCGACCTGCTCGCCGCGAAGGGGTACGAGGTGTCCACGGCCGTCGATGGAGAGGAAGCGCTCGCCAGGCTCGCCGCCGAGAAGCCCGACCTGGTGCTGCTCGATGTCATGATGCCCGGCATCTCGGGCTACGAGGTCTGCCGGCGCATCCGCGCGGAGTCGGCGACCTCCCTCCTGCCGGTGGTGATGTGCACCTCGCTCGACCCGCAGCAGGAAAGGGTCAAGGGCATCGAGGCCGGGGCGGACGACTTCCTTTCCAAGCCGGTCAACCAGCCCGAGCTGTTCGCGCGCGTCAGGTCGCTTCTGCGCGTCAAGGCGCTGCAGGACCAGCTGATCGCGCTCAACGCGAATCTGGAGCGGCGCGTGGCCGAGCAGGTGTCCGAGATCGAGCGCCTGGCGCGCCTCAAGCGCTTCGTCTCGCCGCGCATCGGCGAGATGATCGTTGCCGGCGAGGTCGAGGATCCGCTGCAGACGCATCGCCGCGAGATCACGGTGGTGTTCACGGACCTGCGCGGTTTCACCGCTTTTTCCGAGACCGCGGAGCCCGAGGAAGTGATGGGAGTGCTGCGCGAGTATCACGCGGCGATCGGGCGGATCGTGCTGGCCCACGATGGCACGATCGAGCATTTCGCGGGTGACGGCGTCATGATCCTGTTCAACGACCCGGTGCCGGTCGCCGAGCCGGAGCTGGCGGCCGTGCGCATGGCGCTCGAGATGCGCGACGGGGTCGGCAGGCTGTGCGCCGGATGGGCGAAGCGCGGCCATGAGCTGGGTTTCGGCGTGGGCATCGCGAACGGCTACGCCACGCTGGGCGCGATCGGCTTCGAAGGGCGGCGCGACTACGGCGCGGTCGGCCCCGTGACCAACCTTTCCGCGCGGCTTTGCGCCGAGGCGGTCGCCGGCCAGGTCCTGGTATCGCAGCGGGTCTACGGCAAGCTCGAGGAGCGCATCGAGGCCGAGCACATCGGCGGCCTGGCGCTGAAGGGCCTGCGCAAGCCCGTGCCGACCTACAACGTCTTGTCGCTGCGCGCGTAGGAGGCCCGCCGGAGCCGCGGCACGTCCCTCGGCTACAATCCCCGGCCCGACATCGATGCCCCTTCACGTCGTCATCCTCGCCGCCGGCCAGGGCAAGCGCATGCGCTCGGCGCTGCCCAAGGTATTGCACGGAATCGCCGGCCGGCCGCTGCTTGCGCACGTGATCGATGCGGCGCGCGCCTTGAAGCCCGAGCGCATCTACGTGGTGCACGGCCACGGCGGCGAGAAGGTGCGCGCTGCCTTCGCCGGCGCGGCCATCGAGTGGGTCGAGCAGGCGCGCCAATTGGGCACGGGGCACGCGCTCCTGCAAGCGCTGCCGCTCATTCCCCGCACCGCCACGGTTCTGGTTCTGAACGGCGACGTGCCGCTCGTGCGCGCGGCAATGCTGCGCAGGCTCGTGCGCAGCGCGGGCAAGGGCATCGCCATCGCCACCAGCGACCTTTCGGATCCCGCCGGCTACGGCCGCGTGCTGCGCGATGCGGGAGGACGCGTGCTGAGGATCGTCGAGGAGAAGGACGCAACACGGTCCGAGCGCGCGGTCCGGGAGTGGTACGCGGGCTTTCTCGCGGGCAACGCGGGGCGCCTCGCGGGCTGGCTCGCCAGGGTCGCCAACCGCAACGCGCAGAAGGAGTACTACCTCACCGACGTCATCGGCATCGTTGCGAACGCCGGCGCGACGGTGAGCGCGGTGAAGGCGACCGACCGCATGGAGGTTGCGGGCGTGAACTCCCGGGAGGAACTGGCGATCCTGGAGCGCGCCTACCAGAACGCCCAGGCGAAGAAGCTGCTGGCCGCAGGGGTGCAGCTCGCCGACTTGTGGCGCGTGGACGTGCGCGGCGAGCTCGCCTGCGGCGAGGACGTGGCGATCGACGTCAACTGCGTGTTCGAAGGGCGCGTGAGACTGGGCGACCGGGTCCGGATCGGCCCGAATTGCGTGTTGCGCGACGTCTCGGTGGCGGCCGATACCGAGATCCTTGCCTTCAGCCTGCTGGAGGGCGCCGTGGTCGGCTCCGGCTGCCGGATCGGGCCGTACGCGCGGCTGCGGCCGGGCGCATCGCTCGGCGCAGGGGTGCACCTCGGCAATTTCGTCGAAGTCAAGGCGAGCCGATTTGGGGCGCGCTCCAAGGCTAACCATCTCGCGTACATCGGCGACGCCGAGGTCGGCAGGGACGTCAACGTTGGCGCCGGGACTATCACCTGCAACTACGACGGCGCCCGCAAGCATCGGACCGTGATCGAGGACGATTGCTTCATCGGCTCCGACGCGACGCTGGTCGCGCCGGTGCGAATTCGCAAGGGCTCGTACATCGGCGCAGGGTCCACGATCAGCAAGGACACGCCGCGAGGGCAGCTCACGCTGGCGCGTGCGAGGCAGGTATCGGTCCGGCGCTGGACGCCGCCGCGCAAGCCCGCCGGCAGGACCTAGCCATGTGCGGCATCGTCGGCGCGGCGGCGCGGCGCGACATCCTGCCGGTGCTCGTCGAAGGTCTCCGCCGGCTCGAGTACCGGGGTTACGACTCCTGCGGCGTCGCGGCTCTCGCCGGCGGCAGGCTCGAGCGCCTGAGAAGTGTCGCCCGCGTTGCCGATCTTTCGTTGCAAATGAAGAAAAGGCGTCTGAAGGCGGAAACCGGAATCGCCCATACGCGCTGGGCCACGCACGGGGCGCCGGTGACCGTGAACGCGCACCCGATCTTCTCGCGCGGCGAGATCGCGGTCGTGCACAACGGCATCATCGAGAACCACGAGGAGCTGCGCGCCGAACTGAAGTCGGCGGGGTACGCTTTCGAGACGCAGACCGACACCGAGGTGATCGCGCACCTGGTGCACAGCCTTTGCTCGGCCGGCCTGCTGGCGGCGGTGCGCCGCGCCGTCAAGCGCCTCGCCGGCGCCTACGCGATCGCCGTGCTGTCCTCCAGGGAACCTTACCGCGTCGTGGGTGCGCGCGCAGGCAGCCCGCTCGTGGTCGGCGCGGGCCGGGGCGAGCACTTCCTCGCCTCGGATGCGCTCGCTTTGGCGGGCACCACCGATCGGATCGCATTCCTCGAAGAGGGCGATGTCGCGGAGGTCGGGCCCGACGGTTTCCGCGTGCTCGACGCTTCGGGCCGCGAGGCGAGGCGCGCGCTGCGGACCGTGCAAACGAGCGGCGCGACGGCCGAGCTCGGCCCCTACCGGCACTACATGCAGAAGGAGATCTTCGAGCAGCCGCGCGCGGTGGCCGACACCCTGGAGGGCGTGGGAGGCATCTCGCCGGCGCTGTTCGGCGACCCGAAAGGCGCGGTGCTCGGCAAGGCCAGATCGGTGCTGATTCTCGCCTGCGGCACGAGCTACCACTCCGGCCTGGTGGCCAAGCACTGGCTGGAATCGCTCGCGCGCCTGCCCACGCAGGTCGAAATCGCGAGCGAATACCGCTACCGCGACAGCGTGCCGGCTCGCGATGCGCTGGTGGTCGTGGTATCGCAATCGGGCGAGACCGCCGACACCCTCGCGGCGCTCAGGCACGCGCGCTTGCGCGGGCAAAAGCGCTCCCTGGCGATCTGCAACGTCGCCTCGAGCGCGATGATGCGCGAGACACGGCTGAAGTACCTCACGCACGCGGGCGTCGAGGTTGGCGTCGCCTCCACGAAGGCGTTCACCACCCAGCTGGTGGCGCTGTTCCTGCTTGCGCTCTGTCTCGCGAAACTCGGCAGGCGGCTGCCGAAGGCCGAAGAGCGCAGCCATCTGCGCCGCCTGCGGCACCTGCCCAAGGCCCTTGCCGCGGCGCTCGCGCTCGAGCCGCAGCTGATCGCCTGGTCCGAGCGATTCGCGAAAAAGGAGCACGCGCTCTTCCTCGGCCGCGGGCTGCACTACCCGATCGCGCTCGAAGGCGCGCTCAAGCTGAAGGAAATCTCCTACATCCACGCCGAGGCCTATCCGGCCGGCGAGCTCAAGCACGGCCCGCTCGCGCTCGTCACCTCGGCGATGCCGGTCGTGACGGTGGCGCCGAACGACGCGCTGCTGGAGAAGCTCAAGTCGAACATGCAGGAGGTGCGCGCGCGCGGCGGTGAGCTCTATGTGCTCGCCGACGCCGACACGCGCATCGCGGCAGACGACGGCATGCACGTGCTGCGCCTGCCGGAGCACTACGGCCCGCTCTCGCCCATCCTGCACGTGGTGCCGCTGCAGCTGCTCGCGTATCACAGCGCGCTCGCGCGCGGCACCGACGTGGACAAGCCCAGGAACCTGGCGAAGTCGGTCACCGTAGAGTGAGCGC
>JADLES010000052.1 GCA_020845995.1 Burkholderiales bacterium | reverse complement strand
CGGCGGTGGGCGTCGGCACGACGATGCTGCTGCACTGCGACCTCGTCTACGCGAGCCCGGGCGCGGGCTTCCAGATGCCGTTCGTGCCGCTCGGCCTGGTGCCGGAGGCGGCGTCCAGCCTGCTATTGCCGATGGTCGCTGGCTACCAGCGCGCCGCCGAGCTGCTGCTCCTTGGCCAGCCGTTCGGCGCCGAGAAGGCGCTCGCCGCGGGCTTCGTCACCGAGATCGTCCCCGAGGCACAGTTGCTGGAACGCGCGGCGGCGGCGGCCAGGGCGATCGCGGCGCTGCCGCCCGCCTCGGTGCGCCTCGCCAAGTCGCTCATGAAGCGGCCGCTGCTCGAATCGATCGCCGCGCAGATGCAGGAGGAAGGCCGCCTCTTCGCCGAGCGGCTGCAATCGGCCGAGGCGAAGGAGGCGATGACCGCCTTCTTCGAGAAACGCAAGCCCGACTTCTCGAGGTTTTAGCGATGCCGCGGCGAGTGCGCGCCCTGCTCGGGACCGTCGCTGCGCTCGCTGCCCTGCTCATGTTGCCGGCGGTAGGGCAGGCGCAGCAGTCCGGCGCCACGAAGCGAGTCGTCTGGGTGTCCGCCTCCGCTGTTCCGGCGTGGCGCGCCTGCTTCGCGAAGCTGCGCCGGCCCGCGATCTACCAGACGCGCGACTTCGTGGAAGCGGGCGGGCTGCTTTCCTACGGTCTCGACGCCTGCGCGCATTACGGGCGCGCTGCGTTCTACGTGGACAAGATTCTCAAGGGCGCGAAGCCCGCCGACCTGCCGGTCGAATTGCCGAGCACCTTCCAGTTGGTCATCAACCTGAAGACCGCCAGAGCGCTGGGGGTGCAGATTCCGCCCTCGGTCCTCACGCGCGCCGACCGCGTGATCGAATAGCGCGCCCTGGGGAGGAGGCGCCAGCGGCTTGCCGCGAGCGCTAGATGCGCGTATTCTATGCGCATACGGTACCCAGAGTCAGGATGCGTGGGCGAGGATGGGCGGACGCGAGGCAGTCGACGGCAAGCGGGCAGCGAACCTCTCGATCAGCGCGAAGCTGCTCGACAGGGCGAAAAGCTTGAAGATCAACCTCTCGCAGACGCTCGAAGAGCGCCTTACGCAGATCGTTCGCGAGGCCGAGGCCGCGGAGTGGCTCGCCGCGAACCAGGAGGCCATTGACGCCTATAACGCGCGCGTGGCGCGCGATGGCGTCTGGAGTGACAAACTCAGGGGGTTCTAGTGGCGCGCTTCGAGGTGCGGGCGAACCTCAACCGTGCGACCCGCGAGAGGGTTCCCTATCTGCTGGAGCTCCAGGCGGACATGCTGTCGGCGCTCGGCACCCGGCTGGTTGCCCCGCTCGTTCCGGCGGCGGAATTCGGGCCTGCCGCGTCGCGCCTGAACCCCGTATTCCGGATTGGCAATCGGAAACTCGTGATGGATACCGCGCTCATGGCCGGTGTGCCGCGCAGCCTGCTCGGAGAGAAAGTCGCTTCGCTCGCAGACTCGTCGACCGACATTCTCGGCGCGGTCGATTTTCTCGTCTCGGGAATCTGACGTCCTGACGCGGCTGCTCGCTCGCTGGGCACCCGCGCTGGCGGGGCTGTCGGTGGCTCTTTCCGCTGTCGCACAGGAAGTGGCGGTGGACGTCGGCCACTACGCGGCCGAGCCGGGGGTGATCTCGGCGACGGGTCGCGCCGAGTTCGAATACAACCTCGACCTTGCGCTGGAAGTGAAGGAAGCGCTCGAGCGCCTGGGCGTGCGGGTCCGCCTGATCGGGGAGAAGGGCGACTACGCGGTGCTGCATCACCGCACGCGCGATGCGGGCGGCGCCGACCTCTTCGTTTCGATCCACCACGATTCGGTCAAGGAGCGGCTGCTGCCGCGCGCGGACGATTTCGCGGGCTTTTCGCTTTTCATTTCAAGATTCAACCCGTTCCGCGGGCAAAGCCTCGCTTGCGCCTCAAGGCTGGGAAAGCGGCTCAGGGAAAACGGCTTCCAGCCGTCGCGCTACCATGCCGATCCGGTCTTCGGCGCGCCGCGGCCCTTTGCCGACGAGCCGAACGGCGTGCACTACTATGACAACCTTGCCGTGGGGCGCAGCGCTACGATGCCCTCGGTGCTGGTGGAGGCGGGCGTGATCGTCAATCGGGAAGAGGAGGGCAGGATGCGCGACCCGGCGGTGCGCCGGCGGATCGCCGCCGCCGTCGCGCAGGGCGCGAGCGAATGCCTGCGGGAGAAGTCGCGGTGAGAATTATTCTGCTTGTGGTCCTCGGGTGCTGGTTGCACCCCGCGCTCGCCGATCTGTACCGCTGGGTCGAGCCGGAGACCGGGTCGATCAAGTTCTCCAGCTACCCCCCGCCCTGGTACGGCGATCCGGCGAGGCAGCGGCGCGCGCCCAAGGTCGAAGTGATTCCGGCGCGCGGGTCCGCGCCCGCCCCGGGTCCTGTGCCCCGGGAAGAGCCGAGGTCTGACGCGAAACCGAACGCCGCGGCCCGCACCGTCGACATCGCCCCGGACCGGCCTGCCGCGAGGCCGGAACCGGATCCGTTGAAGCGGGAGAGCGGGCCGGCGGCGCGGGAGTGAAGCCGCATTGCGCCGCGCAGCCAGTAGAATCCGCCCCGAAGGAGAGGCGATGGCGAAAACGTCGGTCAGTCTCCGGGAGCTCGGTTCCCGGGTGGGAGAAGAGGTGGGCGTCTCGCCCTGGGTCGAGATGCCGCAGGAGCGCATCGACCTCTTCGCCAAGGCGACCGAGGATCACCAGTGGATCCACATCGATCCCGAGCGGGCCAAGGACTCGCCGTTCGGCGGCACCATCGCGCACGGGTTTCTCACGCTCTCGATGCTGCCCAGGCTCTCGGAGTCCACGTTCGAGTTTTCCGACCGCAAGATGGGCGTCAACTACGGCCTGAACAAGGTGCGCTTCACCGCGCCGGTGCCCGCCGGGGCGAGGATCCGTGGCCGCTTTACGCTTGCCGGATACGACAGGATCGACGGCAACGGCGTGCAGACCACGTGGAAGGTGACCATCGAGCGCGAGGGCGGCGACCGGCCCGTCTGCGTTCTCGAGTCCATCAGCCGGCACTACTTCTGATGGGTCCCCGCTGGAAACAGCGGCCCCCGGGATCCAACTGGGGCGATTTCGGCCCGGACGACCAGCGCGGCCGCATGAACTGGGTGACGCGCGAGAAGGTGCTGCAGGGCGTGCGCGAGGTACGAGAGGGCCTCAGCTTCGTGCTGTCCCTGCCGCTCGACTATCCCGGCGGCAACGCGCTTAACCCGCGCCGCCACCCGCCGCGGCTCGCCGCGACGCAACGGGAGGGCCGGCAGAATTTCGCCTACGAGATGCGCCGGGAGAATCCGCTGCAGACCGACGTGGTCTGCGACGACCTGGTGCTGCTCTCGCTGCAGTATTCCACGCAATGGGACTCGTTCGCGCACGTGGGCGCGCTTTTCGACGCCGACGGCGACGGCACGCCGGAGGCGGTGTTCTACAACGGCTATCGCGCGGGGATCGAGGTCATTCCCGCGAAGGAGAATGCGAACGCGGAATCGTGGGCGCGCTTCGAGGGCAGCCGCGCCGAGGCGCTCGGCATCGAGAACCTCGCCGAGCACGGCGTGCAGGGCCGCGGCGTACTCGTCGACCTGCACGCCAGGTTCGGCCGCGAGCGCGTCGCGGTGGGGTACGATGCGTTGATGGAGATCCTCGCCGCGGACAAGGTCGAAATCGAGCGCGGCGACATCGTCTGCCTGCACACGGGCTTCGCCGAGATGCTCCTGGAGTTCAGGAAGAATCCCGCGCCGGAAGCCTTGCACGGCAGCTGCTGCGGCCTGGACGGCCGCGACGAGAAGCTCCTGCGATGGGTCACGGACTCCGGCCTCGCGGTGCTCGCCGCCGACAACTACGCGGTGGAGCTTTTCGACGCGGCACCCTGGAAGAGCACGCCGCACGCCATGCTGCCGCTGCACCAGCACTGTCTGTTCAAGAACGGCATCCATCTGGGCGAGCTCTGGTACCTCAGCAAGCTCGCCGCCTGGCTGCGCGAGCACAAGCGCAACCGCTTCCTCCTCACGGCCCCGCCGCTGCGGCTGCCAGGCGCGGTGGGCTCACCCGCCACCCCCGTGGCCACTGTATGAGCAAAATAGCGATCGTTACCGGGTCCGCGACCGGCATTGGCGCGGCGACCGCAATCGAGCTTTCGAGGCGAGGTTGGAGCATCGCGATCAACTACTCGAAAAGCGCCGAAAGCGCGAGGAAGATCCACTCCCAATGCAAGGACTCCATCCTCGTGCAGGCGGATGTCGGCGACGACGCCGAGTGCCGCAGGCTGGTCAAGGCGGCGCTCGACAAATGGGGCCGCGTGGACGCGCTGGTCAACAACGCCGGCACCACCAAGTTCGTCAAGCACCAGGACCTCGAGGGCCTCTCCGCCGACGATTTCCTGCGCATCTACCGCCTCAACGTGGTCGGCCCGTTCCAGATGGTGCGCGCCTGCGCTGCGGCCCTGAAAAGCGCGAAGGGAGCGGTGGTGAACGTATCGTCGGTGGCCGCGCAGCTTGGCACCGGCTCCTCGATCGCCTACGCGGCCTCCAAGTCCGCGCTCAACGCGATGACGGTTTCGCTCGCGCGCGTGCTCGGGCCCGAGGTGCGCGTCAACGCGGTCTGCCCGGGTTACGTGGACACGCCCTGGCAATGGAACGCGCTCGGTGCCGACAAAGCAAGGCAGGCCGCGGAGCGCTACTCGGCGATGGTGCCGCTCAGGGACTACGCGCGGCCTGAGGACGTCGCCGACGCGATCGCGTGGCTGCTCGAGGGCGCACGGCAGGTCACCGGCGGAACCCTCTTCATCGACGGCGGCATGCATATCGCCGTTCCAAGGTAATCGTGGGCCATGGCGGCAAGGGTCTCCTCGCCCGGAGCGGGAACCGGGCGCTGATCCGGCGCGCCGACTGAGCGGGCGCGGCGGCAGTGCAGACGATCGCCTACGACTACGTCATCGTCGGCGCGGGCTCGGCGGGCTGCGTGCTTGCCAGCCGCCTGTCGGCCGACCCGCAGGCGCGCGTGCTGCTCCTTGAAGCGGGTCCGCGCGACACCGATTTCTGGATCCACGTGCCGCTCGGCTACGGCAAGCTGTTTGCGCGGCGCGACGTCAACTGGGCCTACGAATCCGAGCCCGAGGCGAGCCTGGGCGGCCGGCGCGTGTTCAGCCCGCGCGGCAAGGTGCTGGGCGGCTCCTCCTCCATCAACGGCCTCGTTTACATCCGCGGTCAACCGGAGGACTACGACCGCTGGGAGATGCCCGGCTGGTCGTATGCCGAGCTGCTGCCCTACTTCCGGAAGTCCGAGAACCAGCAGCGCGGCGCGAGCGCCCTGCACGGCGCCGGCGGCCCGATCGGCGTCTCCGACATGCAGCGGCACGAGCTCGCCGACGCGTTCGTCGAGTCGGCGGTCGCGGCGGGCGTGCCGCGCAACCCGGACTTCAACGGCGAGGCGCAGGAAGGCGCCGGCTACTACCAGTGCACGACCTGGAACGGCCGGCGCGCGAGCACGGCGACGGGCTACCTGCGCGAGGCGGAGCGGCGCCCGAACCTGCAGGTGGAGGTGGAGGCGCTCACCACGCGCGTCCTGTTCGAGGGCCGGCGCGCGGCGGGCGTCGCCTACCGCCAGGGCGGCGAGCTGAAGGGCGCGCGCGCCGCGCGCGAGGTGATCGTCTGCGGCGGCGCCTTCAATTCGCCGCAGATCCTGCAGCTTTCGGGCGTCGGGCCCGGCAGGCTGCTGCAGGACCATGGCATCCCCGTGGTGTACGACGCGCCCGAGGTGGGCGAGCAGCTGCAGGACCATTTCTACGGCCGCACCTTCTGGCGCTGCGCGAAGGCGATCACGCTCAACGACGACATGGCGAGCCTCTTTCGCCAGGCCAGGATCGGCCTCGAGTGGCTGCTGTTCAAGCGCGGGCCGCTCACCATCGCCGCCGGCTACGCGGCGGCGTTCGTGCGCACGCGCCCGGGGCTCAAGCGCCCCGACGCGCAGATCTACTTCATCAACTTCTCCACCGCCAAGCGCGGCGGCGTGCTCCACCCCTTTTCCGGCTTCACGCTGTCGGTCTCGCAGCTGCAGGTCGAGTCGCGCGGCTCGGTGCGCATCCGCTCGGCCGAGCCTGCCGAGCCGCCGGCGATCCGCTACAACTACCTCGCCACCGAGAACGACCGGCGCGTGATGATCGAGGGCATCCGCTGGATCCGCCGCATCGCCGCGGCCAGGCCGCTCGCCGGCTACATCGTGCGCGAGGAGCTACCCGGCGCGCAGGCGCAGTCGGATGAAGAGCTGCTCGCCTTCTGCCGCGAATCGGGCGACACGGTGTTCCACCCGACCTCGACCTGCCGCATGGGCACCGACGAGCGCTCGGTCGTGGACTCGCAGCTGCGTGTGCGGGGCGTCGAAGCCTTGCGCGTGGTCGACGCCTCGGTGATGCCGGCGGTGGTCTCGGGCAACACCAACGCCGCGGTCATCGCCATCGCCGAGAAAGCGGCCGACCTGATACGGTCAGGTTTCGGCCCCACGGCCTAGGGAAGCACTCGCTCCACGT
>JADLES010000051.1 GCA_020845995.1 Burkholderiales bacterium | reverse complement strand
TGCACGTGGGGCACGGCCGGCAGGCGGCGCTGGGCGACTCGATCGCGGCGTTGCTGGAAGCGCAAGGGCATGCGGTGACGCGCGAGTTCTACTACAACGATGCCGGCGCGCAGATCGACAAGCTCGTCTGGTCGGTGCAGGCGCGCGCGAAGGGCCTGAAGCCCGGCGATCCTGGCTGGCCGGAGGAAGGCTATGCGGGAGACTACATCGAGGACATCGCGAAGGGGATCGAGGACGCCGACGATCTCGACGCGATCCGCCGGCACGCGGTGGCGGTCCTGCGCAGGGAGCAGGACACGGACCTTCAGGCCTTCGGCGTTCGCTTTGACGTCTACTACCTGGAATCGAGCCTGTACGCCGAAGGCAAGGTGGACGAGGTCGTGCGCGGCCTGGTCGCGAGCGGCAAGACCTACGAGAAAGACGGCGCGCTCTGGCTGCGCACCACCGACTACGGCGACGACAAGGACCGCGTGGTGCGCAAGTCGGACGGCAGCTATACCTACTTCGTCCCCGACGTCGCCTACCACGTCACGAAGTGGCGGCGCGGCTTCCGCAAGGTAATCAACATCCAGGGCACCGACCATCACAGCACGGTGACGCGCGTGCGCGCCGGCCTGCAGGCGCTGGGCATCGGCGTCCCGGCCGGCTATCCCGACTACGTCCTGCACAGCCTGGTGAAGGTCATGCGCGCTGGCGAGGAGGTCAAGATCTCCAAGCGGGCCGGCTCCTACGTCACCGTGCGGGATCTGATCGACTGGGTCGGCCGCGACGCCGTGCGCTTCTTCCTGGTATCGCGCAAGGCGGACACCGAGTTCACGTTCGACGTGGATCTCGCGCTGGCAAAAAGCGAGGAGAACCCGGTCTACTACGTGCAGTACGCGCACGCCCGGGTGTGCAGCGTTTTTTCGCAGCTGAAGCCGTTCAACCCGGAGGCGTTGAAGGGCAAGTCCCTCGACCCCCTCAGAAGCGCAAGGGAGCTCGCGCTCGCGCGGCGGCTCGGCGAATACCCGGAGACGGTGTCCGCCGCGGCCCGGGAGTTCGCGCCGCACGCGATCGCGTTCTACCTGCGCGCGCTCGCGGGCGATTTCCACAGCTACTATAATGCCGAGCGCATCCTGGTCGAGGACGAGTCATTGCGCGCGGCGCGCCTCGCGCTCTGCGCCGCGGTACGGCAAACGCTGGCCAACGGGCTGGCGCTCCTCGGCGTCAGCGCGCCGGAGAAAATGTGATGGCCAAGCCCGCACGACGTCCCGCGCCTCCGCGCCGCTCCGGCGGCAGTTTCCTGCTCGGGATGTTCATCGGCATCATCATCGGGCTGGGCATCGCCCTCGGGGTCGCCTTCTATCTGAACAAGACGCCGCTGCCGTTCCTCGGCAAGGCGAAATCGGCCGGCGATGGCAAGGATCCGGCGACGCTGCCGCAGAAGCCGATCGCCGGCATGCCGCAGGGCATCCCGAAGGCGGGGGAGCGGGACAGGCCCAAATTCGACTTCTACAAGATCCTGCCGGGCGGCGAAGAGCCGGTCACGGAGAAGGAACTGAAGGACGCGGCCAAGGCGGAGAAGGGTCAACCGGAGGCCGCCCGAAGCGTTTACTTCATTCAGGCTGGTTCTTTCCAGAATCCGGCCGATGCCGACAACCAGAAGGCGAAGATCGCGATCTTGGGCTTCGAATCGAGCGTGGAGCCGACGCCGCTGCCCGACAAGGGCACCTGGTATCGGGTTCGCATGGGTCCGTATACCTCGCTTGAAGACCTGAACCGGGTGCGGCGCGTGCTGTCTCAGAACGGAATCGACGCCGGCCTGGTCCGGTCGAAGGACCCTGCCGCCAAGGACAACTAGCAGATACTCCGGAAAGCGCACTCATGAACCAGCTCCGCCGCACCCTGATCGCCGCCATCGCGGCATCGGCCGCCCCCGTTTCGCTCGTGCTGCGCGCGCAGCCGCGAGGCGACGCGGGCTACAGCACGCTCGCCAACGCGCTGCCCGTCGACAACCCGGGCAAGATCGAAGTCGCCGAGTTCTTCTGGTACGGGTGCATTCATTGCTACAACCTGGAGCCGGCGATCGAGGCCTGGGTGCCGAAGCTGCCGCCTGACGCGTACTTCCGCCGCATCCCGGCGGTGTTCAACGAGCGCTGGGCGCTCGATGCCGGAATCTACTACGCGTTCGAATCCATGGGCCTGCTCGGCAAGTTGCATCGGCCCTTGTTCGACGCCATTCACAAGGATCGACTGAAGACAGACAATCCCGCGGCGTTCAACGCCTGGCTCGCCAAGAACGGCGTCGATCCCAAGCAGTTCGAGACGGCGGTGAAATCCTTCAGCGTGCAGAGCAAAGTGATGCGCGCGAACCAGTTCACCGGGCGCGCGCGCATCGACGGCACGCCGGCGCTGATGCTGCAGGGCCGCTACACCATCAGCGCCGAGCAGGGCGGGTCGCTCGAGGGCATGCTGGTCAACGCCAGCCGCCTGATCCCGCTCGTGCGCAGGTCCCTCGCCGAGAAGAAATAGCGTCGCCCGCGAGCAGGCGCGCGGGCACGGACGGCCCTTAGCTGCCCAGCCGCAGCATGACGTAGCTGCCCGGAGCGTCCTCGAGCACGCGCAGCGCGCCGTCGCCCGGTCTGCGCGCGAGCGCCTTCTGGCCGGAGTTCCGAGCATCCATCCAGGCCTGCCAGTCCTCCCACCAGGAGCCCGGCCGCCGCGTCGCGGTGGCGAACCACTCGTCGGCCGAGTCCGGATGCGCCTCGTTGGTCCAGTAGTGGTACTTGTTCGCCGCCGGCGGATTGACGATGCCGGCGATGTGGCCCGAGCCGCCGAGCACGAAGCGCACCTCGCCGCCGAGGAAGCGCGAGCCTCTGTAGGTGGTCTTCCAGGGGGCGATATGGTCCTCGGCGGTGGAGACGAAGTAGGCGGGGACGGTCACCTTCGACAGGTCGATCGGCACGCCATCGAGCGTGATGCCGCCGGGCACGCCGAGCAGGTTCTTCAGGTACATGTTGCGCAGGTAGAAGCTGTGCATCCGCGCCGGCATGCGCGTCGAGTCCGAGTTCCAGTAGAGCAGGTCGAAGGGGAACGGGTCCTTGCCCATCAGGTAGTTGTTGATGACGAACGACCACACCAGGTCGTTGGCGCGCAGCAGGTTGAAGGTCGAGGACATTTCCGAGCCCTCGAGGTAGCCGCGCTCGTTCATCTTCTTTTCCAGGTTCTGCACCTGCGCCTCGTCGATGAACACGCCCAGCTCGCCGGGCGCCGAGAAATCCAGCAGGCTGACGAAGAAGGTCGCGCTGCGAACGCGATGAATTTGATTCTTTTGGGCCAGATAACCCAACGTCGCCCCGAGCAAGGTTCCACCCAGGCAATAGCCGATGAAGTTCACCTCGCGCTCGCCGGTCGCCTGCTCGACCGCCTCCAGGGCGGCAAGCGGCCCCTGCTTCATGTAATCCTCGAAGCCCATCTGCGCGAGGCGCGCGTCCGGGTTGACCCAGGACAGCACGAACACGGTATGGCCCCGGTCGAGCGCCCACTTGATGAACGAGTTCGAGGGGCGCAGGTCGAGGATGTAGTACTTGTTGATCCAGGGCGGGATGATCACCAGCGGGGTGCGGTAGGCCTCGGCCGTGGTCGGCTCGAACTGCAGCAACTGCATGAGCTCGGTCTGGTAGACCACCTTGCCGGGCGTGGCGGCGACGTTCCTGCCGAGCTGGAAGGCCTTCTCGTCGGTCATGCTGATGCGCAGGCTGCCGTTGCCCTTCTCGATGTCGGCGAGCAGGTTGTTCAGCCCCTTGAGAAGGTTCTGCCCGCCGCTCGCCAGGGTTTCGCGCAACACCTGCGGGTTGGTCAGCGCGAAATTGGACGGCGACAGCGCATCCACGTACTGGCGCGTGAAGAAGGCGACCTTCTTCTCGGATTCCGGCGACAGCCCGTCCACGCTCGCCACGGCATGCTGGATCTGCCGCGCGGCGATCAGGTACGACTGCTTGATGTAGTCGAACAGGAAATTCGAGCGCCAGTCGTCGTCCTTGAAGCGGCTGTCGCCCTTGGCGGGCTCCGCCACCGCCGGCGCCGGCGCGCCCATCACCTTCAGCCAGCTCGACTGCCACAGGTGCATGTAGTCGAACATCAGGTTCGCCGAGAACGCCGTGAGCGCGGCCGGGTTGGCCAGCATCCGCGAATACAGGTCCATGTAGGCCTTGGCGATGCCCAGTTCGTCGCCCGCGGCGGCGGCGAAGCTGGAGGCATGGTCCTTCTTCGCGAACTCTCCGAGGATCTTCGCCGAGCGTTCCGCGACCTCGTGCAACACGCGCGCAGCGCCCTCGGGGTCGGGAGCCTGCATCTTCTGGTCCATCATTCCTCCTTCAGGCGGGAGCGAACCTCGCCACGCCGTCCGCCGCCACGCCGCGCGCGAGCTTGCCGTCGTAGTGCAGGTGGTGCAGGTGCGCGATCGCCTCTCCCATGGCGAAGAAGATCTGCCCGGTGTCGAGCTTTCTCCGGAACAGCACCTCCATGACCTCCGCCGCGCTGCGCGGCGCCGCGGCACAGGCTGCCTGCAGCGCCGCCAGGCGCTCGGCGTGGTGCGCTTCGAGCTGGTCGATGCGCGCATGCGCGCCGCGGAACGGCAATCCATGCGAAGGCAGCACGAAGACATCCTCCGGCAGCGCGCGGTAGCGCCGGATCGAGTCCAGGAACTGGCGCAGCGGATTCGACCAGGGGTCGATGGACCGCACCGCGATATTGGTGGAGATCCGCGGCAGCAGCATGTCGCCGGAGATGAGCACATTCAGCGCCTCGCAATGCAGCGAAACGTGCTCCGGCGCGTGGCCGTAGCCGATGATCACGCGCCATTCGCGTCCGCCGATGACGATGCGTTCGCCGTCGAACAGGCGGCGGTGGGAAAGCGGGAAATCGGGCACGAGCGACCGGTACAGGCCTCCCCGCGTGAGCAGGGCGTCGGCCCGCGCCTGGTCCAGCCCGTTGGCGCGAAACAGGTCGCGTTGCTCCGCGGGCGAGTAGCCCGCGGCCCCGTGCAGCGCCGCGTGCGCGGTCAGGTACTCGCTGCGCGTCATCCACAGCTCGGCCCCCGTGCGCGCGCACAGCCAGGCGGCGTTGCCCGCGTGATCGGGGTGGTAGTGGGTCACCAGCACGCGCCGTACCGGCCGGGCGCCGATGCTCTCGCGAAACACGCGATCCCAGAGCGCGCGCGTGGGCGGGTTGCCGAGGCCGGTGTCGATCAGGAACCAGTCCTGCCCGTCTTCCAGCAGCCAGAGGTTGATGTGGTCGAGCTGGAACGGCAGCGACATGCGCAGCCAGTGGATGCCCGGCGCGACCTGCACGGGGGCGCCGGGCGCCGGGGCATCGGCAAACGGAGTTTCGATCGTGCGCAAGCGGAGGCGGCGAGCGGCGGCTGGGCTAGAATCGTCGCACCCTATCATGCTGCAGAGCGAAAAGGAACGCGCCGAGTTCTCCATCGGCGAGCTGTCCAGCGAATTCGACGTCACGCCGCGCGCGATCCGCTTCTACGAGGACCACGGCCTGCTCGCGCCCAAGCGCGAGGGCACGCGCCGCGTCTACTCCGCGCGCGACCGCACCCGCCTGAAGCTGACGCTGCGCGGCAAGCGGCTCGGCCTCGCCCTGTCGGAAATCCGCGAACTGATCGACATGTACGAACCGGGGCGTGACGAACGCCCGCAGCTGAAGCGCTTCCTGTCGGTGCTGGAAGCGCACAAGGCGAGCCTGCAGCAGCAGCGCGCGGACATCGAGGCGCAGCTGTCCGAGATCCTGGTGTTCGAGCAGAAGCTCAAGCGGCAGCTGAAGCGCGGCCAGGATTGACGCTTACGTAAACGGCAAGTAAGGTCGCAGCTTATCCCGCCCCCATGGACACTCCGTTCCTCCGCTTCGCGCACGGCGAAACCATCGACCTGCTGCGCGACTCGGTGCGCGACTTCGCGGCGAAGGAGATCGCGCCGCGCGCGGCCGAGATCGACGCGAGCAACCAGTTCCCGGCGGACCTGTGGCGCAAGCTGGGCGCGCTCGGCCTGCTCGGCATCACCGTCGAGGAAGAGCTGGGCGGCACGCAGATGGGCTACCTCGCCCACATCGTCGCCATGGAAGAGATCAGCCGCGCCTCGGCCGCGGTGGGCCTTTCCTACGGCGCGCACTCGAACCTCTGTGTCAACCAGCTGCGCAGGAACGGCTCGGATGCGCAGAGGAAGCGATACCTGCCCCGGCTGATTTCCGGCGAGCACGTCGGCGCGCTCGCCATGTCCGAGCCTGGCGCCGGCTCGGATGTCGTGGGAATGCGGTTGAAGGCGGAACGGCGTGGCGATCTTTACCTTCTCAACGGCAGCAAGATGTGGATCACCAACGGCCCGGACGCCGACGTCCTGGTCGTCTACGCGAAGACCGACGCGAACGCCGGGCCGCGCGGTATCACGGCGTTCGTGATCGAGAAAGGCATGCGCGGCTTCTCGACGGCGCAGAAGCTGGACAAGCTGGGCATGCGCGGCTCGAACACCTGCGAGCTGGTGTTTCGCGACTGCGAGGTGCCCGCCGGGAATGTGCTCGGCCGGGAGGGCAGCGGCGTCAACGTGCTCATGTCGGGGCTGGACTACGAGCGCGCGGTGCTGGCCGGCGGGCCGCTCGGCATCATGGCGGCTTGCCTGGACGCGGTGATTCCCTATGTCCACGAGCGCAAGCAGTTCGGCCAGCCGATCGGCGAATTCCAGCTGATGCAGGGCAAGCTGGCCGACATGTATTCGACGTTTTCCGCCTGCCGCGCCTACGTCTACGCCGTCGGCCAGGCGCTCGATCGCGGCGAGACCACGCGCAAGGACGCCGCCGGCGCGATCCTGTACGCGGCCGAAAAGGCCACCTGGATGGCGGGCGAGGCGATCCAGGCGCTGGGCGGCATGGGCTACATCAACGAGACGCCGACCGGACGCCTGTGGCGCGACGCCAAGCTCTACGAGATCGGCGCGGGCACCTCGGAAATCCGCCGCTGGCTGATCGGCAGGGAACTGTTCCAGGAGACGCGGTGACGGACGTGGCGGAGTTGCTGCGCCGGAACCAGGCCTGGGCCGCGGGCGTGCGCACCGCCGATCCCGGGTTCTTCGGCCGGCTTGCCGGACAGCAGAAGCCGGAGTTTCTCTGGATCGGCTGCTCCGACAGCAGGGTGCCGGCCAACCAGATTACGGGGCTCGCGCCCGGCGAGGTGTTCGTGCACCGCAATGTCGCCAACCTGGTCGTGCACACCGACCTCAACTGCCTCTCGGTGCTGCAATTCGCCGTCGACCTGCTCAAGGTGCGCCACGTCATCGTCTGCGGCCACTACGGCTGCAGCGGCGTGCACGCCGCGCTCACCGGCGAGAAGGTGGGCCTCGCCGGCCACTGGCTGCGCCACGTGCGGGACGTGCGCGACCTGCATGCAACCGAGCTCGACGCGATCGCCGATGCGGCGTTGCGAGAACGGCGCCTGTGCGAGCTGAACGTGAGCGAGCAGGTCCGGCACATCTGCGATGCGACCTTCGTCCAGGATGCCTGGGCATGCGGACGCGCGCTGTCGGTGCACGGCTGGATCTACGGCGTCGAGGATGGTCTGCTGCGCAACCTCGACTGCACGCGGGACGGCGCCGTCGGGGCGAATCGATGAAACTCGAGACGCCGCTCTGCGCCCGGTTCGGGCTCGCCGTGCCCATTATCCAGGCGCCGATGGCGGGTGGACCCTCGTCGCAGGAGCTGGTCGCCGCCTGCTCGGCGGCGGGCGCGCTGGGATCGTTCGGCTTCGCCTACACGCAGCCCGAGGAAATGAAGAAGCAGTGCGCCTGGGTGCGCGCGAAGACCGAGCGCCCGTTCGCCATCAATCTGTTCTCCTCGCCGCTGCCGGCGCCGATCGCGCCGGCGGCGCAGCGCGCCGCGCTCGACGCGGTCGCGGGCTACTACCGGGAGATGGGGCTGCCGGCGCCGGAGACGGTCACGGCGCCGTATGCCCCGGACCTGAACGCGCAACTGGACGCGATTGCACAGATTCGGCCGCGCGTTTTTACGGTTCATTTGAATGACTTGAACAAGGATCGGATCAAGCAATTCAAGACCCTCGACATTCTCGTCGGCGGCAGCGCGACCTGCGTCGCGGAGGCGCAACGCCTGGAGCAGCTCGGCTTCGATTTCGTCGTCGCCCAGGGCGGCGAGGCGGGCGGGCATCGCGGCAGCTTCCTGCGCGACCCCTATCAGTCGCTCACCGGGACGCTGGCACTGGTCCGGCTCGTCGCGCGCGCGGTGACAGTCCCGGTCGTGGCGGCGGGCGGCATCATGGACGGCGAAGGCGTCGCCGCCGCGCTTGCCCTGGGCGCCGGGCTCGCGCAGCTCGGAACGGCATTCATCCCGTGCCCGGAGAGCGGCGCCTCGCAGGTCCACAAGGACCTGGTGCTTGCGGCGACCGAGGACGGCACACGCCTCACGGAGAAGTTCTCGGGCAAGCCCGCGCGCGGCCTGGCCAACCGCTTCATCGACGAGATGGCCGCGGCGAACGCGCCGCAGCTCGCGTTCCCGGCGCAAAACGCCGTCACTGGCAGGCTGCGCCAGGCATCGGCGAAGGCGGGCAATGGGGATTTCGTCGCGCTGTGGGCGGGCCAGGCCGCGCCCCTGTCGCGCGCGCTGCCCGCGGCGGAACTGATCGCCAGGATCGAGAGCGAAGCCATCGCAGCCATCCGGAATTTGAAAGGAATGGTCCATGACGCCTGACCCGATCGTGATCGTCGCCGCGGCCCGCACCCCGATGGGCGGCTTCCAGGGGGAGCTCAAGGGGCTCGCCGCCCCGGAGCTCGGCGCCGCGGCGATCCGCGCCGCGCTCGAGCGCGCGAAGCTGAGTCTCGAGGACGTGCAGGAAGCGCTGATGGGTTGCGTGCTCCCCGCCGGGCAGGGCCAGGCGCCGGCGCGCCAGGCGGCGCTGGGCGCCGGACTGCCGCTCTCGGTCGGCTGCACGACGATCAACAAGATGTGCGGCTCGGGCATGAAGGCGGCGATGCTCGCGCACGACGGCTTGCTTTCCGGTTCCTATGAAGTGGTCGTAGCCGGCGGCATGGAGTCCATGACAAACGCTCCCTATCTCCTGCCCAGGGCGCGCGCCGGCCTGCGCATGGGCCACGCGCAGGTGCTCGATCACATGTTCTGCGATGGCCTGGAGGACGCGTACGACAAAGGTCGGCTCATGGGGACGTTTGCCGAGGATTGCGCCCAGAGTTTCGCTTTTTCAAGGGAATCGCAAGACAGGTTCGCGATTGCGTCTCTGCAAAGGGCGCAACAGGCGAACAAAGACGGCTCCTTTGCTTGGGAAATCACGCCGATCGCGCTGAAGAGCGGCAAGCAGCAGAAGTTCATGGAAATGGACGAGCAGCCGTTCAAGGCGGACCTGGAGAGGATCCCGTCGCTCAAGCCCGCCTTCCGCAAGGACGGCACCGTGACGGCGGCGAACTCCTCTTCGATCTCCGATGGCGCGGCGGCGCTGGTGATGATGCGCCGCTCGAGCGCGGACAAGCGCGGCCTCGCGCCCATCGCGACCATCGCCGGCCATTCGACGCACGCGCAGCAGCCCGCCCTCTTCACCACCGCGCCGGTGGGGGCGATCCGGAAGCTGTTCGAGAAGACGGGCTGGTCGGCGCAAGGCGTCGACCTGTACGAGATCAACGAGGCCTTCGCGGTGGTGACGATGGCGGCGATGAAGGAGCATTCGCTGCCGCACGAGAAGGTGAACGTGCACGGCGGCGCCTGCGCGCTCGGGCATCCGATCGGCGCCTCCGGCGCGCGCATCCTCGTCACGCTGATCGGCGCGCTGCGCAGGCGCGGCGCGCGGCGCGGCGTCGCCTCGCTGTGCATCGGCGGGGGTGAAGCAACCGCGATGGCCGTCGAGCTGGCATGAGGGCGAGCAAGGCGGCCCTGCAGCGGATGCTCGCGCGCGCGCGCTTCGTCAGCGGCTACGGCCTGAAGCTCGTGTCGGTCTCTGACGCGGAGTGCACCGTCGCGATGCCGTTTCGCAGATCGCTCGAGCGCCCGGGCGGCACGGTCAACGGACCCGCCTTCATGGCCGCCGCCGACTGCGCGATGTGGCTCGCGATCAAGCGACACATCGGCCTGGAGCACGATGCGGTCACCGCCGAGCTGAACACCGCGTTTCTCAATGCCGCCCGGCGCGAGACCGTGTACTGCACCGCGCGCGTGCTCAAGCTCGGCAAGCGCGTCATCTACGGCACCGCCGAATGCCATGATCGCCGCGGCAAACTGTTCACCCACCACACGGTCACCTACTCGCGCCTCGCATGAGCCACGCCGCCCACCACGAGCAGCTTCGCGACGCGCTGCGCCGCTTTGCCCGCGAGCGCCTCCTGCCCAACGCCGCGCGCTGGGACCGCGAGAAGGCCTTTCCGCGCGCGGAGGTGGCCGCGCTGGGCGCCATGGGGCTGTACGCCGTGTCGATCCCCGAGGCGCAGGGCGGCGCCGGGATGGACAACACGGCGCTTGCGATCGCCTGCGAGGAGATCTCGGCGGGCGACGGGGCGACCTGCACCATCGTCATGGTGACGAACCTGGTCGCGCACATCCTCCAGGGCTACGCCGACGCCGCGCAACAGCGCGAGTTCCTCGAACCGATCGCGCGCGGCAAGGCGCTGGGCGCCTTCTGCCTGACCGAGCCGCAGGCGGGGTCGGACGCCTCCGCGATCACCACGCGCGCAGAAAGATCGGGAGCGCACTACGTGCTGAACGGCGTCAAGCAGTTCATCACCTCGGGGAAAAACGCCGATATCGCGGTGGTCTTCGCCGTCACCGACAAGGCGGCAGGCAAGAAGGGCATCAGCGCCTTTGTCCTGCCCACCTCCACCCCCGGCTACGTGGTCGCGCGCCTGGAGGACAAGACCGGCCAGCGCGCCTCCGACACGGCGCAGATCGTCTTCGAGAACTGCCGGGTGCCCGCGGCGAACCTGCTCACGCAGGAGGGCGCCGGCTACCGCATCGCGCTCGCCAACCTGGAGTCAGGGCGCATCAACGTCGCCGCGCAGGCGACCGGCATGGCGCAGTCCGCGCTCGACGCTGCGCTTGCCTACGCCGCGCAGCGCACGAGCATGGGCAAGCCGCTGATCGGGCACCAGGCGGTCAGTTTCCGGCTCGCCGACATGGCGACCGGGGTGGAGGCCGCGCGCCAGCTCTACCTGCACGCCGCGCGGCTGAGGGACGCGGGCTCGCCCTGCCTGAAGGAGGCGTCCATGGCCAAGCTGTTCGCCTCGGAGACCGCCGAGCGCGTCTGCTCCGAGGCGATCCAGATCCACGGCGGCTACGGCTACCTCACCGATTTCGCCGTCGAGCGCATCTGGCGCGACGTGCGCGTGTGCCGGATCTACGAGGGCGCGAGCGACATCCAGCGTCTCGTGATCGGCAGGGCGCTCGGCGGCGGCGCCTGATGCCGGCGATCCGCAGCCAGCTCGAGCCGCGCTCCGAGGAATTCCGCGCCAACGCCGCGCGCATGCGCGAGATGGTCGCCGACCTGAAGCGCAGGGCAACCGCCGTGTCCGCCGGCGGCGACGAGGCGGCGCGAAGGAAACACACCGCGCGCGGCAAGCTGCTCGCGCGCGAGCGCGTGCGCACCCTGCTCGACCCGGGCTCGCCGTTCCTCGAGATCGGCCAGCTCGCCGCCTGGGGCATGTACGGCGGCGACGTGCCCTCGGCCTCCATCGTGACCGGCGTGGGCCGGGTCCGCGGCCGCGAATGCATGATCGTCGCCAATGACGCCACGGTGAAGGGCGGCACTTACTTCCCGATGACGGTAAAAAAGCACCTGCGCGCCCAGGAGATCGCGCTGCAGAACCGCCTGCCTTGCATCTATCTCGTCGATTCGGGCGGCGCCAACCTGCCGAGCCAGGACGAGGTGTTCCCCGACCGCGAGCATTTCGGCCGCATCTTCTACAACCAGGCCAACCTGTCGGCGCTCGGCATCCCGCAGATCGCCTGCGTGATGGGCTCGTGCACGGCGGGCGGCGCCTACGTGCCGGCGATGTCCGACGAGACGGTCATCGTCAAGGGCCAGGGCACGATCTTCCTCGGCGGCCCGCCGATCGTGAAGGCCGCGACCGGCGAGATCGTCTCGCCCGAGGAACTCGGCGGCGCGGAGGTGCACACGCGCGTCTCCGGGGTGGCGGATCACTACGCGCTGAACGACGCGCACGCACTGTCGATCGTGCGGAGAATTGTGGGCAACCTGAATCGCGGCAAGCAAGTTCAATTGCAGGTACAGGAGCCGAAGGATCCTCTCTACCCGGCCGAGGAGCTCTACGGAATCATCCCGGCCGACGTGCGCAAGCCCTACGAAGTGCGCGAGGTTCTTGCGCGCATCCTGGACGGTTCGGAGTTCGACGAATTCAAGGCGAATTACGGCGCCACGCTGGTCGCCGGCTTCGCCCGCCTGCACGGCTATCCGATCGCGATCCTCGCCAACAACGGCGTGCTGTTCTCGGAATCTTCGCTGAAGGCGGCGCATTTCATCGAGCTTGCCTGCCAGCGGGGCATCCCGCTGCTCTTCCTGCAGAACATCACCGGCTACATGGTCGGCAGAAAGTACGAGGCGAGCGGCATCGCCAAGGACGGCGCCAAGATGGTGACCGCGGTGGCCACCGCCAGGGTGCCGAAATTCACCGTGATCATCGGCGGCTCGCACGGCGCGGGCAATTACGGCATGTGCGGGCGCGCCTACTCGCCGCGCTTCCTGTGGATGTGGCCGAACGCGCGCATCTCGGTGCTCGGCGGCGAGCAGGCGGCGAGCGTGCTCGCGACCGTGCGGCGCGACGGCATCGAGGCCAAGGGCGGCAGCTGGTCGGGCGAGGAAGAGGAGAGCTTCAAGCAGCCGATCCGCGACCAGTACGAGCGCCAGGGGCACCCCTATTACGCGAGCGCGCGCCTCTGGGACGACGGCGTGGTCGACCCGGCGGACATGCGCCGGCTGCTCGGCCTGGGGATCTCCGCCTCGCTGAACGCGCCGATCGAGGAAACGAAATTCGGCGTATTCCGGATGTGACGCAGGAGGACGCAATGCCCAAGAGCGAAGCCGCATGCCCGCGGATCATCTCCTGATCGAGCGGCGCGGCGCGGTGGGCGTGGTGACGCTCAACCGCCCCGAGATCCGCAATGCCTTCGACGACGCGCTGATCGCCTCGCTCACCGAGGCGCTGCGCAGGCTGGATGCCGATCCGGCGGTGCGCGCGGTCCTGCTCGCGGGCAGCGGGCCGGCGTTTTGCGCCGGGGCCGACCTCAACTGGATGAGGCGCATGGCCGGCTACGGCCTGGAGCAGAACCTCGCCGATGCGCGCGCGCTGGCAGAGATGCTGAAGACGCTCGACCGCCTGTCCAAGCCCACCGTGGCGCGGGTGCACGGCGCGGCTTTCGCCGGCGGCACCGGCCTGGTCGCGGCCTGCGACATCGCGGTGGGCGCGCCCGAGGCGGTATTCGCGCTCACCGAGGTCAGGATCGGATTGTCGCCGGCGACGATCTCCCCCTACGTCGTCCGGGCGATCGGCGAGCGCGCGGCGCGCCGGTATTTCCTCACCGGCGAGCGCTTCGACGCGGCCGAGGCGCTCCGGCTCGGCATGCTCGCGAAAGTCTCCGCGCCCGAAAGGCTGGACGCAGACGTCGAGGAGATCCTGCAGCACCTCGTGCAGGGCGGGCCGCAGGCCCTGCGCAGGATCAAGGACCTGATCCGCACCGTGTCGCGCGGCGGGCCGGTCACCGACGCGATGGTCGAGGACACGGCCCAGCGCATCGCCGAGATCCGCGTCTCGCCCGAAGGCCGCGAAGGCATCGCCTCGTTCCTGGAAAAACGCCGGCCCGCCTGGACCAGGCGCAAGGACTGAGGTGTTCCGCAAGATCCTCATCGCCAACCGCGGCGAGATCGCCTGCCGCGTCATCACCGCCGCGCGCGACATGGGGATTCGCACGGTCGCGGTGTACTCCGATGCCGATCGCGACGCGCGCCATGCAGCGCTCGCCGACGAAGCCCGCCGCATCGGCCCGCCCGAGGCGCGCGCGAGCTACCTGAACGGCGAAGCGATCCTCGCCGCCGCCCGCGCCAGCGGCGCCGAGGCGATCCATCCGGGCTACGGCTTCCTGTCGGAGAACGAAGGCTTCGCCGCGGCCTGCGCGCGGGCGGGCGTGGTCTTCATCGGTCCTTCCGCGGAGGCGATCGCCGCGATGGGCGACAAGTCGGCAGCCAAGCGCCTGATGGGCGAGGCTGGCCTCCCGCTGGTACCCGGCT
Source organism: Burkholderiales bacterium (assembly GCA_020845995.1). Lineage (GTDB taxonomy): Bacteria > Pseudomonadota > Gammaproteobacteria > Burkholderiales > SG8-39 > RBG-16-66-20. Next base: position 5,607 of record JADLES010000051.1, on the reverse strand, counting down.
ATCACGGCGAGGAGCAGGATCCGGTGCACCTGCGGAAGGAGGCGCGCCGGCTCGGCTACCCGGTACTGATCAAGGCCTCCGCGGGCGGCGGCGGCAAGGGCATGCGCATCGTCGCCGACGATGCGTCGTTCGCGGCGGCCCTTGAATCGGCGATGCGCGAGGCGAAGTCCGCTTTCGGCGATGAGCGCGTGCTGCTGGAGCGCCACCTCGCGCGGCCGCGGCACATCGAGGTGCAGGTGTTCGGCGATGCGCACGGCAACGTCGTCCACCTGTTCGAGCGCGACTGCTCGGTGCAGCGCCGGCACCAGAAGATTCTCGAAGAGGCGCCGGCCCCGGGTCTCGCGCCCGGCCGGCGCAAGGCGATGGGCGAGGCCGCGGTCGCCGCCGCCAGGGCGATTCGATACGTCGGCGCCGGAACCGTGGAGTTCATCGCCGCGCGCGACGGCGCGTTCTATTTCATGGAGATGAACACCCGCCTGCAGGTCGAGCACCCGGTGACGGAGATGATCACCGGCCTGGATCTCGTGAAGTGGCAGCTGTCGGTCGCCGCGGGCGAACCGATACCTCTGCAACAAAAAGACATTCAAATGAAAGGCCACGCCATCGAGGCGCGCATCTACGCCGAGAACCCCGCAAAGGGCTTTTTGCCGTCCACCGGCACGTTGCGGCACCTGCGTCTGCCGACCGATCCGGTGCGTGTCGATACCGGCGTACGCCAAGGCGATGTGATCACTCCTTACTATGATCCGATGATCGCCAAGGTAATCGTCTGGGGAGAAGATCGCGCAGTCGCGCTCGGCCGCATGCGCGCCGCGCTGGCGGAGTGCGAAATCGTCGGCGTCTCGACCAACGTCGCGTTCCTTGCACGCACGGTGGCGAGCGAGGCATTCGCCGCCGCGGAACCGGACACGGAGCTGATCGAAACGAATCGGGCCGAGCTGCTTCCGGCCGAGACCGGCGCGGGGGACGAGGCGCTCGCCGCGGCCGCGCTGGCCGAGCTGCTCGCCGAACAGGCGCAGGCGTCGGCCGCGGCAAGGTCCTCGGGAGATCCGCATTCGCCCTGGAGCATCATCGACGGCTGGCGCCTCAATCTTGGTTCGCATCACGAGTTCGTGTTTGCCGAGGAGGGTCGCAGGCATCGGGCGGTGGCGCACTTCACCCCGGGCGGGCTGAGGCTGTCGGTGGACGGGCGCGAGCAGGAGATCTCGGGCGGCGAAGAGGCGGGCGCGCTGCGCGTGACGTTCGGCGACGCGTCGTTTCGCGTGCGCGCGGTGCGCGATGGGCCGCACTGGCACCTTTTTCGCGACGGCACGCACCGCGTGCTCGAACTCCTGAGCGCGCAACTCGCCGAGGCGCCGGACGAGCGCATCGGCTCGCTCGCCGCGCCCATGCCCGGCAAGGTGCTGCAAGTGCTCGTCGCGCCCGGCGCGCGGGTCGCCAAGGGGGCGCCGCTCGTGATCCTGGAAGCCATGAAGATGGAGCACACCATCGCCGCGCCGCGCGACGGCACAGTCGCGGCGATTCATTTCAAGGCCGGCGAGCAGGTGTCCGAAGGCGCAGAATTGCTCCGACTGGAGGCCGCATGACATTGCCAAGGAAGGTCCGCATCGTGGAAATGGGTCCGCGCGACGGGCTGCAGAACGAGAAAGGCGAGGTGCCGACGGCAATCAAGCTCGAGCTGATCGAGCGCCTTGGGGAGGCCGGGCTGACCGCCATCGAGGCGACCGCCTTCGTGTCGCCGAAGTGGATCCCGCAAATGGCCGATCACGCCGAGGTGCTGGGGCGCATTCGCAGGAGACCCGGCGTTGCCTACCCGGTGCTGACGCCGAACCTGAAAGGCTTCGAGGCGGCGAAAGCGGCCGGCGCGACCGAGGTCGCCGTGTTCGCCGCCGCCTCCGAGGCGTTTTCCAGGAAGAATATCAATTGCTCGATTGCGGAGTCATTGGAGCGCTTTCGCCCGGTTCTTGAAAGTGCTCGAAAAGCAAACATCAAAGTCCGCGGCTATATCTCCTGCGTGGTCGGCTGCCCCTACGAGGGCGCAATCGCGCCGCAGAAGGTCGCCGAGGTCGCGGGCGCGCTGCACGACATGGGTTGCTACGAGATCTCGCTCGGCGACACCATCGGCGTCGGCACGCCGGGGAGGATGCAGGCGATGGTCGAGGCCTGCGCCAGGCGCGTGCCGGCGGCACGGCTCGCCGGTCACTACCACGACACCTACGGCCAGGCGCTTGCCAACATCTACGCCTCGATGGAGCTCGGCATCGCCACCTTCGATGCCTCGGTGGCGGGCCTGGGCGGTTGCCCCTACGCGAAGGGGGCGACCGGCAACGTCGCCACTGAGGATGTCGTCTACATGCTGCACGGCCTCGGCATCGAGACCGGCATCGACCTGGACAGACTGGTCGACACCGGGACCTGGATCTCCGCCTTCCTGAAGAGGGAATCTTCGTCCCGGGCCGGAAGGGCCATTCAGGCGAAACGAACGCCCTGAACGGCCCCTGCACCAGGATCGGCGTGATGGACGGCGACGGGCGCTACCGCCTCGGCTGCCGGCGCGCGCGCGCGATCAGGGGACAGCCTTTCCGCGGGGTATCGCCTTGCCACTATCTCGCCACCTCACCGCGGCATGAAAGCCGTGCTTCGCCGCGTAGTTCTTGAACCACACCCCCTCCGGCGAATGGCGCGTGATGCCGTCGAAGAGCGTGGCCATCGCCTGCGTGCTCGCGAGGCCCATGTTCTCGTAGGCCTGGTTGATCATGAGCTTCTGCATCATGAGCTGGTTCTTCGGCACACCCGCCATGCGCTTCGCGAGCGCATTCACGGCGTGGTCGAGGTCCTTCGCCGGCACCGCCCGGTAGACGAGCCCCATCTTCTCCGCGGTCCGGCCGTCCACCGTGTCGCCCGTAAGGAGCATCCTTTTCGCCTTCTCGGCGCCGAGCCGGTAGACCCACATCGCGGTCGTCGGACAGCCCCAGACGCGCGCCGGCATGTAGCCGATCTTCGCGTCCTCGGCCATCATCACGATGTCGGCGCACAGCGCGATATCCGAACCGCCCGCGACCGCGTAGCCGTGCACCTTGCAGATCACCGGCTTGTAGCTGCGCCAGATGGCGAAAAAGTCGTCGGTGTTCGCCTTCATGCCGCGGTAATCCTTCATCGGATCCCAGGGCATCGGCTGGTTCCAGCGGTTCCCGCCATCGCCCTCGGCGAACTCCTTCAGATCGTATCCCGCGCAGAACGCCCGGCCCGCGCCCGCGAGCACGATCACGTGCACCCGGTCGTCGTCGTTGGCCGCCTCCACCGCGCGGCGGATCTCGCGCGGCATCCTGTCGTCGATGGCGTTGAGCCGCGCGGGCCGGTTGAGCGTGATGCGCCCGATGCGGCCGGAAACGGCGTATTTGAGCGTGGTGTATCTCATGGAGCCCCCAACGCGCTTTGCGCGTTCCTTGTTCCGGCTAGGATAGCAATCCATGCGCCGCGCAACCTGGTATTTCGATTTCGTCTCGCCCTTCGCCTACCTCTGCTTGCACCGGCTGAAGGAGCTTCCCGCCGGATTGTCGATCGAGTACCGCCCCGTGCTCTTTGCCGCGCTGCTCGACCATTGGGGGCAGAAGGGGCCGGCGGAATTCGCGCCCAAGCGCCGCTATACGTACCGGTGGTGTCACTGGTGGGCGAGCCGCCTCGGCGTTCCCTTTCGCTTTCCCGCGGCGCACCCGTTCAACCCCCTCCCCCACCTGCGCCTCGCCATCGCCTGCGGCTCGCGGCCGGAGCCCGTGCGGCAGATCTTCGATGCGATCTGGACGACGGGCGCGGACGCGTCGGATCAGGGCAGGTTTGCCGCCTTGTGCGCCCAACTGGGGGTACCGGCCGGCACGGTCGCCGCCCCGGAGGTCAAGGACGTCCTGAGGAAGAACACCGAGGCCGCGGCGCAGACCGGCGTATTCGGCGTACCCACCTTCGCGGTGGACAACGAACTTTTCTGGGGTGCCGACTCGATCGGGTTCCTGCAGGCGTTCCTGGACGACGCCTCGGTCGTGCGCAATCCCGAAATCCGGCGCCTCGACCATCTGCCGGTCGCGGCCGGACGCAAAGGCTAAGGCGCGAGCTTCTCGCGGTGGCCCAGGCCGTGCGTGTCGCCTGCCTTGTCGGCCGCCTCTTTCCAGCGCTTGAACAGCCGATGCGGCACGTCGAACTGGTCGAGCGCGCGGCCGACCGAGTGATTGACGATGTCGTCGAGCGTCTGCGGACGGTGGTAGAAAGCGGGCACCGGCGGCAGCACGACGGCGCCGTAGCGCGCGGCCTGCGCGAGCAGCTCGATATGGCCCAGGTGCAGCGGTGTTTCGCGCACGAGGAGCACCAGCGTGCGCCGTTCCTTGAGGCAAACGTCGGCGGCGCGCGCGAGCAGATTGTCATTGTAGGAATGCACGATGCCCGAGAGCGACTTGATCGAGCAGGGCGCGACGAGCATGCCCGCCGTGCGGAACGAGCCGCTCGCGACCGATGCGCCGATGTCGCGGTGCTGGTGCACGACGCTTGCCAGCGCCTCCACCTCGGCGACGCTGTGCGGGGTCTCCTCGACGATGGTACGCTTGGCCGATGGCGACAGGATCAGGTGCGTCTCGATCCCCTCCACGCCGCTCAGCACCTGCAACGCCCGGATTCCATAGATGGCGCCCGATGCCCCCGACATCCCGACAATGATGCGTTTCATCCGGCAGCTCCTTCCAGGTCAAAATCTACCAATTGACGCCCGCGCACGCGCCCGCCAAGCAGCGCCTCGAACGCCTGAGGCAGCGCTTCCAGCGCGATGCGCCGGGCGATGCGCTCCAGGTAGCGCGGCTTGAGGTCGCCGCCGAGGCGGCTCCAGATGCGCAGCTTCATCTCCACCGGATTATTGACGTTGATCCCGATCAAGCGCACCCCTCGCAGGATATACGGCAGGACGTTCCCGGCGTAGGAATTGCCGCCCGCGTTGCCGACCGAGGCGATCACACCATCGCGCCGCATACGCGGCACCAGCCACTCGAGCTGTGCGCCGCCGACCGAGTCCACCGCGCCCGCCCAGATCTCGGATTCGAGCGGTCGGCCTCCGCCACAGGCGGTGGCGGCATCGAGCACCTCGGCGGCGCCCAGCGAGCGCAGGTACGCGGCTTCCGCCATCTTGCGTGTCACCGCCGTCACACGGTAGCCGCGTTTCGCGAAAATGTCGATCGCAATGCTGCCGACTCCGCCGGTCGCGCCATTGACGAGCAGCGGGCCGCGTGCGGGCGAAAGGCCATTCGCCTCCATCAGTTCGACGGCGACTCCGACCGAATGGCCGGCCACTCCGAGAGCTGCGGCGTCGAACGCCGATAGCCCCTCGGGCAGGGGAAAAACCCATTCCGCCGGGAAGCGCCCGAATTCCGCGTATCCGCCGTCATGGTGACTGCCCAGGCCGAAGCTGTGCATCAGGATCGCGTCGCCCCGCCGCAGGCGCTCGTCCGCCGAGGACACGACCACGCCGGCGAGGTCGGTGCCTCCGACCAGGGGAAACTTGCGCGCCAGCCTGGCGCGGCCAAGCGCGGTAAGCGCGTCCTTGTAGTTGACGCCCGCGTACTGGACGCGCAC